>CAMDQF010000115.1 GCA_945905745.1 Litorilinea aerophila
GGGATGCCCGCGCAGCCGATGCAGACACCCATTGTGCCAAATTTCCAGGGCCGCCCGTGGCTGTCGCTGATGAGGACGGCCACCTGCGCACCGGTCAGTTCGGCCAGCCGGGCGCGCAGCCCCTCGGCGCTGGCGTCCGAATTCTCTGGCAGCAGGGCTACCATCTCCTCCCCATCCACCGGCTGCACATTCGAGCGGTCCATCCCACCGTGGGCACAGACCCAACCGCTTTTCTGCTCCACAATCAGCAGACCGCGGCGGGCGCGTACCACTTCGTGGCTGTCATCCAGAATTACTTGAACGATGCGGGGGTCCTTGCCAGTGATTTCGGCCAGTTCCAAAGCCCGCTCGCCCGGCGTCACAGCGGAGAGGCGTACCAGCCGCCCTTCGGCTTTGCTTACCACCTTCTGGGCAATCACAAGAATATCGCCGGAGTGTAGCTGCTGACCGGCAGACTCTATCTTCTCGGCAATCAGTTGGGCCAGGTCGTCGCCGGGGCGGATCATCGGTAGGCCGGGCACAGAAAAGAGGGTCATACTTTCGTTCATCGGGTCATCTCCCAGGCCAGATGGCGGATCTCCGGCAGGATGAGTTGGGTCATTGCCAGTGCGACGGCGTTGGTAGAGCCGGGGACGCTGACGACCGCGCAGCCCCGGAAGATGCCTGCGGTGGCCCGGCTCATCATCGCGGCCGAGCCGATTTCGGCATAACTCAACATACGGAAAAGCTCGCCGAAGCCGGGCAGCTCCTTTTCCAGGGCGCGGGCCAGCACGTCGTAGGTCTGATCCCGGCGGCTGATACCTGTGCCGCCGTTGAAAATGATCATTTGTGCTTCACCTGCGCTGAAATCCTCCAGAGCGGCCTGGACTTGCACTGGTTCGTCCTTGACAATGCGATAGCCAATAATGCGATGGCCCGCTTCTTCGGCCAGCGCGCGGATTGTCTGCCCGCTGCGGTCGGTCTCGGCAGTGCGGGTGTCGCTGACGGTGACAATCGCTATGGCGACGCTTTCGTGGGTGGCCGCGGCCTGATCTTTGTGTTCCTGTGCGCTCATTTGGTCTCGGCTGATTAGTTGATTGGATAATTGGTTGATCGGGTGATTTGGGAAATCAGCGCTACTGCTTGCCGCGCCGACGCCCCCACAGGAGCAGAAAAGTGAGGATCGGCCAGACCCACGCGTATTCCCCTGGCCCGCCGGGGCCGGTGCGGGCTGTGCTACGACGGATGTGGAATATCCGGTAGTCCGCCGTGGCTTGGGCAATCTCGGCATCGGATGCGGTGTGGGGGCTAAAACCAGCAAAGAGCGGGGTGGCAAAGCCGCTGTCGATAAGTACCCGGCGCATTCTTGCGGCGTGGCCTTCCTGGCCGGTCACATCTTCCATCACTCCATCCCACCAGCCATCAGGCAACCAGAGCTCCACTTTTGGATTGACCCGTGTATTCTGCACCCAATCGGCTCGCCTCCCGAATCCAGCGGTCACATAAATCTCGCCGTCGATCAGCGTGTAGTTGACCGGTGTGCGCCGGGGCAGCCCGCTCTTGCGCCCGGTGTGGGTGATGACCAGATAGCGGCCAAAGACAGGGGGCCAGACGCTCAGAAGTGGTCCTAATCCAAGCCGCCAGAGCCAGAGCATCCCCACATTCATATATTTGAAGAAGATGCGCAGGGATTCCATCAGGGAAACTCCTTTCTCCGGGTGGTCAGAAATGGAAAACGTGAAATGTGAGAGCAGTCGAACTTTCTCACGTTTCACGTTTCACGTTTTCGTATAGACTGTCAATCTAACTCAATCGGCGAAAGTTGACCGCCGCCTACTTCGGCGGGTGCATGGGCATAACCACATGCAAAAACTCTTCTGTGCCCATCCCCACCGGGCGGATCGTGCCAGGTCGGTTGGACTGGGTGGTCTCGATCACCACCTGGGGTTCGCTGATCTGGCTGAGCACATCAATCAAATAACGGGCGTTGAAGGTGATTTCCAGTTCGTTGCCCTCCACCATTGCGTCCAGCTGGTTCACATTGTCACCCATCTCGGTGCTGACGGCGGCCAGTTGCAGGGTGCCCGGCCCGTCGCCGTTGCCGGGTTGGATGCCCAGACGCACGATGTTGGCGTTGTCCCGGGCGAAAAGCTGGGCCACTTTTACGGCCTTTAGCAAAGAATCCGTCGGCACAACTGTGCGGGTGGTGTGGCTTTTGGGGACGATGGCCCGGTAGTCGGGATAGCGGGCGTCGATGAGCTGGCTGACCACATCCACCTGATGAAATGCGCCCCGGGTCTCTGTACCCTTGCCCCACACCCGGAAAAGAATCTGGTTGCGGGCCTGGGTCACAGTCACCTGAACGGGCTTCTCGTCGTCGGCGTCGGCAATCACCCGGCCCAGTTCGCCCAGGCTGCGAGCGGGTACGATGACAGTCATATCCTCGGAAAAAGGCTGATCCAATTGAACGCTGCGCACGCTGAGCCGGTAGCCGTCGGTGGCGGCCATGGTCAGCCGCTCGCCTTTGAAGGCAACTTCCACACCGGTCAAAGTGGGGCGGCTCTCATCGGTGGCTGCGGCGAAAATCACTTGATCGATCATCTTGCGCAGACCGCCAGTTTCCAGGGCGATTGTGCTGCCCTCCAGCACAACCGCTGTCTCTTCGGGTCCTTCGCCGTTGTCCACTGTGGGGATAATGGGGAATTCGGCGGCGTCGATGCCTTTGATGTTGGCCTCGTAGCGGGCGCATTGCAGATGAAGAGTCTGGGTGCGCACAGAGAGTTCCAGATCGATCCGCTCGGCGGGCAGGCTGTTGACAAATTCGGTCAGTAGACGGGCGGGCACTGTCACCGCGCCCTCGTCGTCCACCCGCGCGCCGATCCAACAGTTGATGCCAATCTCCAGATTGGTAGCAGCCAGCCGAAGCTGGTTGTCTTTGGCTTCCAGCAGAATGTTGCCCAACACGGGCAGCGTGCTGCGGGACGACACCGCCCGGCCTACAATGGAAAGTCCTTTGGCAAGATTTTCTTGAAAGCAGCTAACCTTCACTGCGGGCCTCCTCTGGGGTGTAGAACGTGGATAAGACAGATGGATACGGGTTTTGGTCTGGACGGCGCGAACAAATTCACCCTGTCAGGTGGGTATAATTCTCCAAACTATACCACAGCAGAGCAGCAGTCACAAACCTTTTGCCATCTATCGCTCGGTTGGGTGGTCTCCGATTGGGAGACGAGGAGTCAGCCACGCCCAGACGCCGTTCCTGGCCCCCCCTGGACGTGTTTATTTCTCATCTCTGCCCAAGTCAGCCGGAGTGAAGCTGTCTATCAGTGGCCGCAGCCGCCGGATGAGATAGAGGGGGAGCAGGGCAACGAGGGTCAACACGACCTCGACAGTAACCGCATCTGAATAGCGCAGGGCGAGGAGAGCTACCCCGTTGAAGGCGGCATGGATCAGCATTGCGGCCAACACCAGACGGAAGTTGCGGCGCAGAACCCCCAGCAGCACCAGCAGAGAAAGGCCGATGTGCAGAGTGATGGCAATGGCCCGTTCCCAAATGCTGAGGGCGATGGGCAGCCATGTGAGGGTACGCAGAGCATCGACCTGGGCGCTTACCGCCGCGGCCTGCCCTGGGGGCATTTGTCCAAGTTGGGCCAGCACAGTATCCGCTGTCAGCAGAAAAACGAGATTGGAAATGGCAGTGCCGCCCACAATCAGAATCGCCTCAATCCCTCCGTGGCCCGCGCCATACATCAACCCTTCCTTCCAATCCCGCACCCCTTTGGCCCCCCAGCGCAGAATGAGATAGCGCGCGCCTTCCTCAAAGAGACCAGAGGTCAACGTAAGCACCACAAAGTTGATCCAGAAGAGCCGGTCGGCATCCCACTCCATGGCGTAGGGGTTCACCAGTGCGGCTGTGCCCAGCAGCAGAGGAATACGCACGAGTTGGGAGAGGGGGAAGGTGAGCGCGCCCCAACCCAGGCTGCTCCACGCCGCGCCAAAGCGGTGACGAATCCACAGGGCCAGGAGCACAGGCCCAAACAGAACGACGATAAACTGCGCTGCGAGTAGACCGACAATCGTTGTGTTCATCTGCTTTCTCCGATCTCTGGGTTTGAACTTCTCCTCTATTGTACGATACGCTTATATGCGATGCAAAGAGATGTCGGCATGGGCTTGCCCGGAACTATCCCCTGTGCCTATAATAGAGGGGAGGACGCTGATGTCGCTGAAAAAGATGATTGCCGCAGATTCTATCAGCGTAAATCTGCGTCCCTATTTTCATTGCTGGCTCTGCCCACCGTAACCATTTGGCCTCAAAGGTGTTTTGATCTGTGACTTACAATGAGCGTGTAGCGGGCGAAAGCAGAGGGAAACCGATGGCCGACGAACCGCGGGAAAATGCTACCCGGGAAACCGGTGATTCTGTATCTTCTCAGCGGGCAGCAGAAGCTCTGCTGGTCAACCAGGCCAAGCAGGATGCCAACGCATTTGGGGTTCTCTACGAGCGCTACGTGGACCGCATCTACGCTTATATTTACAACCGGGTCCACAACAATCAGGAGGCCGAAGACCTCACCGCCCGCACCTTTTACCGGGCACTGTCGAAGTTGGACAGCTACGAGGATCGGGGCCTGCCTTTTTCTGCCTGGCTCTACCGGATTGCCCACAATCTGGTTGCCAATTACCACCGGGATCACAGTCGCCGCCAGTTTGTGCCGCTGGACGTAATCAGCGTGCCTGGCCAGCGACGGGACGAACCGGAAGCGGTGATTGAACGGGAAGAGGATCACGAAACCCTGTGGGAAGCGATTGAGCGGCTGCCCGCTGAACGCCGGGACCTGCTGATCTATAAATTTGGCAACCGGCTCTCGAATCTGGAGATCGGCGATCTGATGAATAAAAGCGAAGGCGCGATCAAATCTCTCTATTTTCGTACGCTGGCCGCGCTGCGCAAGGAACTTAAGGGGTATACTTGGGGAAAGGACGAGACAGATGAGGCAGGAGAATAGCAACGGCTGGGAGAGCTACTGGCAGTGGCCCGCGGCGCTGGCCGAACGAATTCCGCAGGTCTGGTTTGTCAAAAGTGGGCAACCATTTCTTGAGGACAGTGCGCAAGACCCGGCAGAGGTGCTGGATGTTCATGCCCGGCTTTTGCTGGCCGAGAATATCCATCCAGTCAAAGCCCGCTCTCTCTCTGTAGACAAAAGGGATGAAATGGGTGAATTGGTCCACTTGGCCGAGTACGTGGCCGTGACCATACGCCCAGCCCAACCAGCGCCCGCTTTTCGCCGGGAATTACGCCAGGCCCTGCTTTCGACCCACCGCCAACAGGCCGCCCAACGCCGTCTCTTTGCCCATCCTCTCTTTGAACGAGGGCTGATAGATCGTTCCCTGTTGGAACGGTTGGATGTCAATTCACCCCTCTTCTGGCAAATCGCAGCAGCCGTGCCGATATTGATTACTGTGGCTGCCCTTTTGTGGCGTTTTTCCCGTCGCCCAGGCCAAGAGACGGAAAAACTGGCCGCCTAAAGCCGTCAGAAGCGTCTGATAATTACGACAGCTAACAGAGGAATTCGCAAATGGGCAAGACAGGAAATTTCATTGTGGGTACGCTGATCGGTGCCGCAATCGGGGCGGTCGTCGCCTACCTCTTTGGCCCGGCCCAGAACACCCGCTACGACGCCACCTACCAGTCCCGGCTGGACCGGGCACTGGACGAAGGCCGCCTGGCCGAAGCAGAGCGGGCAGCCGAATTGCGCCGGGAATTCGCCCAGGCCAAGAAGAGAACGGGATAGGGGACTGGGGAGTAGGGATTGGGAAGAGTTGCCCAGTCTCCAATCCCTATTCCCCAGTCCCCTTTAGCCGGCTCCCCACAAAGTCCGGTGCGCCGTTGAGGAAGCTGCGGATATTCATGGCCCGTTTGCCGGCGGGCTGGACAGTCGTCAATGCCAGCAGACCCTGCCCCGTGCCCACGGCGACGCCACTACCCGTTTCAATCACCTCCCCAACGCCAGCCCTCCCCTCGACAACTTTCGCCTGCCAAATTTTGAAATTCTGCCCCTTCCACGTCGTAAAGGCCGAAGGCCAGGGCGTATAGGCCCGCACCATCCGCTCGATGTGGGCGGCGGATTGGCCCCAGTCGATCTGCCCATCCTCTTTCTTCACCAGCGAACAGGCAGAGACTGCGCCGGGCAGGTCTGCCTGTTCCGTTGGCGCAATCTCTCCGGCCAGCCAGCGCGGCAGAGATTGCACCAACAGCTTCGCACCCTGGGCTGCCAGCTTTTCACTAAGAGATGCGGTCGTATCGTCTGCGCCGATTGCCATGCGTGCCTGGGCCAGCATCGGCCCGGTGTCCATCCCCACGTCCATCAGCATCAGCGTCACACCGGTTTCCGCATCGCCTGCCAGCAGGCTGGCTGTGATGGGCGACGCGCCCCGCCAGGCAGGCAACAGGCTGGCGTGGATATTCAGACAGCCAAAGGTGGGAATTTCCAACACCGCTTTGGGCAAAATCTGGCCATAGGCGGCCACGACCACTACATCCGGGGCCAGGCCGCGCAGCGCTTCAATGGCGTCCGGCTCCCGGCGTAGGCGACCCGGTTGCAGCACAGGCAGGTCGTGGGCCAGGGCGTATTCCTTCACCGGACTCATCTCCATCCGCTTGCCCCGCCCCGCGGGTCGATCGGGCTGGGTGACAACGCCGACGACCTGCCAGCCCTTTGCTTCACCGCTTTCATCCAGGGCGGCCAAGGCGGGCACAGCAAAGTCCGGTGTCCCCATATAAACAACACGCACATCTGCGTTTCTCATCCCAATCTCCAATCCCTACTCACCAATCCCCAATCTCCACTCCCTTCCATTGTAGCACAGAGACCCCACCACCCGCTGTGAAACTTTCCCCTTGACCCTTGCGTATAGCATTGCGAAGGCTCTTCCGACTTTTCCCTAGATGGCGGAACAGCCAATGACCAGACAAAATAATGCGCGTAAGCGATGACGCAGGAGGTCCGTGTGGACAGCAACAGTGAGAAAGAGACCGTCGAAACCCGTGATGATGTGCTGCGGGAAGGATCGGAGCCGCTAAATGTGGATTCGGTCACAGCGATGGCAGAGAAGAAAGCGAGCGACGAGATCGCGATGGAAGTGGAGAATCTGATGGCGGGGAAGAGCGATGTCTTCAGCCCAGCGGAACGAATGGCTTCCAATGCCCGTGAGCAGGCGACTGCCGCAGCCGACGCCCTGCGCCGGGGTGAGTTTATGCGGGATGCTGCCGTGGATCCGGAAGCCGACAACGATGACCGGCTAATTGCCCTGCTCTGTTACGTCACCCAGATGGTCATTCCGCTGGTCATGCCTGTGCTGGTGCTATTGAGCGAAAGCAGCAAGAAACGCCCCTTCCAGCGCTTTCATGCTGTGCAGAGTCTGGCCCTGGTCAGCCTCTTTGTGCTGGTCAGCCTGTTGGTGACGATTGGCACAGCCATCATCAGCATCATTCCGGTTGTGGGATGGCTGATTGGGTTGACGGTCCTCTGTCTCAGCCCGATTGCGGTGCTGATGGGTTACTTCGCCGTGGGCTACTACGGCTTCCAGTCCTATCTGGGCAAGCGTTTCGGCATCCCCGGCCTGACCAGTTTTCTGAAGGATCAGGGCTGGTTGTAAACGACAAGAAGTAGACGAAAGAAAAGGTGCGCTCCACTATTGGGCGCACCTTTTCTTTTTCCATTTCAGCGGCAGAGGAGTTCGGCCTTTCCTAAAAAGTCGAACTCCTTTTGTTTCCACCAGCGGTTCCCTAAAATCCCCCGGCAAAAGTATCGATCATCAGCTTTACATCCCCCAAGGGATAGAGAATCGGGCAGGTCGCGCCGTTTTCCATATACTGGCGCACTTTGGCCTTCACCTGTTCCGGCGTGCCGCTGGCGGTGATGCGGTTGACCAGATCGTCCGGTACAAGCGGCATGGCCTGGCGCACCTGCTCGTGGGTGGCGGGCCAGCCCAGAATGGTCTGAATCTTCTCCACAATCTCCGGTTTGACACCGCTGGCTTTGGCGATATGGGGCTGTTGGGCCAGGTATTGGGTCAGCAGTTCCCGCGCCCCATCCAGCGCGGTCTGTTGGTCTTCGTGGACAGAGCAGACGATTAGTTGGGGGCGGTCGATGTCGTCCAGTGTACGCCCGGCGGACTTGGCGCCCCGCTCCAACTGTTCCAGAGCTTCGTGATTGTAGTCCGGCGGCACGCAGTAGTTGAGTACCGCGCCGTCGGCAATTGCGCCGGTCAATTCCATCATTTTGGGGCCGGTGGCGCCGATCATCATCGGCACATTGCGGGGTTCCCGGCGGCCATGCACCACATCCAATTCGATGCCGCTGACTTTGTGGAATTCGCCATCGTAGGTCACATTTTCTAGCGCAAGCAGACGGCGCATCACTTCGATTGTCTCTTGCATGGCCAGCAAAGGCTTGCGTCGGTCGATTCCCACATTTTTGGCAAGCGGATCCCACCAGGCGCCGATGCCACAGATAATGCGATCCGGGGCCAGATCGTCCAGGGTCAAAAAGGTGGCAGCAAGCAGGCCGATGTTGCGGGTCCAGTTGTTGATGACGCCGGAGCCGATTTTGATGTGTTCGGTGACGGCAGCGAAGGCGGCCATCGGCACAATCGCATCCCGCACCAGACGGCTCTCGGCCTGCCAGATCGCTTCAAAGCCTTTCTTTTCGGCATATTGGGCATAGGCCATCCCGTCGCGGATGGGGTGTTTGTCTTGTAAATAGAGGGCCACACGGGTGTATTTGTTGTCGGCCATAGCGGGAAGGCTCCTTTGCCGGTGGAGATGGGATGGTGAGATTCTGAGAAGATGTACGAATTGCGAATTCAGCAGATTGTCTGACAACTATTGCCGTTGATTGTACACTGCTGTAGAGTGGAGCGTCAAGAGGGGCGAAAGGATTGCGCCGTCCAGCAATTCCAAATTTGACAGAAATAGAACGCGGATGACGCTGATTGGACAGATCAAAGCGGATAAAAGCCAAAACCTGCGCCGTAAAATCCGCAAAAATCCGCTCCATCCGCGTTATCCGCGTTCTATATTTGGAACTGCTGGCGCCGTCTGATCGAGCGTTGTGTCGCTATCCTTGCCCGTGTATAATGAACAGCCAGTGTGCCCGTGCGAACCCCAACTCTGGGCACCTATTTCCCCAAACAAAGACCAGAAAAGAGAGATCCTATGAACCGACGAATGGACCGAAACTGGACAACCGATGTAGTGCGCTACCCGGATCCGGCGATTGAAGTGATCGATCCCCGTTTTGCCCGCTATGTCATCGGTAACTGCACGGTGGAGCGGCTCTACACAGGCTGCCGCTGGGCCGAGGGACCGGTCTGGTTCGGCGATCAGCGCTGCCTGATCTGGAGCGACATCCCCAACAACCGGATGTTGCGCTGGGACGAGGAGACGGGCGCGACAAGCGTCTTTCGCAAGCCTTCCCATAACAGCAATGGTAACACCAGGGACCTCCAGGGGCGGCTGATCACCTGTGAGCACGACAGCCGCCGGGTCACCCGCACAGAGCACGATGGCACAATTACTGTGCTGATGGATAATTTCGACGGCAAACCCCTCAACGCGCCCAACGATGTGGTGGTCCACCCGGATGGCTGCGTCTGGTTCACCGACCCCGGCTACGGCATTCTGCTCAACTACGAGGGACACCGGGCCGAGTTCGAGCTGCCCACTGCCGTCTACCGGCTGAACCCGGAGACCGGCGCGGCGACGGTCGTCACAGGCAGCCTGGAGAAACCCAACGGTCTCTGCTTTTCACCAGACTACAGCAAACTCTATGTGAGCGACACGGGCTCCTCCCACAAGCCGGGCCACCCGAAGCAGATTCACGTCTGGGATGTGATCGATGGGGAACGGCTGGTCAACGGGCGGCTCTTCTACGATATGGGCGCGGCGGGGTCGGATGGTTTCCGCTGTGACACTGACGGCAACATCTGGACCAGCGCGGGTTGGGCTGGGGAGGGGGCCGACGGGGTACACATCATCGCACCGGATGGGGTGCTGATCGGGAAGATTCACCTGCCGGAAGCAGTGGCCAATCTCTGCTTTGGGGGTGTGAAGAAGAACCGGCTCTTCATCGCGGCCAGCCAGTCGATCTACGCAGTCTATGTGGAGGCGGTGGGGGCGCAGAGGCCGTAGGGTTTCTACAACCCCGTCGGCAGATCCACAAACTCAAATTCCAGCCCAAACTTCTGCGCCAGATGTCGTCCCAGCGCCTGCACGCCGACGGTTTCTGTGCCGTAATGGCCGCCGTAGAGGACATTCAGTCCTGCGTTGAGCGCCTCGTAGTATTGGGCGTGGCTGGTCTCGCCGGTGACGAAGGCGTCGCAGCCCAGCTCCGCCGCCTGCTGAATACTCGTCGCGCCAAAGCCGCTCAGAATCCCCACCCGGCGAATGGTGGTCGGTCCGTGGGCCAGGGCCAGTTTGACCGACCCTACCGCGTTTTCGTAGCGGGCGGTCAATTCGTCCATCGAAATCGGCTCGGACAACTCGCCGAGCGCGGCCAGCGGCGTGCCTTTGATGTTGGCCCACCGTTCGGTCACGGTCAGCCCCAGCAGCCGGGCCAGCTCTGCATTGTTGCCCACTTCTGGGTGGGCGTCCAGGGCCAGGTGGGCCGCGTAGAGGTTCAGATCGTTCTGAATAAATGTGCGCACCAGCCTGCCGAAGCTGCCTGCGATACGTTTCTCGTGTCCCCAAAAGAGGCCGTGATGGACGAGCATCAGGTCCGCGCCCTGTTCCAGCGCGGCCTCTACACAGGGCTGATGGCTGTCTACCAGTGCCACGATTTTCCTCACCTCCACCCGCCCCTCCACCTGCAAGCCCTGGGGTCCGTAGTCCGCAATCTCCCCAATCCGTAGGTAGCTGTCCAGATAGGAGACCAGTTCGTCACGCTGCATCTATTCTCTCCAATTTCAGATGGTTCTCACTAGAGAAACGTGAAGCGTGAAACGTGAGAAAGGCCCGGTGCTCTCACGCTTTACGCTTCTTCATGTCTCTGTGATGATTGCCTACCCTGCCAAACTCCCCACCACGTCATCCGCATAGCCAAAGAGTGCGGGCGCGCCACCTGTGTGGAGGAAGATGACCGGCTCGTCCGCGCCGATCTTGCCCGATCGAATCTGATCGATGAGCGCGCCCATAGCCTTGCCCGTGTAGACCGGGTCCAGCAGAATCCCCTCGTTCTGAGCAACTGCCGTCATCCCAGCCAGTCCCCCGGCTGTGGGCACGCCGTAACGCTCCCCCACATAGGAATCGTCATTGTCAAAGTCGGTGGCTGTGAAAGTCACGTCGAGGTCCAGCCGTTCCGCGGCCTGGTTCGCTATCGCCGCCATCCGTTCTTGATTGCCGTTGTTGAAAGATGGGTTGATCCCCCGCACCTTCAACGAACTGCCAATCGCTTTCAACCCCAGCACCAGACCGGCCTGGGTCGTATCCGCCGCAGCCACAAAGAGCCACTTGGGTTCAATGCCCTGGGCGCGGCACTGCTGCACCACTTCCAGGGCAGAGATGGCATAGGCCAGGGCCTCCAGGTCGATGGTATCCGGCTGGCGGGGGAGATAGACCTTCTTACCCGCAGCCCGCAACTCGGCCGCTTTGGCCTGAATCGCGGCCTGCTGGCGGGGCCGGTCGTTGTCGGGCAGGACAGTGACATGCGCGCCCAGTAGTCGCTGCACCAACCCGTTGCCGGTGATTTGCGTCTTGTCTGTCTCCCGCTCCGGGCGCATAAGCAGATGGCATTCGAAGCCCGCTTTGGCACAGGCCCCAGCCAACTGCCTGCAATAGTTGCTCTGCACCGCCGCGCCGTAGACGATTGTATCCGCACCCTTGGCCTGGGCGTCGGCAATGCTGAATTCCAGCATCCGGGTCTTGTTGCCGCCGAAGGAGAGGCCGGTCAGATCGTCCCGTTTGATGAAAATCGGTGGGCCGCCCAGAGCCGCGCTCAGCCGGGGCGCGGCTTCCAGGGGCGTGTCCAACCAGCCCAGGCGGTAGCGGGGCAGGTCGGCAATGGCCGCCAGCAGCCGGGCTTCGTGCGCGGTGGGGGTGATGTCAGTCATTGGGGTCTCCAATAGAGAATCGAATTTGCGTTCACAATATCATTCTGCCGCCAGCCATTCCTTCACCCCTGATACGCTCTGTTCTGTATCAAAATACTGGAAGTGATGGCAGTCCAATACATTTACCTGCAAGCCAGGCCAGTGGCCGCCACGCACGGCCCTTGCGCTGGACACACCCACCAGCAGATCATTGGGACCGAGCAGGGCATCCAATCCTTTGTCAAATGCTTTGGCCAGCCCTGCTTTGGTGAAGAGCGCCTTCCAATCGATGCTGCCGTCCAGAGCTTTGTTGGTCCCGATCTGTACCAGGTACTTCACTGGTAGCGGTTGGGTAGCGCTGTTGAGCTTTTTGTACAATTCCGATTCCGGCATCAGATCACTCACACTGACTGCGCTGTCCGCAAATTTCTTGAAAAACCAATTGGCAATCAGCGCGGGCGGCGCGATACCTGCCTGATTCAGCAGCATCGTTCCGGTCCAGAAGATAAGTTTCTTGGCCTCGGCCAATCGGGTTCCCGCGTTGGGCGCGCCGGCCAGCACAACCCGATCCGTGTAGGCGTGTCCCCCCTCCAGTTCCACCATCGACCGCACTACCTGTGTCCCCATACTGTGGCAGAAGATGTCAAACTCTATTCCGTCATCCGGCCCAAAGCCCAGACCCACCAACGTCTGAGCCAGGATTCTTCCGTTTTCGCCCATGCCCGTATTGAAAGTTTCGTAGTCGTAGGTCAATACCAGATCGTAATTCGCCAGCTTGCCCAGATTCGGCCACGCCCGCTGCACTTGCCAGCTCGTGTCGCTGGTAAAGCCGTGGACCAGCAGCGCAGCCCGCTTGGCCCCAGCCACATCTGCCGGAGTGGCTTTGTCATAGATGGGCCTGCCATCGGAACCATTGACCGGTGTATGATCCGCATTCAGCCGGGGTTTGCGCACACCCGTATCCGCGGGCAGCTCCTTCTTGTAGACTTTGTAGAAGAAGAGGCGGGCCGTCCGTTTCAGGTCTCGGGTGGGTGCGTCACCCGCCGTGCGGGTTCCGCCGCCGGGGGGAGCATCCGCGGGCAGGGGCAGATGGGTGATGGAGAGGGCCACCCGTCGCCGGTTGGGGTCCCGGGAGCCGGTGATGGGGTCGTCGATCTGTCCGGCCAGGAAGTAATGCTCCCCGTCGAAGGCGATGGGCATCACGCCCTGCAAATCTTCCTCCTCGTCCAGCGTCATTTCCAGGCGCAGGGGGTTCTCTTCGCTGATCTGGGCCAGATCGTCCGGCGAGGCATTGAGGGCCAGCACACCGGGCGAGCCAATCGCCGAGCGGGTTCCGCTGGCAAAGGTGACTGGCACGAACATCCCAGCGGCTGCTCCGCTGCTCAGTCCCGGCGGCAGTTTGAGGAGTCCGTCCACATCCGCGCCCCGGGTGGTCTGCTCCACACTACTCGCTACAATCTGCCCAGTAAAGCCCGCCGGTTTGGTCAGGGTCATCTCCAGGGGCGAACCGATCTCCACAGTCGTTGCGCCGGGGGGGAGTTCCTGGGCCGCGTTGGCCGCCAGCACAGCGAACTCGATCTGCTGGGCATACCAGAGATCGCTAGTATCTTCCTCGAGGGTAAAGCCGGAACGGGTGCCTGTGCTGCGCACGCCGTTCAGCAACTGGCTCAGCGGATCACCCGTAGAACGGGTGCGCTCGGCTTCGGGTATGGGCGGCTCATTCAGTTCTTCCATGCGCAGCACGTCGAAGTTGATCGGTTCGCTGGTCACAAAGACTTTGAAAATGGCGGCGCTGCGCCCCAGGAAGGGATTGTTGACCTGGGGGGTGATGCCGGGGATAGAGAATTCGTTGCCGGCCACCACCCGTTGGCTGGTCATGCGTGGGGGATAGAGCCGAGTGATGCCGAAGTCCGCGGTCAGGACATAGATAGAAAGGTAGAGGTCCTGACTGCCACTGTTCTTGATCTGCAACCAGACTTTGCGTCCCGGCTCCAGCACCGCGTTCGGGTTATCCAGAGGGATGCCATCTTCCGGACGGGTGCGACCAGCCCGACTATAGCTGAAGGCTTCCACTGTCAGGCTGTCGGCCAGTCGCGAGGAAAGCGCGGGGTTACGCAGATTGCGCACATTGTTGTAGACAGCCAGATGTTCCAAATAGCTGGCGACCTTTTGCGCTCCTTCCTCTGTGCGCGGGGGGCGATCCACCACAATCTGCACGCCGCTGCCGTCCTGCACGACAAAGCTGTTGCCGTCGGCCTCCACCCGGAAGAGCGCGCCGGCGTCGTCGCCGATCTCCATTAGTTTCAGGAAGGGGGTGATGCTTTCCGCCTCGCCTTCGGCATTGACTTTCATCAGTGCGGCCCGCATCAGTTCATCCGCTGCGGCCACGGGATAAACCAGACTGTCGTAGCTCTGGGCCGCAATCTTCACACGGGCGAAGGGGGGGATCACCCCATCCGCGGGCGGGGTTGTGATTTTGGCCCAGACATAGCCCACGCTGTCCATATCCAGCGCATCGACCACACCTCTGGCCAGAGGCGTGCCGCTCAAATCCTCGCTGCCGGGGGAGTAGAGTTCGATGCGGCTGCCCACATTCAGTCCGACCGGTGGCCCGCCATTGATGTAGACAAATAGCGCGCTGGGATCGCTCTCCACCTTTTCCACCAGCAGATGGGGTTGGGCAGGCACGGCCAACCCGCCAAAAATCGTGCGGTTTTCCGGCCCTTCCAGTTGGGGCATCTGATTTTTATATTGGCCGTTGACCTGTGTGCGCACCCGGTCGTAGACCTGTCCCCAGGTGGTCGTCTCATCCGCGCTGCCCAGGGCACGCAGCAGGAAATAGGTGGTGGCCCCGTGCCAGGTGCCCGTCTCTGGGTCCCGGTATTCGTGGCTCAGTTCCTCGTCCCGGCAACCGGCCAGCAATACGTGGCCGCCGGAGATGTGCCAGCCGCTGGCCGTGACCGGCTGGGGCGGCAGTGTGATCTGCTCGGCCAGCCGGGCCGCAGTACGCGGTTCCAGGGTTTCCAGGCTACGGGTACGGTTGTCTTCGGGGGTCTTGCGGGTCAGCACCTTCTGCACGTCCCGAGTGCCGGAACCGGAATGACAACAGTCGAAGAAAATTGTCACATACGCGCCGCTGGCCTCGATGAGGTCGATATAAGTTTTGATCTCCTTGTCCAGAATGTCGTAGACCGGCTGTCCATCCGGCCCGACCATGCGGCTGTCGCAGGGGACAATCGTTTCGTCCAGCCCATCGGGTTCGTTGTTCGGGTCCACAGTGGGGGCCTGGGAGCCGTGGCCGCTGTAGTGGATAAAGACCTGATCTTTGGCTTTGGCCTGGCCCATCAGCCACTCAAAACCGGCCAGAATATTGGTACGGCTGGCCAGTTTGTCCGGGGTTTCGTCGCCCCGCTCGTTGGCTGTGTAGAGCCGGATATTGGCTTCGGGAAGATTGAGCTTTGCTTTGACAAACCCGGCCATCGCGGTCACGTCATTCACACAGCCGCGTAGATCGGTTACATTGGGGCTGCGGTAATTGTCAATACCGACAAAAAGGGCGTAGAACTGGGGTTGGGTAGACATTGGGGACTCCTTTGTTGAACGGAGGGAGACACGGATTAGGAGATAGGAGTTATGAGTTGGGCGACTTTTGCGTGCCGCGCTGATGGTTTAGCAAAGTGTAGCGGAAATCGGGGAAGAACGCAAGGGGAATGAAAGAGGGACTGAGGGGATAAGAAGGGTGCAGTTCAGTTTTAAGGTGAAATTAGGAAAGATAAGGACGGATACAAGCAAGCGCAAAGGCACTGTATTCTGCGCTAGGATCGCAAGCTTCTCGGAGCAAAGCAATTGCCTCATTATCTCCTTGCTGAGCAAGACGTAGCAACGCAAATAAGCGTTTAATATATCTGCTACGATGATTAACTAATTCCTTACGTCTATTAATGCCATTAAGATCAAATATCGTTTCGACTGCTCGCCCACGTTGGTCACGGCCAAAAATACTAGCTACTCCAGCAATACCATCCCAAACAAATTCCAAATGTGTTCTTGGGTCAGTTATTCCATCTGTTGGATCAATCAGCAAAGGATTTCCATTGCCATCAAGGGGGAAATTTGTCCCTTTGTGATTAACGTCATTACAAAGGTCGCATGAGAACAGAAGATTCCTCCACTCAAATGTCAATTCAATGTGTACACTTTTGGGGAAGAAATGCTCGATTGCCCCATAAGTTACGATTGTAATCTTGCTTTCACAGTAAGCACATTTACCGTGAAACATATTATCTAAAGCATCCTTTACCGCAGAATGACGATATTTATTCTGCGCATTGTCAACCCGTCTTTTCGCTTCCTTAACTTGTGCTATCTTCGCGTCAGGAGCGCTATTTAGGACTTGATACTGAGTCTGTGCTTCCCTTAGTTTGGTAAGCCACTTTGCAGAATTTTTTCGTAGTACCGCAGGCTGAGAGCTTCTTACCACAGGAATCAAGGCAGGCGTTCCTCCAATAATGCATCAATTCGAGCTTCAAGGCTATCAGGAGCAGGACGATCTCCAAATGGTTGCACCTCTTTCATAAATAACTGAAGTTGTACGTATTCCTGCATCTCTTCATCTGCTAAATCTCCATTCTTGCGCTTAAGTTGATGATAACGTTGAATTTTTTTCTCGGTATGAGGCGAGTAGGTCGAGGGAAGACCAAATGCTGGGCTTTTAAGTGTCCGATCAACATCAGCAGCTAAATCTGAATAAGAGATTTCCATAATTTGTAGCCGACTGTCCTTAACCTCTAGGCGAAGTGTCAGTGCGTCTTCACCGGCACCGGCCGCGACCAAAGGACTATGAGTCGCTACAAAGAATTGAAGATGCGGAAACACTTGCCGTAGCCATCCAGCAATTTCTTGTTGCCAAGAAGGATGCAGGTGAATATCCAATTCGTCAATTAAGACCACTCCAGATGCTATAGTTGGATCATCTAAGTCAGGAAATGCCTGAAGTAAACGCCAGATCAAATCACCAGCCAGGGCAATAACGCTACGAAACCCATCTGACAAACTAATAGTTGGCACCTTTTGATTGTCTACCAGAAATTCGATCATTCCCTCTCTCGTAACGCCAGCAATTCTTACGTCACCAGGCAACAACTTTACGATTGCTTCTTCTCCAACCTTTTTCATTCTTTGCGCTTCTAAATCATCACTATCTTTGGCGAGACGATAATCTAAATAAACCATCCACCGTTCAAATGAACTCAACGAAGAGTCTTCATTAAATTGAGTGAAGAAATTACTGGAACGCTTTGGCTGTTCAAGGCTTGGTATGATCACTTGACTCAAGCGTGTAAGTCGTCGAAAGGCCCCATAACCTACTGCGAACCATCCGTGATTACCCGATGCAAACGCATTTGCTCGCAGCCAACTTAAAACTTTTGTAGGTTCCTCAACGAGCGCAGGTTCTGTATAAGTTTGTTGATTATCTTTAGCAGTGCCTACTTCAACCGCTGTCGAACCTGTAACAATGTAAGATAAGGAAAAATTTTGTCGTCGTTTATCCTCTCCATATATACCTGTATCTACATCTTCTTTGTGAAGAGTTGCAGTAAGCTTGCCGAGAAGCGTCGGATCGCGTACCCAACCAGTCGGGCGAGGAAGCAATTCTTTTGCAGCTTCAGGACCCGCAAGTAGTAGAGCTAATGCCTGGAGGATTGTACTTTTACCAACTCCATTTTCTCCAAGCAGAGTTATCCAATAGTAGGGCTGTGCTCTGTCAAGGCGATTCTTATGGCTACGCACAAAACTTATTTCCTGCCTTTGAAAGCACTTAATATTCTCAAGAGTGATGCTTGCAACCCACATTGAAATTTTCCCTTATGGATAAGAGTAATGGATAGAATCGTACTTAAGGCAACTGATTGACCTTAATACGCTCGAATTGTACCGCTCAATTAGATGGCTGTCAAAGAGCCGCAAAGTGCTCAAAGAGGGGAAAGAGGGAAAGAGGGAAAGAGGGAAAGAGGGGACAACCGATTCCCGGAATCAGACCCAGCGTCCATTGGCTTCTCAATCCCCGGCCAGGGAGAGGATGTCCTGGAGCCGGGTCTCCGCCTGGCGGCGGAAGTCGGCCACTTCGATGGAGCGAAAGAGCCAGACGGCCAGGAGCAGACCAATAATTTCCATACTGAAGACAGCGATGTAGCCCACCAGCGGCGCGCCGGTCAGCCAGAGGAAGAAATCACGCAGCAGCCCGCTGATCACGTTGCCGATGGCCTGCCCGGCAAAGTTCGCCACGCCCCACGCCCCCACATAGAGGCCCGCAGCCTGGGGCAGTGTCATATCCAGCATAAAGCTAAGATTGCTCACCGTCATTAGCCCGCCACCCAACCCCAGCAGAAAGACCGCGCCCATAAAGAGCGCGCTCTGCCCCATCCAACCGGAAAGGGAGATCAACCCAAAGGCGACCGCAGCCACCAGCGCGCCGATATTGGCGCTGCGCTTCTTGCCGATGCGCCGCACCAAAGGCAGACTGCCCAGCAGTGTGAGCAATACACCCACGCCCCATATCGAAGTAAGCCGGGAGGTAGCCGCTACAGGCATGCCCAGCGCCTCTGCGCCAAAGGGTTCCAATAGCACATCCTGGGCGTGGATGCTGATCAACACCAGCACCAGATAGACAAAGAAGCGGCGGGCCACCGGGTTGAGCGCCAGCAGCCGCATGGCCTGGACTGGGCCGTCTGCGCTGTGACGGACCGGTGCCGCCTGTTCGGAGGCCCTGGGTTCCAGCCCATAGGCCCCCACCAGCACAAAGACTACTGCCACAAACCAGACTGCACCAAAGGCGGTATAGAGCGCCTCTACTGTATAGGGATCGACCAGACGGGAGATGCCCAGACTGACAAAAATCGTCGAGATAATCATTGCCGTCCACATCACACTGACAGCCCGGCTGCGCCCGTTCTCGTCGGCCTGGTCCGTGACCAGGGAAAGGTAGCTCACGGAAGCGATGTTGACTCCCATCCCCCACGCAGAAAAAGCCAATAGCGCGGCCAGCAATCCCGGCCAAAAATTGGCATCGATCCAATAGGCTGTGTGCGCGGTGAAGTAGCTGCCCGTGGCCGCCATCAGTCCGCCCACAACAATCCAGGGTGTGCGATAGCGGCCACGGATGGGGTTGCGGTCTGCCCACGCCCCCAGAGTCACCTGCAGGGGTGAGAGAAAATAAGGCAGGGCAATGAGCAGGGAGACGAGGAGCGCAGAAATACCCAAATCCGCAATCATCACCCGGTTCAGGGTGCTGGTCACGGGCACGACAGTGATGGATACGCCCACGTGGACGAGAGAGAGTTGAGCAATGCGTCGCCAGTTCATGGCGAGCAGTATAGCATAGATTTACTTAGATTTACAAAGATTTGGAGAGGTATTTAACAACAAAGAGGACGCAGATTTTCATGATTTGGATTGATCTGCGCAGATCA
>CAMDQF010000116.1 GCA_945905745.1 Litorilinea aerophila
GCCAACGCCCGGGGCAAAGTAGCCGCAGGCTATGGGCGGGGCGCGGCTCTGCTCTGCGAGCATATGATCGCCCACGACAGCCGGGCCGCGGACGATGCCCACCACCCCTTTCTGTATCGCCACCTGATCCAGTTTGCGCCGGGGCTGGGGCTGACCAACCGGCTGGTGCTGGACACCGTTCCCGGGGAGCTGGGCGATGGCTGGAATCGTCTCTCCCGTCTGCTCCACGCCGTCTCGTACAATCCCTTTCTGGTCGTACTTTCTCTGGAAGTGGACACAGGCGCGGCCATTTACCAGGACAATACGCTGGAAATTTTTGGCCGCCACAGCGCACTGGTGGTAGACGGCGCGGGCGTCACCTACACCGATATTGCGGACTTCCGCAGCCCCAATCCCCTCAGTCTGCTGGGCGTGAAAGTCCACGCCCTGGCCGCCAACTTCACCTATCACCTGCAAGAACGCACGGCCCACCCACCGCAACAGAGCGACATCCCCCAGGATGCGGTGCCTGTGAAGGCGCTGACGTGAGCGAAGAAATAGTGAATGGTGAATAGTGAATTTTGAATTGTGAATGAGCGGCACTTCACCCTTTTTGCCTTCCCTTTTTGCCTTTTGCCTTTTCAACTCTCTGGAGAAACCCGTGTCAACGACGACGCATCCCAACTGCATTTCCATCAACACCACCCTGCCCGGCCCGAAGGCAGCGGCCTATATTGCACGGGATGAGGCCGTCACCAGCAAAGCCCTGGGCCGGGTCTACCCGCTTGTGCCGGAGAGCGGCCAGGGCTGCTGGATCACCGATGTGGACGGCAACACCTTTCTCGATCTCTTCGCGGGCATCGCCGTCTGTGCCACCGGCCATTGCCACCCGGCGGTGGTGGAGGCAGTGACGGCCCAGGCCCGGCGGCTCATCCACGTGGGCGGGCCAGATGTCTACAGCCCCGGCTATATGGAACTGTGCGAACGGCTGGTGGAGATTGCGCCAAAGGGCACATACAACGGCGGCTGGGAGGTTTTCCTGACCAACAGCGGTACGGAATCCATCGAAGGCGCGCTCAAACTGGCCCGCTATTTCACAGGCCGCCAGCGGGTGATCGCCTTTCGGGGCGGCTTCCACGGGCGCACGGCTGGTTCCCTCAGCCTGACCGCCAGCAAAGCTGTGCAGCGCCGGGGCTTTGGCCCCCTATTGGCCGGTGTGGAACATCTGACCTTTCCCAACCGGGACGACTGTCCGGCAGGAATCGACGAAAGCGCTTGGGGCCGCCAGCAGGCCGAACGCCAATTCCAGACGATTTTCGACACCACTACCCCGCCCGAAGAAGTAGCCGCAGTTGTCGCCGAGCCGATTCAGGGCGAAGGGGGCTATGTGGTTCCGCCGGACGGCTTCTTCCAGGCCATCCGGCAACTCTGCGACCGCCACGGCATCCTCTTCATCGCCGACGAGGTGCAGACCGGCTTCGGACGGACAGGCAAGTGGTTTGCCATCGAGCATTGGGGGGTGCAGCCCGACATTATTTGTATGGCGAAGGGTATCAGCAGCGGCGTGCCTGTGGGTGGTTTTATGGCGCGCAAGAGTGTGGCGACCTGGCCGGAGAGCGCCCACGGCTCTACCTGGGGCGGCACACCGATTGGCTGCGCGGCGGCCCAGGCCAGCATCCGGATCATCGAAGAGGAGGGGCTAATGGAGAACGCCATGGAGCAGGGCGAGTGGCTGATGGCCCGCTTCCGGGAGTTGGCGCAAGAGACGCCTCGCCTCGTCGCGGTGCGCGGGATGGGGCTGATGATCGGTCTGGAAACCGCGGACAAAGCCACGGCCAAAGCGTGGATGCAGGGCTGTTTCGAGCAGGGCGTGCTGACCCTGACCGCCGGAGCCAAGTCCTTACGGCTAGCGCCACCTCTCATTCTCAGCCGGGAAGAGGCGGAGATCGGTTTTGCGGTGATGCGGGATGTGTTACTGGGGATGGAATAAAACTAAATATCTGAAAATGTAATCATCTGAACGCCTCTCTACTCCTCTATCGTGGCGACATGACACAGTCGTCTTGTCGACGATGCCCCACAAACCCCGATGTTAACCATTTCTTCACAACATATTTACTCTGGCTCTCACCCCTATTAACAAGAAGCTGTCATACTACCAGCAAATGTGTGCGATACTATTGCGCGCTTGTTGCCGAGAAAAGGTAAAGAGCTATGACAACCTGCCAGGCCGATTATGCTATGCCCGTGTCTGAGATGGGCGAGATGCCCTTTATCTATTTTCCCGATCTCCTCGCCCCGGAAACAACGCAACCCACAGAATGCCCGGTGGTTGGCGCTTCTCTTTCCATCAATAGCCTGCCCCGTTATCTGGACTGGCTGGTCGCGAAGCAGCGGAACTTAGAGATACGGGATCCGGCTGAGCCAACTTTTCTGGTCAACGGCTGGCGGGAGGCTGCGGCCCGAACACGTTCGTTGCTGGCAGGCTACCCAGGGAAGATCAGCATTCACGGCCCCTTTCAGAGCCTGAGTCTGTTTGCTCACGACCCGCTCATCGCCGCAGTCGTGGCGGATCGCCTGCGCTGCGCCCTCTACTTCGCGGCTGAAATCGGAGCCACCCAAATCGTCATCCACAGCCCTTTCATCCCCTTTGGCAATCCCAATCTGGCCTATACCGAGCCAAAAAAGTTTCAGCAGGAACTAAAAATTGCCCAGAATGTGTTGGGCGGGCTTTTGCCTATGGCCCAGGAGATTGGCTGCGTCTTTGTGATTGAAAATGTCTATGACACCAACCCCCAACCCCTCATCGATCTGGTCTCCAGCTTCCATTCTCCCTGCGTGCGCATGAGCCTGGATGTGGGCCATGCCTTTCTGACCCAGCAGAGCGGTGGCCCCTCCCCAGAGCAGTGGATGCGCAAAGTGGCCCCCCTCCTGGCCCATGTCCATCTCCACGACAGCGACGGTCAGGCGGATCGACACTGGGCGATTGGTCGGGGGAAAATCAGATGGCAGTCTCTGTTTGCCGAGTTGAAGCAGTTGGAGAGCCTGCCCCGGCTAATTTTGGAGATGAAACAGCCGGATGATATCCACCATTCGGTCCAATGGCTTGCGCGCAGAGGCTATAGCAATTGATGGAACCCATCTTTAAGTGAGGTAGCACCTTATGCTTGCATTCGACTTCCCAATAGGGTGGAACAAAGCCGACTTGCATCTGCACACCGATTACAGCGATGGAATGATGTCACCAGCGGAGACAGTCGTCACGATTGCCCAGGAGACCGATCTGCGGGTGATTGCCATTACCGATCACGACACGGCCGAAGGCGCACTGCTGGCCCGTTCTTTTGCCCGACGCAAAGGGCTGAAGCTGGAAGTAGTGGTCGGGCAGGAGATCACCACTGGGCAGGGCGATGTGCTGGCTCTTTACATTGAAGAAAGCCTGCCCCGTTTTTCAACCGCTGCCGAGGCCATCGACGCGGTCCATCGGCTGGGGGGTCTGGCGATTGCCCCCCATCCCTTCTTTCTGTGGGCATGGGAGATGGAGAGTGTACATCTGCGCATTCGTACCCTCCCTTTTGACGCCATCGAAACCCGACACGGCTGTCCACTCAGCCTGATGAGCAACGGTTTGGCCCGTCTGGTCAATCAGTGGTTCGGCCAGAAACTGCCGGAGATGGGCAATAGCGATGCGCATATTCCCTGCGCCGCGGGCCAGGCATTCACCTGGTATCGGGGGCACACAGCCGCGGAATTGCGTACCGCCATTCACGAGGGTGCTATCTGTCCTGGTGGATCGTTCTGGACGCCGAAAACCATCTGGCGTATGGCAAAAGCGGTCAGGCGGCACGGCTGGCCAGTCTATCCGTCAGGACAGAATTATCTGCCCGACGAAAGAGTGAAAGGTATATGAAATGATCTGCCAAACAGACGGAGCAGAGACCTACCCATCCAGAAGCTCCTACGTGGATCCCAGTGAACTCTACCGAATGCTCTATGGCGTAGTGATGGCATCGGACCCGGATGGGCAGGAGGAGGATGCGCAGATGCATCTGCAGATGCATCTGGCAGATACATCTGCGGCGAGAGGCCAATGGACCCTCCCCAGCATTCTTGCGCTTGCCCTTTAACCTGGGCGCCCACTGATGGCGGAAACCATATCATCGCCCGCGGCTGTGTCGGGTTCGGCTTCGCCGGCCAGCCGAGCCAGCACGGGGTAGGAATGGAGCGGGGGGATTTCGAGCGTGGAGGAAAGGGGCGGAATCTGGCCCAGTGCCCGTTCGACAGCCGGGGCGAGACGTTCGGCTTTGGCCGCAGCCTGTTGGGGATGGCGTTGGGCAAAGGCAGGCATCACCTGATCCGCAAAGAGTTCGAGCGAGGCGCAAATGTGTTCGTGGCGGTTGTTGCCCGCCTGCTGCACAAAAATCACCTGATCCACGCCCATCGCCTCAAATTTTTCCAGATTTTCTCGCACCTGCTCCGGGCTGCCGATCCCGCCAGTAGGGACATATTCTTTGGGCGCGTGCTGCTGAAAATCCTCCCATAGATTGAAACGGCCCGGCGCGTGGCTGCCGTTGATGTAAAAATGGCTGAGCGCATAGCCAAAGAAACGAAAACCCTCTGCACCCCTGGCCACGGCCTCACGGCTGTCGGGATGGCACATCAGCCCTGTCACCATCGCCACATTCGGGTTCACCGCCCGCCCGATGGGGACGCATGCCTTCTCGAAGGTTTCGTAATACTCCTCTACCCAGAAACGGGCATTCTCCGGATCAACAAAAGCAAAGGTGAGCGCCCCCATTCCATTGCGGGCGGCTACCCGGATGGTCTCCCGGTTGGAGCAGGCCAACCAGAGCGGTGGATGGGGCTTTTGCAGAGGTTTGGGGATCACATTGCGGGCGGGCATGGAAAAGTGCTGGCCCTGATAGCCGGGGTAGGGCGTGCTGCACATCATCCGCGCCGTCTCCCTCGCATTCTCCTCCCACATGGCCTGCTTCTGGGCCGGGTCAATGGCAAAGGCTTCCAACTCGGCCCGGCTGCTGGACGAACCAGTGCCCCATTCCACCCGCCCATCGCTGATCAAATCCAGGGTGGCGATGCGCTCGGCTACACGGGCCGGGTGGTTGTAGGCTGTGGGCATAAGGACAATGCCGTGACCCAGGCGAATGCGCCTGGTGCGCTGACTACACGCGGCGAGGAAGACTTCGGGCGCGGAGGAGTGGGAATATTCTTCGAGGAAGTGGTGTTCGACCTCCCAGGCGTAGTCAATGCCCAGGTGATCAGCCAGCTCCACCTGTTCCAGCGCCTGTTTCAGCAGCCGGTGTTCGGCGTCGTCGTCCCAGGGGCGGGGGAGCTGGTGTTCGTAGAAGATGCCAAATTGCATGGGGGAAACTCAATGAGATGGTGGGGAGATGGGATGCTGGGGTAACCCAGCATCCCATCTCCCCGCCATCCCTACTCACTCTTCTCGCTGAAAGCCACCGAGACCAGCATCCCAGGATTGAAACCTTCTGCACCCGCAACGGGCAGCAGAATCGTCACCGGGAAGGTAGCCGTGCCTGCGCCGGGTGTGCCCACCGGGGAGATGCGCTCCACCACAGCGTCCACAGTTTTGTCTGAGCCATAGCGGGTGACAGTGACAGCCGAGCCAACTGCCACGCGCTCAATGTCGTCCTGGGGCACACTGACCACCAACTTCAGAGCGGTCACATCACCCACCAGTGCCACCGACGATCCAGCACTCGCCATCTCTCCCAACTCCACATTCATAGCAATGACTGTACCCGAAATCGGGGAGCTCACTTTGGCCTTGGCAAGGGCTTCCTTGGCTTCTTCCAGGCCAATCTCGGCCTGGCGTACCCGTAATTCGGCGGCAGCCAGATCGCTGGCTCCGGCCAGCTCTTCCAGCCGATCCAGCGCGGCCTGAGCGCTCAATACCCGTGCTTCGGCCAGGGCGATGTCTGCGTCAGTTGCGCCTTTCAACAGTTCATCCAGGGCAATCTGGGTGCGCTGGGCCGCGGTCAGAGCTGAAAGGAGCTCGGACTGTTGGGCTGGGGCAGTGGCCTCGTCAAAGGCGGCTTTCACTGCGGTAAAGTCGATGGTGGCTAGCTGCAAGGCCGCGGATTGGGGTGTCGTGCCTACATCAGGTCGCCAGGCAATTTCGTCGTAGGCCCGCTGGGCCTCGGTCAGGGCGATCTGGGCCCTGTCCATATTGGCACGCAACTGGTCGATGCGGGCCTGGCTGGGGCCGGCCTTGGTCTCGTTGTAGCGTGCCCAGGCCGCGCTGTTGGAGTTCTCGGCCGCGGCGATCTCGTCTTCAGTCGGACCCTCTTTTAACTTCTCCAAACTGATCTTCGCCACGTCCACATTGGCTTTGGCCGTCGCCAGTTCGCTCTCTTTGGAACCTTCGCCCAACTGAGCCAGGGCGATATTCGCCAGGTCAAGACCGATCTGGGCCATCTCAATGCTCGTATTCAGATCGCTAGTGTCCAGACTCAATAATTCTTGACCGGAAGTAACAGAATCCCCTTCTTCCACCAGCAGGGCAGTCACCTGGCCGCCCACACCCAGGATCACCTGGCGCGGTTCGGATATCTGTAGCGCACCAAAAAAGGCCAGGGGTTCCGCGGAGCTGGCTTGTCCGGTCTGCATTTCGGCAGGCGCACCGGCCAACTCGGGTAGCCCGTTCCGATAGAGTGCGAGTCCGGCTACGACAAGCGCAGCGAGAAAAAGCACGACAACAATTCGACTGATTGTGCGTAGCATGGCGATCTCCTGCAAAGGATGTGGTGCCCTTCGGGCGTATGGATTGAAAGAGTAATCTGTGGAGGTGTTACTGCATGGCCCATTATAACGCCACTGCACCGAATTAGCAATGATTGGTAAAGATTATGGGACGATGGGGTGATGGGTGCGCGAGATTCTCGGTTTGACAGACAGGCTGGGATGTCCTATCCTCCAAGTATCTGAGTTGGTGTATGGATAAATCTGAGATGGTGCATGGATAAAGAGGTGAAAAATGACAGTCGAGTCTTTGACAATCACACTGCCAGAAACAATTGTCAGGCGCTTGCGGCAGGCAGCCCAATCAATGCAAGTGTCGATTGGCGATGTCCTGGCGCAGACGATACAGGGTAATCTGCCACCTGCCCTGGTTGATCTGCCGGATGATATGCAAAAGGAGTCTATTCTGTTGCAAAATGCTGACAACGCAACACTCTGGCGTATTGCCAGGGAGTCGCTCCCAGCCGCCCAGCAGGAGATGTTGGAAGAGTTGCTAGAGCGTAACAGAGAAGAAACGCTGTCTGTCCAAGAAGCAGAAAAACTGGCCCACCTGCGGGAAATTATTGATCGCCTGGTTATGCGTCGATCCTACGCATTGGCTCTGCTAAAATGGCGCGGCCATACGATCACATCAAAATCCAATTCAGTTTAGAATTCAAAAAAATGGCAACCCGCCGTCGAATTTCCCTCACATTACGCCGCTCTCTTGCAATTGAGGCAGGCTATGCTGGTTCTTATTGCAGAAGCCCAGAAATGGCAGGCATTGCCATGGCTACCGACCACATCATCCCTCTCTCTCAAGGCGGCAGCCATGACAAAACCAATTTATGCCAAGCGTGCTATCGCTGCAACGCATTCAAAGGCACCTTCACGCATGCGTTCGATGCCCTTACGGAACAGGTTGTCCCGCTCTATCACCCCAAACAACAAGTTTGGGCGGAGCACTTCGCATGGACGTCGGACGGGCTGCAAATTGTCGGACTGACGGCGCAGGGGCGCGCCACCATTGCTGCTCTGCGCATGAACGATCCGTGGGTGACACAGGCACGACAGATATGGATTCTGGCAGGCATTCATCCTCCGCTGGACTGACCAAATCACGAGAGAATTATCCGATGTTCGACTTCTCCTGCCTCCGTCCAGCCCTGCACGAATTCATCGTCATCGCCGACACCCACTATATGCGGGACACCAGCGGCCAATCGGTCGAGTTTGATTCCCGGCGCAGGCAGACAGCCCGCACAGAATTTGCCTTGCGCGCAGTGGCCGGGCTGGGCGATCTGCCGGTGATCCACTTGGGCGATCTGGTGCAAGAGTTCCCGGAGCGGCCTGGCTTTGCCCAGGCCGTGGACGAAGCGCTGGCCCAGTTGTCCGCGTGCGGTGTCAATCCCCGCTTTGTGCCGGGCAACCACGACGTGGGCGACAAGCCCGACCCCACAATGCCTGCGGATTGGGTGACGTCCGCTTATCTGGACGATTTTCATCGGCGATGTGGTCCCTCCTGGCAGAGTTGGGACGAGGCCGGTCTGCACTTCGTCACCCTCAATTCTCAGATTCTCAACAGTGGCCTGTCCGCCGAAGCGGAGCAGAAGGAATGGCTGGAAGCCGATTTGCAGGCCCATGCCGGTCAGCGCATCTTTCTCTTTCTGCACCTGCCCCCCTTTCTCCACAACCCGACTGAGACAGCCCTGGGCCACTACGACAACCTTGACGAACCGGCGCGAAGCTGGCTGTTGGGATTGATCCAACGCCATCGGGTAGAGATGCTCTTCGCCGCCCACGTCCATTGGGCTTTTTACAACGAAATCGACACGACCCGCTACTACACGGTCCCTTCTACAGCCTTTACCCGCCCCGGCTTCAGCGAACTCTTCGCCAGCCCGCCCCCCCCGGAGCAGGGCCGGGACGACGCCGGCAAGCTGGGCTTCTATTTGGTACGCGTGATGGAAGAGGGCAGCCGAGTCCATTTTGTGCGCACCAGCGGCGAGACCGGCTCGCCAGCTCCCCGTCCCCGGCTCCTCACCCGCACATCCCCCGACCTGCCCGCTTCGCCCCTGGGCGTCGTCCTCCACCACCCCCTTTCCCGCCAGACCGAAACGCCGAGCATTTGGCCCTCTTTCGTGCGTCAACCTGTGCGCAATGACTACCCGATGTTGGCCTGCCTGGAAGCGGGCCTGCGCCATCTACTCGTGCCCCTCTCCGATCTGGCCGACCCCCTACAACGGGAGCGGCTGGGAATGTTGCGCCGCCAGGGCGTGATGGTGACAGCCCGAATACTCTGGCGGGCGGGGTTGTCACTGGTCCACCTGTTGGCGGGTGGCGCAGCCGATTGTGACGGCGTGCAGGTGGACCTATTGGGAAGCGTCTCGCCAGATGACACTTTTGCCAATGAGTTGCGCGGTTGGAAGACCAGCGTCGGCCTGCCAGTCACCCTCTCCTGTGTGGTTCCGGGGCGGGCAGTGGCGGGCAAGCAGCACAACCGGGCACAGGTGGGCTTTCTGCCGTCGGATTTGGCTGGCCTGGGCGGATGGTTAGAAGCCCACAACCTGAGCGTCGGGCGGGTTTTGTGCCGGATGGATGGGAGCGGAGCAGCCGGGACGATTGCCGCCCAGATCAGCGAAACCGGACTTCCGGAGACGATTGGCGGGCTGGATTGGATTCTGGAGTTGCCGTCCACCGCCAGCGGTCAACGGCTGAACCGGGCAGCGGAAGCACTCTTTGCCCTGGCTGCCCGACCCGGCTGCCGCCTTTTTGTCGAGCCATTTGTACAACTGGACCGGACAATGGATGTGGCCGAGGGGCTGCTGGATCGGCTGTGCAACCCCACAGCCGTCTTCCATCTACTGCGCAATCTGAATACACTGCTCTTCAGCCAACCCGCGCCGCTCACAGGGTTCAGCCAGAAGGTGATTTCCGGCGCTCACCTGTTGAGCGGGATGCAGGGGGCTAAGTCGCTCCATCTCCTGCTGTCCGATGAGCAGACAGCTTATTCTTGGGCGGATATAGGGATCGACGACAATCGCCAGTGGACAATTTACGATCTGGTCAGCGGGCACAGGATCGAAAAAGAGCTGCCAGGTTTTTCAAAACCTGGCAGCTCTGATCCGCTGCTACTCATCCCCGCCTAAAGGCAGATTGGCCTGCCTCCTTGCGTCTATTGGGAGCTGGTTGTCAGGGGCAAGAAGAGCCGCTGCAACTGTTCAGGCGCGGTTGGGGCTGTTTCTTCTGCCCCTTCCGTTGCTTCAACTACTCCCGCCACTTCTCCAGCCACCCCTTCCGCTTCTGTCCCAACTGACCGGATTGTCGTCGGCAGAAAGAGGCGATAGCTCTCGCCAAAGCTGCGCGCAAAGGGCGTGAGCAGAATCGTGCGATTGCCGTAGACATCCGTCCCGCGCAGGATAGCGATTGCTTCCTGCCCCCCCATCCAGGCCAGGGCATTGAAACTCCACTCGCCCCCTTTCGGGCTGACTGGCTGATAGGATAGGCCGCCGTCCAGACTGATCTCCAGCCCGGCTACGCCAGAGCCGTCTGTCGCTGTGCCGTAGACCAGTGTCCCGGTCTGGGCCATCGTCAGTTGCGGGCCGAGATTGTCCAGGATGATCTCCATCGGCCCCACTGCCCGCCCCACATTGCCCGCCTCGTCCACGGATCGCGCCATCACCAGCACGCGCTTGCCGTCCTCCCAGGTCAGGTGCAGGGGCAGCCGCCAGTGGGCAGCCATCGCATCCACAGCTTGGCCGTCCGCAGCCTGCATTGTTTGGGTCGTTCCCGGTGTCAACAGGGCTGGATAGAAGGAGCCGCCGTCTATATTCACCTCCACACGGGCCGGGACGCGGCTGGTGGGGAAGCTGTCCCAGGCCATGCCCTGCACAAAGGCCAGATTGCCCGACAGAACTTTTGTCACAGAGAGTTCGGTTGTAGGTGCAATTGCATCCGCGATCACATTCACCACCAGGGGCTGGGAGCTGCGTCCGTTGCTGCCTGTGGTGCGCACCTGCACCTGCTGGGATGCGTTGGCCGAGATAGTGCCGCGCACAGTTGTGCAGTCACCCAACCAGCAGACCGGTTGCCAGCCTGTCACCCCCGGATTCACCTCCACCTGGCTGAAGCAACGCCCGACCGTTGAGAAGTCGAAGTCGGCGAAAACGTCGATGGCGTACTCCCCCGGCTGCACATAAACCTCCGACTGCCCCTTGGCCTGCTTCATCGCCACCGAGCCGTGATCCAGCCAGTATTGGCCGATGGCTCTGGATTGGGGTGCGCTGGGCAGACCGCTGTTAGCCAGCCCAGCACTGATCAGCATCTCCCATACACCGACCACATCCTGGCCCAATACATTGGCCTGCACCGTCACCGTCTGGGTTCCACCCGCGGCCACGTCTACTAGCAGTGTCCAATCGTGGCCCCGTTCCGGGCAGGACTGACAGCGCGCACCCTGGGCCGAGAGGAGGGCCAGTTTCTCGTCCACCTGCAACGAGAGGGGCGCAACGCTGTAGGGCGCGACGTCCGGGTTGTGGATGAGAAGTTGGAAGATGGCTGTGCGTCCGCTGACCACCACATTGTCCCATTCGGGAACGACGGTGATTTGGGGCGCGAGTACCTGTTTCATACCCGCGTTCGGCTTCACGCCGTTGCCCAGGCTGGCCCACTGCATCGAATCGCCGAGTGCCAGCGCACCAGTCAGCACTTCGTCGCTGGCCGGGCGGGCCGATGCCGGCAGCACAGCCCACGCCCCATCTCCGTCTTCGGCCAGGACGAGCAATCCCAGCCCGCCGTTGGCCTTGATTTCTGCCCGATCCAACACTACTTCTGTGTCCTGCTCGCGAGCCGCAAAGCTCTTCGGATCACCCACCAACTGCCAACTTCCATTGGCCTGGTAGAGATCGTAGCCTTTGGTGCTCTCCCCGCCCACCAGCAACGCGAAGTCGGCGTCGAAGGGCAGTTTGTGCTCCGGGCCACCGGGCAGGGCGCTGCCTAAACCACCAGCCTGGGTGTCCAGATAGAAGACCAGATGACTTTCACTATTCCAGCGATTGCCGGGAAAGCCCAGATAGAGCTTCTGGCTGTCCCATGTCCCCCAGAGCGCGGCGGGCTTCCAAAGGGCATAGGGATCATACCCCAGCAGTGACCCGTTGGGATACTCCCCGCCCCGGATGTCCAGATAGCCGTCGGCAAGGTTGAGCGACGGGGTTGTACTGCGGTTGACCAGATAAGGGCCGCTGCTTGTGCGCGCCCGATTGCCTGCGCCATCCTGAACCAGCACGTGGGCGTAATAGATACCCGCGCCGTCCAGGGTTTTGAGAAGCTGATTGCCCGGCGCATTCGTCATCGGCTGGGTGGAGGGCTGCCTATCGATCTGCCCGGTCACGCTGACCACCCGGCTGGCGTCCTGGGGCGCAGGCCAGGTCACCGACAGCACAGGCGAGGCATCGGTCTGCCAGAGAGCCACAGGCAGATTGTCGGTCAGATTCGCCTGCACCACCAGCGTATCCACCTGCATCGTACGCTGGGCCTGAAGGGTTTTACCAAAGCCATCCCGAGCCACCGCGCGCAGGGTGACAGCGCGCAGGTCGGCGCGCGGGATGACGGATTCCTCCATCCAGTTGCCTGTAGTCGGGGGCAGGCGATGCCAAGCGTAGCCGTCATAGACCCGCAGAGCCTGGGCCGCCCGATTCGTATTCAGACCACCGGTCAGGGTCAGTTTTGTCTGCTCCGAGAGCAGGGCCGGGTCCAGGGCCAGGGTTCCGGAGAAGGGCTGGGCCGGGTCGGTAATCCAGACATTGCCCAGATACCAGTCGCCCTCGTGGCTGCGGTTGTTGGCCCGGTCACTGGCCCGGGCGTAGATGCGATAGTCGCCGATGGCCGGGAGGGTCAGATTTCCGCTCCAGGGGGTGATGGCTGCGTGGGCCATGCCCAGGGTTGCGGCTGTCCAGGCTGCAGGCAGCGTAGCCGAGAGGGGCTGGCTGGCATCGGTCACCGGGCCATAGAAGCCGATCTCCACCTGGCTGATACCGGCCACAGCGCCGGGGTCGAAGTCGCCCAAGAGTAGATAGGCCGCAGATTCGCCGGTTGCGCCCAGGAGTAGGTCCGGGATGTGATCGCCGGAGAGGTCGCCCGTCGAGAGATAGTCGCCCAGCTTCTGGCTGTTGGCCGTGCCGGGGATCATCAGGGCTGCACTGTCAAAGCTCTGGTTGAGAGCAGGCACAATCTCGCCGCTGAGGAGCAGAGCGACCCGGTTGGGGCCAGCGCCGTTGCCTGGTTGACCGACGGCCAGATCGCTGCGCCCGTCGTCGTCCACATCGCCGAGAGCGGCCAGAGCCGCGCCCAGGCGCGAACCCCGGGGGCCTGTCCACGAAGCATCGGCTTGGGTCGCCAGGGCCAGGGATGCAGGAAGGGTCGGCCAGGCTCTTTCCGGTCGCCGTCCGTAGAGCAGAAAGAGCGTCGGCGTCTCGGCGGCGGGATCGCCGACCAGGAGGTCGGCGATCCCGTCGCCGTTGACATCGCCCGCGGCGGCCACATTTTGCAGCGCCCCCCGACCAGCGAAGAGGGCGTTGGCCTGGCTGCCCAGATTGATGGCACTTCTGCCCCAGCCATCGCTGGTGCGCCCGTTGACCAGCGCCACCGGCGCACCGGGGAAGGCCAGGAGTATATCCGAGAGACCGTCGCCGTTGGCGTCGCCCAGACCAGCCAGAGCAGGCGGCGCAGCAGGGGGCGCAGCAGGAGGCGCAGCAGCGGGCGCAGCAGGGGGCGTGGCAGCGGGCGCAGCAGCGGGCGCGGCGGACGCTCCGGTGGGGGGAACAAAGGCCGCCGCTGGCCCGGAAGGTACGTTCTGTTCTTGGCCCAGGAAGAGCCAGGCGGCGGGCAGGGGCGCAAGAGCCGCCGTCGGGGGTGCGCCGACCAGGAGGTCGGCGAGCCCGTCGCCGTTGGTATCCTCGGCTGAGGCCACAGATGCGCCGAAACCGGTTGTGCCGGTTACGCTCAACTTCCAGGCGGCGGCCGAGAGGTTGAGGGTTGCGGCCCAGGCGGTGCGCCGTCCCAGGACGAGATAGGCCCGACCCTTGCCGTTGTCGGCAGCCGGATCGCCCAGGAAGAGATCGTCCACGCCGTCGCCGTTCACGTCGCCCACCCGGGCCGCGCTGGGTCCAAACGCGCTTGCCCCGATGGGCAGTTCGCCTGTGAGCTTTACATCCGCGTGGGAGATGCTCAGTTGGGCGGGCAGCCCGCCGGGCTTGCCAAAGAAGAGGGCGGCCTGGAAGGGCGCATCGGTTTGGGCTTTCACTGCGGGCAGGAGGAGAACCGCGTCGTCGATGGTGTCGCCATTGACATCGCCCACCACCACTGCTTTGCCTGCCGGATTGGAGAGAACGAAACGACTTTGGGCGTTGGCGCTGCTCTTCCCCTGGAAGGGGGGCGTAGCCGTGCGGTTGCGCACCAGTCCGGTGTCGTCGGCCAGACCGGAGAGGCTGAGATGCAGCCCGGCCTGGGTCTGGGGCGGCTGGCCGTAGACCAGAGGCGGGGTGTCGTCCACCACAACCCGGACGGTCTTGGGGGTGGCGGTCACATTGCCGGCCTGGTCCGCGCCGGCGATGAGGAGTTCGTAGTAGCCCTGCTCTGTGCGCACGCTGGAGCCTTCACCCCAGGCGGGGGGCGTCCAGGGCAGGCTGAATTTGCTGCTCGGCTGGCCGGGCTGGTCTACCGGTGCGCTGGCGGATGTGTCGCCGTAGACGAGGGCGACGCTGCCTGCGCCGGCCGCGTAGGGGCCGCTGGCGTCCTGCAATTCACCAGTGAGCAGCACAGCCGGGTTGGAGTTGGGCAGGTTGACCGTCTTGACGTAGATAAATTCGTTCTGGTCCAGGGTGAAGCCGCTTGGCCCGGCCTGATCGACGCCGATGACCAGGGGGCCGGCTGCTACACCGGCTCTGCCGTAAGCGTCGATGCCGTAGGCCCAGACTGTATAGGTGCCTGCCGCGGGGGGGCTGTAGTTGAAGCTCCAGGTGGAGAAGCTGCCACCCACAGCCATTGCGCTGCTCCAGCCGTTGTTGGCACAGGCCCCACCCGTGGTGACACAGGCGAAGACCTGTTGCACCCGGTGCGGGTCTTCGGCCAGACCGGAGATGGTAACGATGCCGTCGGAAGTGAGGAATGCGGAATGGGGAATGGGGAATGCGGAATGGGGAGTGCGGAGTGGGCTGTCCAGCCCGCTGATCACAGCCGCGCCCTGGACATTTGTGAAGGTGACGACCGGCCCGGCGCTGTTGACGAGGAGATCGGTTGCGGTCGTGAATGTCCGATGAACGCCGCCCTCGTCGTATTCGAGGGTGGCGTGGATCAGCGCTGGGTCTGGCGGCGCGCCGGGGATGCCGGTCAGGGTCACCTGCAGATAGCGGTTTAGGCTGAGGGGGGGCAGCAGCCAGCGGTAGACCGACGGCCCGGAGCCTGCCTCCAGTGAGCCGTAGTTGAGATAGGGCACATTGACCATCGGCTTGAGGGCAGCGCTGTTGGTTGGGCTGCCCAGGGTTACGGGCATTGTCAGGGTCAGGCTGACGTTGAGACCGACGGCCTCGGTGTTGACCCAGGGCGCAGACTGGATGGAGAGAGCTTGGACGCCGCCGGGCTGGAAGTTCTGGCTAATGCCAAAGGAGAGGGGATCGCCCAGGGGCACGGCGTTGTAGGAGGTGGGGCTGCTGCCCTTTTCTTTCTCTTTTTTGTCGTTGCGATAGTCGCCGTCGAAGTTGGCCCGACGGGGGTTGGGGAAGGCGGGCGGATTGGGCATGCCCGGATATTGCTGGCTCAGAAGGATTGTCCAGGGCCAGGCGATGTGAAAGCCGTTGTCGTAAGGCTCTTCCTGGCCATCGGTCAGGCCGTCGTTGTCGGTGTCGGTGTCGTTGGGATAGGTGCCAATCAGCAGCTCCCGTTCGTCGGAAAGATCGTCCTTGTCTGTATCCGAGCTGCACGGGTTGAAGCCCGGATGGGTTCTCTCGAAGAGGTCCGAGAGACCGTCGTTATCGCTGTCCCAATCGTCCCAGCTTTGAACGCCGACCAGATTGGGGCAGAGATTGCCGTCCAGTCCATAGACCTTTTTGGTTTTGGGGTCTTGATAGCCGGGCACGCCGTCGCCATCGGGGTCTATATTCTTTATCGCACTCCAATACCAGAGGGCGTGGAGGGAGGAGGGCAGAATGTCGAAATAGAATTCGCTGAAGGCCGGGGGCGAAGTGGAGTCATTTATGTAATCGTCGCAGCCGCCAACGGTGGAACATTGGTCGTAGCGGATGCGCACATCCATGGCAATGTCCAGCACCAGCCGTTTGTTGATGCCCGGAGCGGGGGAGACATCCACCCAGCTCAGAAGATTGTCGGTGCGCTTCCAGCCGCTGCCCGAGGGTTTGGTGGTGCCTTTGCTTTCGCTATGCCCGGCGGCGAGATACCAGCCCGCGCTGGGCACATTGTAGTAGATGATGTGGGCTTCCGAGGCGTGAAATTCGTCGGCGTAGTAGCTGCCTGCGTCCGCTTTGTACTCGTTGAAGATTTCCTGGGTGGGCAGGGAGATATTCGGGTATTGATCGGGCCAATCGGCGAAACGCCCCATGTGGAGTTGGGTAAAGGATTTGTTGAGATCGCTTTTCTTGCCGTCGTTGACAGTCTTCATCGTGGCGGTGCCGGGCAGGCTGAGACGGAAGTCTGCGCTGGAAATGATGCCAGCGCCCGGGTCCAGGGGTTGCAGCGCCAGTTCGCCAAACTGGGGATCGCCCTTCAGGTCGGTGCGCTGCACAGCTTCTACGCCAAAGAGCCAGTCGAGGAAGAGGGAGACTGGATCGAACTGGAAACCGACCAGACTTTCGATCAGTTTGATCAGGCCGATGGCGATGGCGACGATTGTGCCGATGGGGTAGATGAGAGCCACCACAAAGAGGACAACGGCCAGAACAGTCTCCACAATGGCGCGCAGGACGATAGTCAGGGCGATGCTGGGGCCGAGATCGCCGATCTGCACCAACACCGAAATCCAGATGATGGCGACAGTGAAGATCAGCCCGACGACAGCCATAGATTTGGCCATGGAGGAAAGCTCTGTGGCTATCTGGGCCGCGGTCTCGACCACCTGTTTGGCTTTGTCCACTACGTCGATGACGGTTTTGATGGTTTCGACGAGGGCGCGGAATTTTTGGTAGATCTGGACGATTTTGGTCAGGATGTCGATGACGGTTGTGAAGGTCTGGTCGCCGATGATGGCCGCCACTATCCCCAGGACGGTGAGGGCGACTGAAGTATAGCCAGCAATTTTGATGTCTATGGGTTCTGATGGCGGGGCGGGGGGATCGCCATTGGGGGCGTCCCCCATGGGGATGACTTTAATGTAGGAGTCCGGCGTCTTTTTGGCTAAGTCCAGATAGCTGCCCCGGAAGAGGTGATCCACCGAATCGAAGACCTCGACGACTGTCGTCCATTTGTTTTCCAGCCAGAGTTGGGGGCCGCCCGCGCCCCAGACTTCCAGAAGCATATCGACGACGGTTGTGAAATCTTTGGGGATGACGCCATTTTCGTTGAGAAAAGCCTGGGTCAGTTTGGCGTCAGAGATGAGATTCTCGGCTTGTGTGATGACGATTTGACCGATGCTGTAGACAGAGGTGACGCCGAGTTGCCAAGTAGTCATCGCCATCTTCAGAATGATGAGCTGCTCGTCGAAGAAGGGATCGTTGGCCGGCGTGGAGGCCACGTACTTGCCCTCAACGCTCGTCAGCACATCGTCCAGAGACATGGCCTGCCAATGGCCGAAGAGGTCGCCGTCGTCAAAGGCCCACTCGTAGGTTTGCAGTTTGAGGCTGCGGCTGGTCACCAATGGCTTGAGACAGGTATTGATGGTGATGTCCAGATAGTTGTTGTTCGACACCTCGTCCAGATTGACCGAGGAGGTGCGCTGCTCGCTGGCATAAAGCACAGTCGGGTTTAAGTTGCTCCAGCCATCGTAGACTTCGTCCAATAACTGGCGGGTCGTCGTCATTGTGGTCGTGGCGATGGCCTCGTCCAGATGTTTGAAATTGTGTTTGTTATCGTAGACCACCTGGTACTGCTGATCCTGGGGAATGCCCCAACGTTCTTCCAGGCTGGCATTGTTGGGGGTATCGAAGCGGTCTTTGACGTCGTAGAGATTGATCCCACCGGGGAGGAATTGGGCCTCCAGGCCACCGCGCAACAACGTAATCGGGCCATCATCATAGCCAGCGGTGGGCACAGCCGCCGCCACCAGCATAGATGCTCCCCCCTGGCGCGAGACCTGTAAGCCAGTCAGTTGGTAGGGTTCGTCGTAGACCCACAGTCCCCAGCCGCCGTTAGGACTTTCGGCGGGTTTTCCCTGGTTGTCCAACAGAAGCACATCGGCCACAGCCGCCCATTTCAGCCGTACATTCTGCCAGCGGCGGGTCAAGTCGTTGTTGCCAGCGCGCCGGTCGTGGAGCATTTTGATCTGAAAGGCGAAGACTTGGCCGCCCCGCTCCACTGTCATCAGCGGCATCGTCATATCCCAGAGCGGATCGCCCTGATCATAAAGCTGATTGCCGTTGGCATCTTTGTGGATGGCTGCGCTGACTCCATAGGTTGTCATCGCAGCGGGGGAGGGCAAATCCTGCTCCCGCACGGTGGCCTGCAAGAAGGGGACAAATGTGACATCGCCACTGGTGCCGTAATCGATGCCGTATTGAATCTTCTTCAACAGCCGGATGGTCGGATCGGTGTTTTGGATGGCTGCCTGATCATCGCCAGGCCAGGTCACGTGTTTGTAGGCCCAGCGCAGGGATTTCTCCTCCCGGGGGCGAATCTGCATCTCCACATAGAAGGGGTAAGGGTTGGTGCCCTCGTTGGGGTTCTGATCCAGAGTCTCGAAGGTGTAGTTGGGAGCCTGCCAGTTGCCGCCTTCATAGAGTACCTGTTTGCTGGACCAGGAGAAGGGGGAGAGGTCTATGCCATCGGGTACTGAGTCGTCGTCATTGTCGTCGTCCCACATCCAGCCTAAAGTATAGCTGTCGCCACATTTGCCGTTGTGGAATTCATCGCCGTCGTTCAAACCGTCCTGGTTGCTGTCCGGGTTCATCGGGTTGGATTTAATGACGATCGAGCCGCTGTTGATGGCACAGGTGATGCCATTCAGCTCGTCGAAATCGCTGAGGGTGTCGTAGTCGGTATCCGCGGCAAAGGGGCTTGTGCCGTACTGGACTTCGTAGCCGTTGGGCAGACCGTCCCCATCCTCGTCGCCGAACTCGTCCAGATAGCTGGCTGGGCTAGGCCCATCGTTTTGCAGGTTGGCGCGCATAGCGCGAATATCCTGCATCATCCCGCCCACCTGGCTGCCCGGCAACGTCGCGTCGCTCTTTTCCACCCCAGCGCCACCCTGGCCGTTCAGCAGACCTGCGGCGTCGGCCACATTGACAAAAGAGGGAGCAAGCAGGGCAATCAACAACACAACTGTCAAGACCCGCAGGGCACGGCGGCTGCCCCGGTGTGCCCGCCGCATCAACCAGAGCAGAGCCAATGCGCCAGCCAGCACAGGCAGCCACATACCGGTCTCTATTCTGTCCAAGGCTACCAGTTCGGCCACCGCTTCCCCGGCTCCGGGCGCAACCGACGGATCAAAGCGGGCCGCGGCAAATTCCCGGCCAAAGCCAGTGTAATCGGTTTCGGTGTGGGCGTGTACCCGATAGGGGATGTCGTCCTGGCGTATCCACGAGAGGTC
>CAMDQF010000117.1 GCA_945905745.1 Litorilinea aerophila
CCGGTCTCCGGTTTCTTCCCAAACCTCAAAAAGCAATCGTCTCTGTTGTGCTGTCGTTGGTGGGAAATACGTTCGTTTTTTGTCCATAGCCTTGTATCTTACTTCATCTCGACCGTTTCTTCAATCCATCATCATCTTGATCACTACAGATCTGAAGGTTTTGCATGATTGTCTCCTGAAACAGGAAGAACGGTCACAAGCAGCGAGTTGCGTCTCTATTCTTACAACGAAAATCTGTTTCCAATCTAACCAATGCCTCATCCACGGCTAAACGACAAAGAAAACCGCCATACCACACAATCACACAACGGGTACTGACCGCCGCCAATCTTTCACAACGGCGGTCAGCACCCGTTCAACCTGTGGACAAAACCACTCTACCACCACAAGCGTTCTAAAAGCGTTCCTTCCCCAGCCAAACCCCTACTTCTCCACCACCGGCACCATCAGATGCTCGTAGGGCGTGCCTTCGTACATAATGTACGGCCCGCCGGACATCGGATCCGTGGAGTAGAGCGCCGGGTCCAAGTCCCAGGGGGCGACGACCATCACGTGGGGGCCGTCGATCATCCAATCTTCACCGGGCGCTGGCTGCATGACCGTCGGGTCCGTGTTGCTGGCACCGCTGCCGCCGCGCAGCATATAGCCCAGCCCCACACCGCTGTAGACCGGGTCGCGGCCTTCCAGCAGTGCGTTGAGGAATTCCATAAAGTTGGCATCCAAGCACATCGGGTCGTGGGTGGGTGTCCCCGGATCGTCGGACAGACAGGTCCACCCGTTTGTGCCCGCACGCAGTTCCACCAGCGGACCACCGGCCTCGGTGGGCCAACCCATCACCGCCGCGTTCTCCGAGATGCGCAACGGGGCCGCGCTCATTGCGTCCCAGATGGGGTTGGCCGACGGCATCACCTGGTCGATGGGTGTGGGGATCATCAGATGTCCCTGGGGCGCGCCGTGGAACATCACGTATGGCGTGCCGGCGACCGGTTCGGCCATATAGCCGTGATCGAATTCTGTGGAGATGTTGATCATCAGATGAGGTCCATCCAGCACGTAGTCGGCATCGGGGGCAGGCTCCATCGCGTCGAAATCGTTGTGATCCGCCGCGTCGCCCCATTGGAGCATATAGCCAAAGCCGATCAGATTGAGCGCCTCCCGTTCATCACCCGGCGCAATCGCAAAGAGTTTGCGCCAGTTGGGATCGAGACAGCGGGGATCGTTCGTCGGTGTGGAGGGTAGGTCTGGGCGGCAGACCCAACCGTTCGTGCCGGGCCGTAACACCACCGGGTCTGCGCCGGCAGCCGCGGGCCAGTCCAGAACCGTGGCGTCTTTGGCGATACCGTAGGGGCCGCCGGTCATGGCGGTGACAAACATCAGGTAGACATGGCGTTGACCGACTTCGACCCACGAACGCGTACGGGCAAGGCTTTGGGCGAAATTCCGCACAAGATCGTCTACTTGAACCCCAAATATGTGACTGAGGCGACGCCGGAACCTCTGCGTCAGTGGTTGCGGGCGATTGAGGAACACGCTGGATGAAGTGGTCAACGAAGCCGAATACACGAATCCGCATATTCAACGGGTCTTTGCGGCTATCGAACAAGACCACATCTCGCCCAGCGAGCGTGCCAGGATGTTTGACGAGTATAACGAAGAAGAACTCAAGCGCACGCTGTTTGAAGAGGGCGTCAGTAAAGGCAAACTTGAAGGTGAACTTGCAGGTAAATTTGAAATTGTCCGCGCGCTGCTGGCGGAGGGGATGCCCGTCGCTATGATCGCCAGGGTAACAGGGTTGAGCGAAGCTGAGATTGGGGCGTTGCCGACTGCTTAACTCCATTACGCGGGTTGAGACGAAACCTGGGCTGGTGACAGAATGCCGGCAAACGCATCCTCCAGCGACATCTGCTGCCCGGCGGCGAATGCCGCAGCAAAAACCGCCGGGTCGAGCGCGTCACGCACCGTAGCCAACGCGGCATCGGCCAGAGCGCGCATTGGTCCCGCAATCGCATAATGGATCTGGCTGTGCATCTGTTCCGCCAGGCCAAAGAGGGTGGCGGCGCGCGGGTATTGTTGCTGCGCCGTCGCCAGACGGGCGGCTAACCAGAACCGTTGTACCTCATAAACATTGATGCGACGTGTCTCTGTCACATAACCCAGACTTTGTGCCAACGCTTCTTCAGCCTGCTCCAGTTTCTCTTCCCACAACGCCACCTCCGCTTGGTAGGCAAAGACACGCCTCAGAAAATAGTTATCTTTCAGTTCGAGGCAGAGGCGTACGCTGGCATCAAGCAAGCGGTGGGCTTCCGGTACTTGACCCTCATACAGCCTAACAAGCGCCCAGAGTGGCTGCCAAAGCCCTACCATCTCCTGATAATTAAACGTTGCGGCAATGGTCACTGCTTCTTGGAGATAGGCGTGCGCCTCGGCCAGATCGCCCTGCATAAAGGCCAGGAGACCCAATGTGCCCGAACTATCGGCCATTTCGTAACGACTCCCTCGCTGCTGAAAAATTGCCTGACTTTCCCTGAGTAAGGGCAACGCCAGTGCAAACTTGCCCCGTTCAACTAACGCCGTAGCATAGGCCCACAGTGGAGCGCCAAGCGCAAATTCAGCGTCGCTAAAAAGACAGAAGCGTGGATCGTTCGCTGATTCTGCACAGGCAAGACGCGCCAGCGCAATCGACCGTTCCCAGGCGGCGGCAGCTTCGGCAAAGTCGGCAGTATAGCAAGCGATAAAATGCCAAGCGCTGGCACGCATAGGATGTGTCGAGGCTTCGATCACATTCAGCATCTCCGCTTTCCAGCGGTTCAGTGGCTGAAATGCTGGCACGGCGCGCCCAATCGCATACGCGCTGATCAGCATACATAGCTGATGGTCAACCGTGAGCTGGTGGCGGTGGGGTAGCAGTTGCGCCAACCAGCGGCCATGTTCCTCCCATTGGCCGCGTTGATGATCAAACCACCCGCAGGCTATCAGCAGCCACGCTGCGTCTGTGTAGCGCGCTTCGTCAAAGGCCCGTTGCAAAGCCGTGCGCAGGTTATCCTGTTCGGGTGTCAAACGCGCAAACCAGGTGGCTGCCTCTGGCCCACGGATATGGCTATCGCCGGTGCGAAAGAGCTGAAGATAGATGGCATAGTGACGTTGGCGTAGTAACGTTTCCTCTCCGTGTACCCGCGCTTGTTCCAGGGCAAATTCACGAATCGTCTCTAAGAGCAGAAAATGCTGCGCGCCACCCGGCAAGGTTGCGGCGTGTAACAGGCTTTTGCTGATCAAGGCGTGGAGCGTGGCCTGCACTGTGGCGGGTTCGAGCCTATCCGCTACAATCGCTTCGGCTGCCTCGAAAGTAAACCCGCCAGCAAAGACAGCCAGGCTGCGCAAAAGCAGGCGCTCCGTTTCATTCAGTAACGCATAGCTATAGCCGATGGCGGTGCGCAAGGTGCGCTGGCGTGGGGGCAAATCGTGCGCACCATTTACCAGCAGATCGAGGCGGTGATCTTGCAGTTGGGCCAGCAGTTGGGCCGGTGGCAGCAGATCGATCTGCGCCGCGCACAGTTCGATTGCCAGCGGCAGACAGTCGAGCCGTTGACAAATCGCTGCCAGCGTCGGCTGGTTGTGCGGCGTGCGGGCGAAGTCGGCATCCACGGCTTGGGCGCGCTGGACAAACAGTTCGACAGCGGACGCGAGATCGAGCGGTGGCACTTTGTAGCGTTGCTCGGCGCGCAAATGCAGTCGTTCGCGACTGGTGACCAGAATACAAAGCCCTGGACATTCAGCTATCAGTTCGGCGATCAACCCAACGCTTGTATTCTCGCCTGCGGCTCCTTCCCTACTCTGGGGAGGGCTGGGGTGGGGTAGGAGATGTTCGAGATTGTCCAGCACCAACAACATGGTTTTACGCCGCAAAAAATCGATCAGCCGCTTCACGTCACTGCTACCGACGGCAGCGGCAATCGTGGCCGCCATCAAGGTTGGATCGCTGACCGCAGCCAGCGGCACAAAAATAGCGCCGTCCCGGTAGTGAAGTTGCAGGCGGGCGGCCACGGCCAGGGCCAGCGTCGTCTTGCCGATACCGGGCGGACCGATCAGCGTCAACAGGCGGCCGCCGTGTCCTAACAGACGGTTGCAAAGCTGGGTCACTTCGGCGGCGCGGCCAATCAACTCGGTCGGCGGCAGCGGCAGCGCTTTGGCATGCTCATCCCGCGCGGTTTGAGTTACCACCTGCGTTATGCGTTGCAAAGCGACGAGAGCCGGTGGGCGTTCGCCGCGCGCCGCGGCTGCCTGATCAACCAGGCGCGCAATCGTTGCCGGATCATCCTGTAAGCCAAGCGCCGGGGCAAAACGCTGCATCACCGCGTCGAGATCGGGCGGCCGCTGGTCCTTTTCCAAACCGGAAATCTGTGAATCGCTATAGCCCAGGGCAGCCGCCAGGTCACGCTGGGTCATGCCGGCCGCTTTGCGCAGGGATTTGAGGAGGACGCCAAAGGTGAGAGTCGCGGGAATAAGCGCGGCTGGAGAATACATGGGTGTACCATTTCTTTTTAGATGAATTGCTGCCGAACCATTCTAGCCTGCTTTGGCGCAACGGACAAATCGGGATTTTCTGGGAATTTTATGGGAATTTTCGCTTCTATTGTCGCTGCCGGTCCGCTATCCTGTGATAACAGCCAATTCAATCAACTCAGGAGACAAACGAATGCGCAACAAACGAATTTTCATCATCCTCACTTTGGTGGGTTTACTGCTCGCTGCCTGCCAACCCATCTTTGCGACCAGCGCCGTCAATGCCAGCGCTGTAACCGCTACAACTGCGCTGGCGGCGGCGAGTCAAGATCAATGCACCCAGGCCACGCTGAAAGGGCGCTATTTGTTTGCCGATTCTGGTACGATTCTGCCCCCAGCCTTCGGGGTAACCGAGCCAACGCCGGGGGCCGACGCCGGGATTCATACCTTCAATGGCGACGGGACGGGGACAAATATTGTGACCTTGCGTGTCGGCAACAATATCATATTGGAGAATGTTACCGTTCCTATCAGCTATACCGTCAACGCCGACTGTACAGGTGCCTACGATGTACTGATCGATAATGGGCCATCCTTCGATCTGTTCATTGCACCCAAGGGCGAGATAATCGCCGTCATCTCGACAGCGCCACCAGGCAATTACGTCTCGGGCATTGCTCAGCGGGTGTCGAGCAAGTAGAAAAGGGCCGGGTACGGTTGTCTGGTCTCAAGCGACTGAAATCCAACCATAGCCACTCCGTTTTGTCGGTGATTGATAGAAGTTCGACTTCTGCGAGAAGTCGAACTTCTATGTTCAGCTACATCATTGTTTACGCTTTTTATGAGGGGTGGAAATTTCTTGTGCGCAGTGGTATAATCCAATACGCTGAGTTTCGTTTTTATGCGAACAAGGAGTGTTGGACATGAAACACGTCGAACAAGACCACATCTCGCCCAGCGAGCGTGCCAGGATGTTTGACGAGTATAACGAAGAAGAACTCAAACGTACGCTATTTGAAGAGGGTGTCAGTAAAGGCAAACAGACCCGCGATCTTGAAATTGTCCGCGCGCTGCTGGCGGAGGGGATGCCCCTCGCCATAATCGCCAGGGTGATCGGGTTGAACGAAGCTGAGATTGGGACGTTGTCGGCTGCCTAACTTCATAAGGCGAGAATAACTGTACAGGCGCAGGGCGTGATGCGCTCGTCCACAACGCGCTCACACAATCGAGCGCACATCCACCACTTCCTGATCTTCCACTTTGCTCAATTCCGCCCGCACTTCCTCTTCCGTCACGTCAGGGATCTTCAACACCGCGTCGTAGAAGCCGGGTTTGTTGCGCGAGGGGAAAGAGCCAATGCCCATCACCCCCCAGCCACGGTCGGCTAGAACGCGGGTCAGCTTGGCAAATTCGCCCGGCCGGTTGGGCATATGCACAGTCACGCGCAGCCCATCCACGGGCAGACCCAGCATCTCCTGAAAAGCGCGTGAGATATCCACTTCGGTAAGCATCCCGACCACCACATCGTCGTCGTCCAGCACAGGCAGACAGCCGATTTTGTTCTCGCTCATCAGCGAAGCGGCCCGCTCCACGCTGCGATCCTCGTCCACCGTGACGATCAGCTTGCGTTTGATCATCATCTGCTTCACCTTCAGGTCGGCCAGATAGCGGGAAATCTCCCAGACGTTCAGGCTGCCCAGCATCTCCGGCTTCATCGACAGCCGCTGGCGGGTGATCAGCCCCACCAGCCGCTTGCCGTCTTCCACCACCGGCAAATGACGGATGCGGTTCTCCGACATCAGCCGCTCGGCCTCGGATGCGGACCAGTTGGGCGAAATCAAAATGGGGTGGCGGGTCATACAGTCGCGGACGAGCATACGAAATCTCCTGAGTAGGACAGAAGTGAACAGTTATCAGTTATCAGTGGGCAACGAGACGAGATTACTGATAGCTGATGACTTTTATTGTTGAATCACCGGCTCCATCCCTCGCAGCGTCTCCAGCGGGATGTGGCAGAAGATGCGGTGGCCGTCGCTGGCCTGCTGCCAGGGGGGGCTGCCTGCGCGCAGATCGCGCCGTTGTCGGGCAGGAGCGAGCGACGCGGGCAGCGGGTGTGAAAGGGACAGCCGCTGGGCGGGTTGAGCGCGCTGGGCACACTGCCTTGCAGCCGGATATGCGCCTGTTTCACCGCCGGGTCTGGGATAGGCACGGCAGAGAGCAGCGCTTCAGTGTAGGGGTGATAGGGCGGCGCGTAGATGGCCTCGGCTGGGCCGATCTCCATCACCTGGCCCATCCCGCCAATGGGCAACCCGCACAGAAGGGCGACGGTTACGGAGCAGTAGAGCTTTTCCTCCAGAGTGCCCGGCGGGTGCGTCAGGAGTACGCGCCTACGGATGCCGAATGGCCTGCCATTCTGCGCATCTGCCGGATAGTGGACGGAATGCCGCTGGGCATCATTCTGGCGGCCAGTTGGGTGGAACATCTATCACCCGCCGAAATTGCCGACGAAATAGGGGCCAATGTGGCCTTTCTCGGCCAGGATTTGCGCGATTTGGACCCACGCCACCGCACAATCGAAGCGGTCTTTGCCCAGAGTTGGCGGCGCTTGAGCGCAGAGGAACAGAATGGGCTGATGGGGCTGTCTGTCTTTGCTGGCGGCTTCGACAGGGAGGCTGCCCAGGCGGTAGCCGGTGCGAGTCTGCCTGTCCTCACCCGGTTGGCAGACAAAGCCCTGCTCTGGCGGGTGGGGGATGGGCGCTACGATCTCCACGAACTGATCCGCCAACTGGCCCGACGGAAACTGGTGGAAACGGACCGAGAGCGCGCGGCACTTTCCCTGCACAGCGGCTGGTATCTGGCATTGGCTGCCCGGCAGGGAGAACCATTGAAAGGACGGGAGGAAGCCCAGGCTACCCAGCGGTTGGAGAAGGAGCGGGAGAATATCCGGGCCGCCTAGCACTGGGCCGCGGCCAACCGGGCAATCGAAGGGCTGCGGGCCGCACTGGAGGCGTTGGGGATTTTCTACAATCACCCAGGCCGCTGGGCTGAAGGTGAATCGTTGATGACAACAACCTTGGCTGCTCTGGGCCATCCGGTCGAACCCCAAGCCCGGCTGTTGAACACCTGGATCTTGGCTTGGCAAGGGGTATTTCTGCATCGCATAGGCCAGGCAGGGCAGGCTCGGCTGCGTCTGACTGCCGTACTCGATAGTCTGGCAGAGCTGCTACTGGCGGCCCAGGAACGCCATCGGCTAGAGGCATTCGTCTATCTTCATCGGGCTGGCGATCTGATGACAGACCGCCAGCGAGACGAGACGGGCAGGGAGCTGCGTCGATCGCTGGCTCTCTACCAGGAGATCAACGACCGCTGGTGGATGATCCACTGTCTCAATGCGCTGGGTGCTTGGGAGATGTTCAATGGACAACTGGGCCAGGCGTGGGAGCTGGGCCGGCAGGCACTCCAGATCGCCCAGCAGTTGGGGGACCCCAAAACTGAGACCGTCACACTGGAACGTATGAGTTTCGTCGCCGAACACAGGGGAGCGACCGCCGAAGGGGTCCGCCTGGCCCGGGAAGCCGTGGCAAGGCAAAGCGACCCATCCCTGCGTACGGTTGCGCTCGGCCGTCTGACATTTGCCCTGCTCGCGGTGGGAGAATTTGAAGAGTCAGTAACGCTTGCCAAAGAAGCGGTTGCCTGGAGGGAAAACCTTCACAGGCACATCCGGGGAACCGCCTTCCTCTCCAATACCCTGGCTCGTGGCCTTTTGCATCTGGGCCGTTTTGATGAAGGACTTGCCGTCGCGCAGACTACTGTTCAGCACTGGCAGGATGCCTACGGTTTTGAGCAGCCATTCCTTCTGCGCACAGTGGCTCGGGCATTTCTGGCCCTGGGCAATGAGGGGGAAGCAGACCGCCTGATACAACGGACGGTAGAAAGCCAGCGAAGGATGGGCAACGAAAATCTTTTTGCCCTCGCCGGTGCCCTCGTCGATTGCGCCTATCCAGCCCTGGCCCTGGGCGACCTGAACGAGACAGGCAGGACGCTTGTGGAGGGTCTGCGCATGACTCAACGCAGCGAAGCATTTCAGTTCACCTGCCAATCCCTCCCGGCTGCTGCGTTGCTGCTGGCATCACAGAACAGGCTGGAAGAAGCGGCCTTTCTCAACGGGGCCATCCAGCGCTATCCCCATCTGACCCGCTCCCGCTGGTACGCCACTGTCGCCCTGGACAGATTGGCCGAACTGCTCGCATCCTTGCCCGCGGGTCTGCGTTCTGCAGCCGAGGAACAGGGTCAGGCGCTGGCTCTGCCGGAGATGACCGCCGAATTGCTGGCATTGCTTACGTAAAACTCTCCACTTCAATAGCCTTGACTCCCCTTCCGCAGGCGGTGTATGATTAGGCAAGCCAAAGCCCTCTGGCAACGCTGATTTTGCAGAAACGAAGGAGAACGAATGTCTATCACACCAGTCTTGGACCTAATTGATGACGAATTGATTATCCCAGCGCCCGATGTCTCTCATCTTGTCACGGAGGATGACACACCAGTGGACAATCTTTTTTCTGAGCGCCAGATGGCTCTGCTGCGCGAGACACTCTACACTTCCTGGGCAGGGCCGGGCGAGGAGCGCACCTTTGTAGCGATGGCCAATGTTGCTATCTACGCTACCAACTTTACGCCGCCGTTGGTGCCAGACCTGCTGCTCAGCCTGGATGTCACCCTGCCCGAGGAGCCGCTGCTCAAGGAACACCGCAGCTATTTTCTTTGGCTCTATGGCAAACCGCCGGAGGTGGTGATCGAAATTGTCTCCAACCGCAAGGGGGGCGAACTGAGCAACAAGCTGCTCGACTACGCCCGGATGGGTGTAGCCTACTATATTGTCTACGATCCCGAAGGAGAGATCAGCGAGGAACCCCTGCGCATCTTCACCCGCCAGGGCGCTCACTTTACCGAGACCCGGGCACACTGGCTGGCCGGGGTCGAATTGGGGGTGGCTATCTGGCGCGGTGTCTATGGGGATATGATTGGCGATTGGTTGCGTTGGGTGGACAAGCGCGGCGAGCTTCTGGCTACTGGCCCGGAAGCAAAGGCACAGGAACAGCAGCGGGCCGAGCAGGAGCGCCAGCGGGCCGAGCAGGAACAGCAGCGGGCCGAGCAGGAGCGCCAGCGAGCCGACCAGGAACAGCAGCGGGCCGAGCAGGAGCGCCAGCGGGCCGAGCAGGAACAGCAGCGAGCCGACCAGGAGCGTCGGCGGGCCGACACATTAGCGGAAAAGCTACGCGAATTGGGCATCAATCCCGACGAACTCCTGTCAAAATCCTGAACAAGATTCCATGGTTTTGTACTGGTCAGGAGGATGCTGGAAAGAAAATGGGACGCTGATTTACGCGGATAGACGCTGATTCAGAGGCAAAAATCTGCGTTCCTCTGCGTCCTAGCTTTCCACCCTTATCTTGACCAATACAAAAATTCCATATTTTTTCCTCTGCCCATCCGGAATCCAAACCTTTGGCGCCATTCCATTTCGCCGGAAACCATCTACCCGGCAATCTTCTGGTGGCGGATTTGCGCTACTTGCCTCCCATCCACATCTGCCAGCCCGTCTCAAACTCCTGCGCCGAGATGCCATAGACGCCAAGGATGAGGGTATCCCAGTCGGTGTGCTCGGCCAGCCCAGCGAAGAGGAGCGCCACCGCATCATCCCCAAAACGCTCAGCCGCATAATCAAAAAGCAGGGACAGCGCCACCGACACGGCTTCGGTGGGCTGGGGCTGGGCGGGGGTGTATTGGTCGTCCAGGCTGTCTTTGGGTGGGTAGATGGGGGCGAGAGCAGAGAGTTGCCTGGGCAGGGGGATGGGGCTGGGCATAAAATAGCCCGACTGATCGCAGCCTACGGGGATTGCGTAGTCCAGTGGAGAAAGCCGCCAAAAGCCGAAAACCCGACAGATGTCGGCCACTTCGTCCAGGCTCAACCCTTGGCTGGTGGGGTCGCCCAGCCACTGAGTAATGCGCCTCTTGCTCACGGTCAGGGGTCCATCCCCTTCCCAGAGCAGCCACAGCCGCAGACCGTCCAGCAGGGGCAGCCAGCCATAGGGAACCCGATAATATTCGCCCGCTTCCCGCACGGCCCCTTCGCCCAGAGCCACGGCCCAGCTCTGGCCCAGGAGAACGGTCTGGTCGATCGGCACACTCTCTGCCTGGAGCAGAGGCGAAGGCAGAAGAAGCCGACCAGACACCTCATCCCATCCCGCGGGTTGGCTGCCCAGCACCTGCACAAAGAGCCTTCCATCTGGCGCGCCTGCCCCAGCGTTCCCGGACAAGCCCACCTTCCCGTACACCTCTGCGTGACGCTTTGCCAGTTCAGCCGCATTTGATTCGACCAGGGCCACATCCGGCCCGCCGGCCAAGATGCGCAGATGTTCGGTGAGTGTCGTGCGGTAGGTGCTGGCAGCCAGCCGGTCCGCACTTTGAACAGGCGGAACACCTGGCGAGAATAGACGTTTCGGGCTGTGATCTGTGACCGCCCAGATAGCATAGCCAGAGACCAGCAGAAGAAGCGCAAGCAGTCCGGCCCAGCGCAACAAAATAGCGTGCGCGCTTCCTCGGTCGGCGGCCTGGGCTGGCCGATCACCGGGCCATCCGCCCGCGTCCGTGCCGGGATTCTCTTCGTAGAGGATCGCCCACTCCACCCGATTTGTGCCTTTGCTTCTTCGCTCCTTTCGGGTCATAATTTCATCTCAATCCATTCTGATCCATCCGCCACAGGAGACCCCCCAATGAAAATCGTTGACGTGCAACCCATTTTCGTGGATCGCTATCTTTTTGTCCAAGTCAAAACCGACGCGGGCATCACTGGCCTGGGCGAGTCGGGCGCGTGGGGCTTTTTGGAGGCCTCGGCTGGCGCAGTGCAGACCTTCAAACGCTATCTGGTCGGGCAAGACCCCCTGCGTATCGAACACCACTGGCAATATCTCTACCGCTGGAGCCACTTCCGGGGCGCGGCCATTATGGGTGCGCTCAGCGCCATCGACATCGCGCTCTGGGACATCGCGGGCAAGCATCTGGGCGTGCCAACCTACCAGCTGCTGGGCGGCAAAGTGCGCGACAGAGCCAGAGTCTATTATCACGTCTTTGGGGAGACAAAAGAGGAGCTGATTCAGGGTTGCATCGACGCCAAAGCCCAGGGCTTCACCGCCGTCGGCCACTTGACGCCTTTTCTGGACGACAGCCGGGACATCCCCTACTTCAAGACCCACGTGGAAAAAATCGAGGATGCCATCGACACTGTACGTCTCTACCGGGAGGCGGTGGGGAAAGAGGTGGACCTCTGCATCGAAATCCACCGCCAGTTGACTCCCAGCGAAGCAGTGGTGCTGGGCCGGGGCATCGAACCCTATCACCCCTTCTTCTACGAGGACCCGGTGACTCCGGACAATCTGGACGAAATGGCACTGGTGGCGTCGAAGATCGGCATTCCGATTGCCACGGGTGAGCGCATCCACACGATTTGGGAGTTTCAGGCGCTGCTACAACGGGGCGCGGTGCAGTTTGTGCGCCCGGATGTCTGTATGGTGGGGGGTCTGAGCCACGCCAAGAAGATTGCAGCCCTGGCCGAGGCTTTTCACGTGCAGGTGGTGCCTCACAATCCGCTCAGCCCGGTGAGCACCGCCGCCTGCATCCAACTGGCCGCCTGCATCCCCAATTTTGCCCTGCAGGAATACCCCATCGGCGAGAATGAAGCGCCCAAGAATGAGATTGTCAAAAGCGCACTGCGGCTGGAAGATGGCTTCCTCGTCATCCCCGATGCACCGGGGATCGGCATCGAGTTGGCGGAAGACGCCGCGGAACGCCATCCCTACCGGCCTCGGCAAGTAAAGACCCGTCTCCATCGAGACGGGTCTGTGGTGGATCAGTAACAAGACGCTGCACGCAATCCACAAAGAGAGGATATCTTCTTTGTGGATTGCGTGCAGCGTCTGTCGTCAGATTGAGCCAGTTTCAGGCTGGTGTTGCCGAAGCGTTGGTCAAGACAGACTGAATATGGTTGATCACCTCGCGCTGGTGCTTGAGATCATCCCGGAAGAAGCCCCGGTCCGTGTCAGCGATCTCCATCCGCAGTTCCGAAACATTGTATTCAAGGACTTTCAAAAGGACTTTTGCTTCTTCTTCGCTCAAATTCAGCGTAACCATTATCACTCTCCTAGGATACTAATGTATATGACTCGAATGAACCACAACCTCTAGTTACCATTCTACCCTGAAAAGCCGCTACTGCCCCCCCCCATCTAGCCAGTTCATCTCTGTCCGCAAGTCCCAAACGTAGCGTTCCTCCGGGTGGGTATTGCGCGACCAGTCGCGCAGAATCGGCACGTCCTTTTTCTTTTGGGCTATGCGCGCCACAATCTTCTCCGGGTCCCAGCCGTCCAGCACCGCCGCGCTGAGATCGGCCAACACGCCTGCGCAGCCTGGGTCTGCGGCCCGATTGACCAGCTCGCCGGGGTCTTCGACCAGATTGAAGAGCTGGGGCGGCTGCCAGTGGTAGTAGACCAGCTTCCACTCATCCCGGCGGATCATCCGCTGGTAGGCTCCTTCGGGCGGGCCGAACTGGTCCGTGCAATATTCGGAGAAGGCCACATCCTCCCAAGCCGGGGGATCCGTGCGCCCGTCGATCAGCGGGAGCAGGCTGCGCCCTGGTGAATGGGGCAGGGCCGGCGCGCCGATGCCGTCCAGCAGAGTGGCCGCCACATCCAGCGCGCTGACCACCCGCTGGCTACGCTGGCCCGCAGGCACAACGCCCGGCCAGTTGACAATCAACGGAACCCGCACCGACTCCTCATAGAAGACGTGTTTCCACCAGAGGCCGTGCTCCCCCTGCATATCCCCGTGGTCCGATGTGTAGACAATCAGTGTATCCGCGCCAAATCCGTTGGCCGACAGCGCCGCCAGAATCTCCCCCACCAGACAATCAACCCGATGGACCAACCCCCAATAGGCAGCCCGGGAACGTAGAATCTCGGCGTCGGTCACCTCTTCGATGCCCGTGTCCGTGCGCCACCAGCGCAGGTGAGGATGGGTCTCGTCGGCAAATGGGGTAGGCTTGTGGGGCATTGTCATGGAAGCCGCATAGCGGTTGTAGTCCTCGGCCCGGGCCACATAGGGCGGATGGGGCAGCATCAGGCCGACGGTCAGAGAGAAGGGCTGCTTCATCAGCCCGGCCCGCTTCTGCACCCCCTGGCGGTTGAGAAAATCCACCGCAGCCGCGGTCACATCCTCGTCGTGGACCTGATAGCCGCTCTGCCCCGGCCCAGACTTTTGCAGGCTGACGCGCTGGGGACCGGCTGTGCCATCCAGCACACCCCGGCTCGGCCCTTTGCTGCCCAGGTGGTTGGCGCTGTGATCGCCCACAAAGCGCTCGGCATAGCCTCGCAATTGGTCCGGCCCCAGACTGTGCATACGTCCCGCCAGGGCAGGTTGATAGCCGGCCGCGCCCATGGCGTGGGCAATCGTGGGAATCCCGGAGTCCAGAATATGTTCGTTTGTCCAACAGTCGTTCTGATAGGGATGGCGGCCCGAAAGCATCGACATCCGGGAAGGGACGCAGATGGGCGAACAGCAGTAGGCGTTCTCGAAGAGCGCGCCGCCCGCGGCCAGCCGGTCGAGATTCGGCGTCTCCACCAGGGGGTCACCGTAGCAGCCCGTGACGTGGGGGCTATGCTGGTCAGTGTGAATGTAGAGCAGGTTGGGTCGGGGGTGTGGCATTGGGGTTCTCCAGTGGTGAATAGTCGGGAAGTAAGCAGTGAGCCAAGCAGGCGACTACTGAATGCAGGCTATCTGTGGTCCTTTTTATCCGTGTATACAACATAACTCCTGCCTTCGCGCACAGACAACAAGAATTTCACCGGTAAGGAATCAATAGCCCAACTGCCTGTCCACCTGGTGCAGAAGCGGCTCGCCAGCCAGGTAGCGGCGCAGATTCTCGGCAAAGAGGGCGGTGATGCGGTCGGCGTTGAAGGGGCTGCTGCCACTGGTGTGGCGGCTGAGGATCACATTCGGCAGTGCCCACAGGGGCGAATCCGCGGGCAGAGGCTCCGGATCCGTCACATCCAGCCCGGCCCCCGCGATCCGACCCGACTGCAACGCCCGGATCAGCGGGTCCGGATCAATAGAACTGCCCCGGCCTACATTGTAGATATACGCCGAAGATTTCATTGCCGCCAATTCTGCTGCCCCGACAATCCCGACCGTCTCGCTGGTCAGGGGCAAGCAAAGGGCCAGGTGATCCGCCTGGGGCAGCACATCGAGCAGGCGATCCGGCATGACCTGTGCGTCCACATACGGAAATGGTTCTGTGCCCCGGCGCACACCGATGACCCGCATCCCCAGGGCCTGGGCTTTGCGGGCCAGTGTGCCGCCGATGTCGCCCAGCCCCAGCACACAGAGGGTCTGTCCCTCCAACTCGAACTTTTCGCGCAGGATTTGCACCCGCGGAAGGTCATAATCTGCCGGGGCACGCATGGCTGTGTGCAGACCCGCAGCAAAGGAGAGCATCATCCCCAGCACCAGTTCGGCCATAGGCACGCCGTGTGCGCCCGACGCGTTGGTGAGCAGGACTTCCCGCCCGGTCAGACCGGCGATCACCCGATCCACGCCCGCCGTGCCCGCCTGTACCCAGCGCAGATGGCTCGCTGTGGTCAGGCTACCCGCGGGGAAGCTCTTGCTAAAGATGATTTCGGCGTCGGCAGCCGCGGCCACAAACTCCGCCGGGTCCAGGCAAAAGCGGAATGCAGCCGTTGGAAAGTCGCGCCGCAAGCGCGCCAGATTCGCAGCACCGACATCCTCGCCAATCAATACAATCGGTTTGTCCATATGATTTTCTCCAGTAGTTTGCATGGCTAGGCAAGGCGGGTTATTTTATCACGGGAGAAGTAGTATTGCCAGAGAGATTTTCTTTCCGTCGAGTTGGGATCGTCTTGGCTGACAGCTTGCCCCCTGCCCATTCTGGGGGTAAAATGGGCAGACCGCAATGCAAACCCAAAGCCGATACAGCCCCTATCGGCATATCCTTGAAAGATACGGACAATGAATTGGACACGGACCGCTGCCATCGGATACTCTATGGTTACAGTGGGGATCGTCGCTTTCCAGATTGGGCTGGCCCTGGGCGCGCCCTGGGGAGCATACGCGATGGGCGGCGCATTTCCCGGCCAATTTCCGCCGCCTATGCGTGTGGCCGCGCTGGTGCAGGCACTCCTATTGGCAGCCCTGGCGGGTGTTGTCCTGGCCCGAGCCGGTGTAGCGCTGCCTCGCTGGTCCCGCACATCTGGCCGGTGGATTTGGATTGTTGTCGCCTTTTCCAGCCTCAGCCTTCTGCTGAATCTGATCACTCCCAGTGCAGGTGAGCGGATGATATGGGCACCCGTGGCGTTTCTTCTGCTGCTATGCAGCCTGGTCGTCGCGCGTGGGAAGTCCAACGAAGCCGCCTAACCTGGTTGATATCAAAGTAGACGTATTGTAAGCAAAGAAAGGGCGAAGATGCAATGAAAGCACAGCTTGACCGCACAGCCGAAAACCCGTGGGTACTCAAGACACCGCCGGGCACATCCGAGTATACGATGCACATGGGCGAACGGGACGGAATACCCGCGCTGGTCTGCACCGTCGGCACTACCGTCCTCTTCTATGACGCCCGCTGCATCAACGATCTGTACGCGATGTTGCAAGCAGCCGGGGATTGGGTGGAACTGGGCGGGACCGACGAGCAGAAGCCCGCCAAAGAGGGCACCATCGAAGCCTGGGGCCGCTCGGAAGAGAATCCCGTTGGCGGTTGGTATGGGATGAAGAAGGGTCTGCGGGGTCGCTTTGGCGTCTATATTCCGCCGCTGATGGAAGCGCTGGGACTGTGCGAGTTGGAGCACAACGCTCGGGGCAACCGGATGCGGGCCATATAGCTTGCAACCGGGGCCAGATGAAAGCTCACACCACTTTCGTGTCTGTCGCCATCGCCCTCGTCCAACTCTTTGACCTGGCCATCCACGCGGCCACAGACCAGTTGGAGCCGCTGCGGGTCGCGTCAAATCTCGTCATTCTGCTCTGGCTGGCTGTGGTCACCTCTGGTAAAATCAGCGCGTCTATGCGCCAGACAGGCATCGTTTCGCTGGGCGGGTATCTTCTCCTCAATGCGCTCTTTCTGGCCCAGGCCGGATTCACCAATCCAGCCCAGGGCGGGGCAGTGCGCTGGATGCTCATTCTGTTGGTCGCTTTGACACTGGCTCTCACCTCCCGGTTTCTGCATATCAGTGTTCATTCCCAATCGGGCACAAGCAGCAATGAAAAGCGGGACGCAGATTCACGCAGAAACAACTGATCTGCGCAGATTTTATCAGCGTCAATCATCTTTTTCAGCGCCATCAGCGTCCTATTTTCAGGTTAGGAGAGCAGCAATTTACACATCGACAAAATAAGTGCATTCAGCCCTTTTGTCTCCGCTCAGCGACTCATGGCTGGCAGGTAGAGCTTGGCCTTGGGCGTGTGTACAACCCCAGCCAGAAGCGCCGTCGTCCCCACCGCTGCTTTGACGAAATTGGTGTAGTAGGTTGTATTGAACTCAGAGACCCGGTCAGCGGACGTGTGGTAGTAGGGATTGAAGTCGCCTGCGTCATCGTCGTCGTCTTCAATGGCGAGGATAGCTGGATAGCCGTTGTCCCAAAAGGAATAGGTATCGCTCATATCGAGCGCATCGGGCGCGACAATCGGCGTGAGCGCGCCCTTCAGGCCATACTCTTCCACGACCCTGATAAACGTATTGGCGATGGCTAGATCCGCGGCGTACCCGGCATCGTTCGTTTGGCGGGTATGCAGCCGCACAATTGGCTCGGCATCCGAATCCCAGGCAATCATATCCATATTGAAGACGGCTACAATATTCAGGTTGGACGCCGCCGCCTGCCGCGCATAGACATCACTCCCGCACAGCCCCTGCTCCTCACCTGTGAACAAGACGAAGCGCAAGGTTCGTTGGAATTGATACGGGGCCAGAATCTCGGCGATGGTCAAGACACCCACAGAACCACTGGCGTCATCATCTGCGCCAGGCGCCAGCCCCGAGGTCGAGATACTGTCCAGATGAGCAGTCACGAGTACGATTTCCTCCGGGCGTTCCACACCTGTAATCTCCCCAACGACATTGCGATTCTCGATGTCGCACTCATTCCAATAGTGATAGCTCGCTGCTACTCCGCGGGTCTCCAGGAACTCATAGGCAAATTGAGTGGCTTTCGCAATCGGAAGACCGGAGCCTGTATCCCGTGTGGTAATCGTATACGATTCGCCACCGATCTGGGCGGGCGTTTCACCGGCCAACTGGTTTACTCGGTCGATCAAAGTCGTGGTCTCCACCTGGGCCATCATTCCCAAAATGGCAGAATCAGACGTCTCCGCCTGCCAGGCAATCGCTGGCAACGAGCATCCGGCGAGGATCAGCGATGCGAAAAGTGTCGTACCGAACCAGCAAATCCACCTACGAATGGTGCGGTGTGGCATAGCACTCCATTCTTGTCTATGCTTGTCGATTGGGATGGAAAAGGGATAGGCAGACAGTATAACAGATATGCAGCCCAGCCCACACAACCGTCTTGCGTCTTGCCCCTCCTCCGCCAAACAGGTACAATAGCTGTAATCTACCTCATCACCCCTTCTTTTGGGAGAAGCACTCAATGCAAAAAACAGCCATCGTTACCGGCGGCAGCCGGGGCATCGGGCGGGGCATCTGCCTGGGACTGGCCGCGGCTGGCTGGGCCGTCGTCGTCAACTACCGGGGCAACGCCGGGGCTGCCCAAGAAGCCGCCACACTGGTGGAACAGGCGGGCGGACAGGCGTTGATCGTCCAGGCCGACATCGGCGCAGCGGAAGACCGGGAGCGGCTGGTGGCCGAGACCATCGCCCGTTTTGGCCGCATCGACCTGCTGGTCAACAACGCAGGCATGGCCCCTCGTGTGCGCGCCGACCTGCTGGAAACCTCCGAAGAATCCTACGACGAGGTGATGGCGGTCAATCTGAAAGGTCCCTTCTTTCTCACCCAGCGGGTGGCAAGGGCGATGATTGAGCAGCGCGCAAACGCCGATGCTGACGGTTCTGCTCCCTCCCCTGGTACGGGGGAGGGTCGGGGTGGGGGTCATCCGGCGATTGTCAACATCGGCTCCATCAGCGCCTACACGGCCAGCATCAACCGGGGCGAGTATTGCATCTCCAAAGCCGGGATGGGAATGATGACCGCTCTCTTTGCGGATCGGCTGGCCCCCCGCGGCATAAACGTCTACGAAGTGCGACCTGGCATCATCGAAACCGATATGACCAGCGGTGTCAAAGGCAAGTACGACGCGCTGATCGACGGCGGCCTCACCCCCATCCGCCGCTGGGGACAGCCGGAGGACATCGCCGCCGCGGTTGTCGCTCTGGCCCAGGGAAGTTTCCCCTTCTCCACCGGGGAAATTTTCAATGTGGACGGCGGTTTTCATCTGCGGCGGCTGTAAAGTATTGCGTACTTCGTATTGCGTAAGCAGTGGCGAAGTGAGGATCGATAGTGATATTGGGTGGTGACGGAGTACTTCTTCCCTTGCCACTACGCCAAATGATGGCCGACGCCTCTGGCATCACTACCTACTCCGTACTATCGCAAGATCGACGTCTTATGCGTTAGTCGCTCGCCGATGACCGTAGTGCGTGGTGCGTGAACCAACTTCACTACCAGTTCACGCACTACGCACTACGAGATATGCGCATCTTTGGCTTGTGGCTTCGCCACCTTATGCACTACGAAATACGCAATAGGAAATACGCAACCCACCCATCACACGGAGCCGCCCCACCCCATGCCCACCCCCTCCCCCCTCCCCCT
>CAMDQF010000118.1 GCA_945905745.1 Litorilinea aerophila
AGGTTGTTGCCGCTGTCCGTTGCCAGACCGGTGAAGGTCAGCTTTTCGGCTGTCGTTGTGTAGACCGCCGAACTGCTGGGCTGCTGGATTACCAGACTAGGCAGGGTTCCATCCACCGGCGTCTGGGCCACGCATGAGACCTCACCGGATTTGGGACTAGTGTTGTTGGAGAAATCCAGGGCTTGTACATCCATTTTGTAGGTGCTGCCCGTAAGCAGGCTGCCCAATTCGTAATAGGTGGTTTCTGCCCCGTCCACATCTTCCGAGCCGGCGAAGCTGCCGCTCAGATTGCTGTAGCTGATGCGGTATTTGCGCACATCCCGCTCGGAACTCTTGCGCCACTGCACGCCCACAGTTGTGGCGTCGATGGAGATGCAGCGGGGATTGGTCGGCGCAGAGGGGGGCACATTGTCCACTGTCACCGAAATCGTATAGTTGGCCTCTGCGCCGAAGAAGGCGCTGTCGAACTGCTGCAAGCGGATAAAGTAATTGTCGTTCTTGACCGAATCCCACTCCAGACGCACGGTAGAACCGAAGGCATTGTTGCCGGAGGTAGCCGGGTCGCTGGCGCAGGTGTCATGCAGGAAGATGACCGCATCGGCCTTCGCCCCCAGATTTTCCACCTGAATAATGTAGGTTTTGTTGGCCTGGGCGCTGAAACGCACCCAATCCACGTCGTTGCCCACATGGAAAGTGTGGCTCTGGCTGCTGCTGTCCGTGGCAATGTTTTTGGCTTGGGCGCAGGTGTTGTCCACTTCAAAGCTGTCAACCCCGGCGGGCACAGTCGTGGGCGTGGCCGTGCGGGTCGGCGTGGCCGTCTGAGTCGCTGTCGGTGTGCCGGTGGGCGTGCGCGTAGGTGTGACTGTCGGCGTGACCGTCGGCGGAATCGGTGTTTTTGTACGGGTCGGTGTGACTGTCGGCGGAATCGGTGTGTTGGTACGGGTCGGCGTGACCGTCGGCGGAATCGGTGTTTTTGTACGGGTCGGTGTTGGTGTCGGGGTTGAGGCAGATGCGCCGCCCGCAAAGCCGCTTTCCACCCGATAATTGCTGCTAAGGGCTACTTCAGAGATTGGGCCTAGTGAGTCGTCGATCCGAAAATTGGCGGACTGGCGCGTGTCACCACCGCTGGAAAGCGTCCACCAGCGCAAGTCAAAGTTTGTTGACACCTGGGCCAGGGCTGCGCCAGCGATCAACAAAACTCCCATCACCCCAAGAATCAACCGAAGGTTGTAGCGAAAACGCATGAGAGAAACCCTTGCGACTTAAGTTGTTCAGGCCAACGCCGACAAACGCATCTGTCCTCTATCCACCGAACTGCTTATTCGCTGTAGCCCTGGGCTTGGGGCTGCGGAATTTCTTCCACTGCTTTGGGACGCGCCTCCGGGCTATCAACGGGAGCTGGATTCAGCCGGGAATCCAGTCCACGGCTACGATCCTGCCCAAAGAGTTCAGGATGCAAATAAGTGCCCCGTTCGTTTTCTGGCTTGTCCTGTTCCACAATTACAGGATTGGCATTGGCAAAGGCGTCCTGGCGGATGCCCGTCACCTGCCAGGAGACCCGTAGCCCCGACCCGCCACCCGCAATTTGGAAGCGGTTGTCCGCCACTTCCTGGGCGATGTAGAGATTCGGCCCTGGCCCGCCGATGGCTGTCAGTTGGTAGCGGAAGTCCCGGTTGAGGGCCTGGAAGTAGCCGGGCAACTCCACCCAGACGCTGCCGTCCTCGCCCAGGGTCACGTTCCCGTTGTAGACATTCAGCATATCCGGGCTTTCCACAAAGGAGTGGGAAAGGTATTTGTTCTCCGGGTCCAGTGGATGATCGATCCGAAAGGTGCCGCTGCTTTTGGAGAGGCTACCGCTAACATGCACATCGCCTGCAAAATAGCCTGCGTAGTTACCTGCGCCAGCGGCGGAGGCATATCCATATACCCCATAGGAGTTGGACGCACCCGTAGAGTATCCATATACACCCAAGTAGGGACTTGTTCCGTAGACCCCTCGCCCTGATGACGAATTGCTTTCTCCATAGACGCCGAAGGCTGCGCCTGTTGCGGCTGTCGCGTTTCCATAGACGCCTCGACCAGTGGTTGAACTGCTCTGCCCACGCACCCCATAAACAACGCCGCTGCCGGCTGTGTGCAAGCCGTAGACGCCGCTGGTGTCAGCAGCGCCGCCAAAGGACGTACCCCTAACACCGCCGGTTGCTGTGGAAGGCCCCTGGCCATCAATGGCGTAATCGTTGGTACTCCACCCAAAGATACCGCTATTGTTCAGACTGGATCCCACGACCCCAAAGCCTGTATCCGATTGACCCAGCAGACCTGATTTGCCGGCAATCATAACGCCAGACAACCCGGCGCTCCCAAAAACGCCGGCAATGCCAACGGTGCTGGAATTTGTCTCGCCCTGCACACCGTAGGATTCTGCGCTGGAGAAGAGACCCGCCACGCCGTGATTGGGATTTGTCCCGTCTTGGGTCACCTTCAGAACGGGATTGGCGCTATTACTGGACATCGCGCCGCCAGATATGCCGACAAATTTAGTGCTGTCCAGCCCATCCAACGCATCCGCATCCACGCCCGATCCCGCGCCGTCGTTCGTCGTCACAATCCCCATCACTTCGCTATCGCGTGTGATGGCGGCGGGGATATGCGCATCCGGCACTGCACCCGCGTTGATATTGTCTGCATCGCGATAAAATGCGCTGTCTTGCCCGTCCAATAAGTCCGCGTCCACACCCGATCCTGCGCCGTCGGCGGCGGTGACAAGACCCAATACTTCGCTGTCACGCGTCAGCGTACCCGCCACACGGGCGTCTGCCAGTGTACCCGCATTGACGTTCGTGGCGTTGCGATAGAATGCGCTGTCCTGTCCGTCCAATAGGTCAGCGTCCAGAGTGGAGCCTGTGCCGTCAGCGGCGGTGACAAGACCCAATACTTCGCTGTCACGCGTCAGCGTCGCGGCCACGCGGGCGTCTGCCACTGTGCCCGCGTTGATATTCGTGGCGTTGCGATAGAAGGCGCTGTTCTGCCCGCCCAGGGTGCCAGCGTTCAGGGCATAGGAGGCGTAGGGCGCAAAGGCCAGCCGCATGCGCGGGGTTGTCTCTGTGTCTCCCCCCACTTTCACCCCCAACCAGCGGTCATTGCCATCAAAAATTGTCGCAGCCAGCGCGGTCGTATCTCCCAAAAGGGTGGAGAAGAGTCCTTTGCTGACAGTAATGTCCTTGATTTCCGTCCATAGAATTGTGCCACCCGTAGCTGCGTCATAGATGCGGAAGGTCATGGAATAGCTGCCATCAGCCTTGGGCGCGCCCGTGGTTGGGTCCGCCAGACGGCCCTGATAGCTGAGAACGTGGGTGGTGGCGTCTGTACTGACCGGGAGTTGTTCCACAACACCCGCCCGCACCACCGTGCGACTCTGCCAGTCAAAGGGAAAAACAAGCACCGCCCCCGTAAACAAAAGCACAGGAAGCAGCCGGGACCAGAATTGTACGCGTGCCATAGGAAAGACCTCCACAACAGAAAGCCAAATGAGCAGCCAGACAGGGCGGGGTCCGACTGAAAATCAAAAACGGGCAGAGATGGAAAACAGACTGGAAAGGGGAAGCAGTACTCCCAGACCGGACACGAAAAGAGACAGCCTCAATTGAGGCTACTCGCAGTTTCTTTACGCATAGCAACTGTGTATCAGAATAGCTTGCCAGACCCGCTGTGTCAAGCATTCCGATCAGAGCGCAGGGGACACGCAGCGTAAACGTTTGTGAGCGATAGCCAATCGTCGCCTATGGGCACAGCCTGGCGCAGCAGTCCAGGACACACCTTCCGCGTGGTTGATACGCTTGACGGTATTAGCGAACATCTGCTTGTGCCTGCTGCAAAAACTCCTGCACTTGCACAGCTTCTCCTGTGCGGCTGCTCTCAATACCCGCGAAGATCAGCGCCACGGATTGCAAATTGTCGGCAATGTTCGTCTCCATGGCCGGGCCGCCGTCCAGCCAATCCAAAAATTGGGCCACCAGCCAGCTATTCATCCATTTCGGCTGCTCCAACAGTGGCACTTCGATCCCCTCGCCTTCCCGCTTGTAGACTTTTTGCTCGTAGGGGAAGCGTTCGATACGCCGCCGATCCAGAATCAGCGTTTCGTGTTCGCACTCGGCTCGGAAATACTCCTGTGCCCAGCCGTTGAGACCCACCGCATTGGTCTTGGCTCCTTCATAGATGGCCCGCACACCGTTCTCGAAGGTCATCATCACGTGGCCCTGGGAGCCGCTGCCGTATTCGCCCCAACGGGGATTCCAGGTCTGGGCATAGATCGTCGCGCACTTCGCCCCGGCCAGATCGGCCAGAATGTCCAGGTGATGGACTGCGCCTTCAATCATCAGAGCGTCCTGCATTGTGTGGCGAAAGGCCGCGCCCCAATCCCCAAAGCGGCGCATATTGCAGGTGAAGCGGCAGACCAGATAGTCCAGTGTGCCGGGCCGCCCGGAGCGCAGTTCGGCGCGCAGGGTCGTCTTGTCCTGGTCAAACCGGTGGCTCATTGTGACACCCATCTTCTTACCCGCAGCCTTGACTTTGGCGGCGATACGCACGGCCCCGGCCATTGTGTCGGCGATGGGCTTCTCGGACAAAATGTGCAGATTGTGTTCCAGGGCCAGGTCTACGACGTTTTCGTGGAAGGCGGGCGGGGTGACGATTGTACAAAAATCAGCCGGGTTTTCGGCAAAGGCTCGAAGAACATCTGTATAGCACTGTTCCGGCGACAGGCCCAGATGCTCCTGGGCGTTGACCAACGCAGCCGGGTTCACATCCACAGCGGCGACAACTTGGACGCGGCCGTCGGCGATATTGGGGGGCAGAAAACGGCTGCACCAGGCCCGGCCCTGGCCGCCGGTTCCCACTTGGATCATTCGATAGATTTGCTGTGACACGCGGTTTCTCCTGGGGTGAACGTAGAAAACGATCGGCAGCCCCATTGTCTGTCAAACCGGTCAGCGATGCAAGCCGCCAACCAATCAACTTCGTAACTACTCATGCTTCGTTCACACCTGATTGGTGCGCAAGGAGAGACGACTGCCACTCGAAGTATCAACGGCTGCGCACCTGTCAGGTGTGGATTTGAATGGTTGAAAAGTTACTCACCTTTACGGTTTGCACTTTCCATCCTTGCTCCGTACAATAGATGGACACTACCCCCTGTGACCCCAAGATCAGTCACGCGGCCAACCTCCAGAATTCGTATCGGCCAAGAGAAACAACAATGAAGTTGGGATACAGCACGTGGGGAATGCCCACAGTTCCTGTTGATGTTGCCCTGTCACACTTGGCGACACTCGGCTTTGACGCAGTGGAACTGACCGTCATCCCCGGTTACAGTACAGAGCTGAGCAGCCTCACCAAAAGCGAGCGGCGGCGCATTCTGAAACTACTAAAGAAATACGGATTGGCCCTCCCAGCCATCGCCGGGCACACCAGCCTGATGGAAGAAGATCCTAAAGTCCACGCGGCTAATCTCAAACGGCTGCAAAAAACGATTGACCTGGCTGTGGATTGGGCAGGGCCAGACGGCCCGCCAGCTATTGACACCACCGCAGGCGGTCAACCCGACGGCTGGGAAAGTCACCTTGGACTATTGATAGAGCGCACCCAGGAACTGGCAGCATATGCCCAGACGAAAGGGGTGACGCTTGCCATGGAACCCCACGTAGGATCAATCATCGACACGCCGCACAAGATGGTAGAACTGATCCAGATGGTTGGCCGACCCAATGTAAAGGTCAACTTTGATATAAGCCACTTCAACGTCATGGGCTACAGCATCGAGGAGTCTGTTTCCACACTGGCCCCCCACGCGGTACACACCCACGTCAAAGACGAGACCGGTCGCTTCCCCAATCACCAATTTCTCATTCCCGGCGAGGGCGTCTTCGACTACGTGGCCTATCTCCAGTCCATGCAGCGCCACGGCTACACAGGCTGCATCTCCGCTGAAGTGAGCGTGATGGTCCAACGCCGCCCCAATTACGATCCACTCCGGGCCGCCACCCAAACCTATGCTACCCTCGCGGCTGCTTTCGAAACCGCCGGTATTGAACGGAGTCGCTGACTATGCGCATGAGTTGCCTGCCCGTCTCTCTCTACGCCGACATCAGCACCGGCCAGCGCACCCTGGCCGACTGGTTTCGTTTCGCCGCTGAATTGGGGCTGAACGGAGCCGACATTTCCGTCGCCCACTTGCCGGGATGGGATGCTGCCAGCCTCGCACCCATCCGACGCCAGGCCGAGGACGCGGGTGTGGCTATCCCGATGATGGTCACATACACTGACTTTACCCACCCGGACCCGGCCATCCGCGCCAGGCAGACCGACGTGCTACGTGCCTGCATCGAAGCCGCCACCCATCTGGGCGTGGGCTATCTGCGGGTGACCGCTGGACAGAAGCATCCCGGCGTACAACGGGCCGAGGGCATTGCCTGGGCCTGTGCCGGGTTGACCGCCTGTGTGACCGACGCCAGCGCGGCGGGCGTGACCCTCTGTTACGAGAACCACACCATCGGCTACGGCTGGACCGAACGGGATTTCTCCCTGCCTTCCGACATCTTTCTGGAGATTGTCCAGCGTACAGAGGGCAGCAGCACTGGGGACAGCGGTCTACAACTGCTCTTTGACACGGCCAACAATCTGGTCAACGGGGAGGATCCCCTGCCTGTGCTGGAAGCGGTCATCGAGCGCATTGCGGTGGTCCACGCCGCGGATATGGCGCGCAAGGGCGTTTTCGAGCCGACGGTCGTGGGGACAGGTGTCTCTCCCCTGGCCGCCATCTTCCAGCGACTGCATCAGCACGGCTTCGACGGCTGGCTGAGTGTGGAGGAGGGCAGCAAAACCGGGGAAGCCGGTTTCCGCCAGGCCATTCCGCTGGTGCGAGCGCTGTGGGAGGAAGCTGGAGAGGCCAGAGCGTAACCCATGTCTGTTTTGACTGAACAGGCTGAATGGAGAAATCAGGTTGGATATAGCTACTCTCCTGCTACTTCTTGCCGTTTTGATAATCCTATGCCAAATCGGGCTACTGATCTATCAGATCAGACGCCAACCGGTAATCCGAAGGGAAGAAGCACCATCGAGCATTCCGCCTGAAACAGCGCTGCCGCCATCGCCGCCTACGGTGCAAAAGTCGCCAGTTTTGCAGCCAGCTACAGAACCAACCGCAATATATCTACCGCCTCCTCGCATACAGCCAGAGCTACGCGTTGCATCATCTGAACCGCCCAGATATCAGAAGAAAAGCAGTCTCTTCTCCATTCACGAACGCCGATTCTACGATGCTCTATTAAACGATTTGGGCGATGAATTTCGCATCTTTGCAAAGGTTCGTCTCGTTGACATTATCTGGCTGACCAACGAACCAAAGGATAAGTGGCGACATCTCAATCGGGTATTATCCTCGCATATCGATTTTGTACTCTGTGATGTACGGCACCACACACCATTAGTCGGAATTGAACTGGACGACAGTACCCACGCCCGATTTGATCGCGGAGAAAGCGACAAATTCAAGGAGAGCCTCTTTGCCCACGTTCAAATGCCGCTTAAACGATTTTCTGTCAAAGAAACCTATCTGCCCGGTGAAATCGGACAGTCTATCCGCGACGCAATCAGAAGTGGCCCCAATCGACCGAAAAGTTGATCTACTGCTTCAAAAGTAAGAAACCATCATTTCAGATAGACATCTCTCTGACCAGAAACGAGAAACGTGAGATCGGACGACGATCTCACGTTTCTCGTTTCTGTACATCCGCTTCTCAGCATCCCATTTACAGAATTGCGCTTCCCCACCGATCCGCGTATACTGTGCGCTAGGCAGGGCGGCTGCCACATCGCCAATACCCCAACACTCCCCGCAGCGCCCTCGTTAGTGAGCTACCGCGCCTGGTCCCCCTACAGGGAATCCAGCCAGGCCAATATTCCTTTGTCCTTATTTCGTTCAGCTTCGGGGTCCACTGCGCCATCCGTGGCGTTTTCGATGGTTTGCTTCGGTCCAGCGCTCCACGGGCGCGGCATCCAGCCCGGCGCGTGACTGGCCGCATAACCGGCATTGCGATGGTCGAAGGCAGGGTTGAGCAGTTCGACGCCTGCGTGGAGCAGGACGTATTCAGCCCAACGGGCCTGGCGTTTTTTGACGCGAAAGTACATATTTTGGGCGTCAAAACCATACCAGAAAGTATTGACACCATATCCTTTGAGAATATCTATGGCTTCGCTCATCCGGTGAGAGCCGCCTTTATCGACCCGGCGTAGAATCATCTGATAGCCGAGATCGCCATAGACTAAGCCTCTGATAATTCCTTCGAGCACATCGAGATAATTGAGGGAACCGGCAATGTTGTCATAGATGTCGTCAATCTTCATCAACCCTCCTATTCGAAGCCATTAGGACTCACATCGACAGCGGGAAACTTTGTTCGATGCCAGTACTTTAGTATACAGAACATATGTTCTACATGCAAATTTCCCGGAATCAGATCATTCCCGAGCAGACATCTAACATATGGGCAACCGGCTATGGACCAAACTATCGTCACATTCACCCTCAATAGTCAACCGATACCAATTACACTGAACATTGTTTTGGCGTTCCTTGTCATTGGATTAATTTTCCGATACCAACGCAAAGCGGCAGATGAGTACAGAAAATGGGCCAGTACCCGCAATCCAATTCCTCCAAGCCTGAAAGAGAGCAAATCTCCCTATGACGCTATCTATGACGGTACGTCTGGTTGCCTATGGTCGTTGGGAGAGCGAGTGGTCGTTGCTGTCCTCTGGCTTGTTGTGGTGGATTTAGTCTTTGCCAAAGGGGCCTTTTCTGCTGACGTCTTAGGTGTTCTCTTTTCAGGCAACTGATGATTCTCATTCTCTCTCACTTCCACCTCATCCTCCACAGCGACCTTCAACGCGTCACCCTGCACAAGTGGCTTCCGTGCTGTCGCCCCTTCTTCGTTACTGGTATCCGCCGAGACTCTTTTGATGACGGAACAGCACAATCTCCTACTCGTCGAGTGGATCGACGGCAGTCACCGGGAAAGATGGATTGGAATGTTGTGGCTGTAATCGGATTCGCTCTGAATATCAGCGCTGATTAGGGGAGATATGCCAATATTTCGCTCCGAGACAGCATTGCCAGGGCGTGGGCAGAAACCAGGCCACCAGCGGCAGGGCCTGTAGCGCCTGCAAGACCTTCAACACAGCAAAACCCTCGACTTTGTTGGCGGCCAGGGCTGTTACGGCCAGGGCCACAATGGCGCCGCTCAAGGCGGCCAAAGCAGCGGCCAGGAGTAGCTGCCCAAAGGGGATCCGGATCAGCCCGGCGATGGGAACCGCCGCCAGGGTGACGAGGAAGGCGATGACGACTGGCAGCCCGATGCGGTAGAGCAGATAGGCCGTGAGGGAGATGGGCGTGACAAGCAGGGCGGTGAGTGTGCCGTCGTCCCGCTCGTCCAGGATCAGAAAACCCACCAGCGAACCCACCATTCCAGGGGCCATCAGGAGGACGAAACTCATCAGCAGTGGTGTGTAATCGCCCAGTTCGATGAAGAGCAGCCGCTGCAAGTGGGGAGTGACAAAGGGCACGCCGTAGCGCATGGCCAGGGCCAGCACCAGCGAACCTGCGGAAATCAGCAGCAGCAGCGAATCCCGGCTGACCGATTTCAGGTCCACCGGGCCGAGAGCGCGCAGGACGGTTGTGAATTTCAACCGACCACCTGTGTGCCTGTGGTGGCAGTCAATTCTCTATAGAGTTCCGTGAGTTGGGCTGTCAGTGGCCCGGCTTTGTCGTGGCCAATGCGCCGCCCGTCGATCTCCAGCACCGGGGCCAGCTCGCCCATCGTGCCTGTGCAGAATATCTCCTCGGCCCGGTAAACTTCGCTCAGGGAGATGTTGCGCACCGCATGGGGGATGGCGCGTTCGCGGCAGAGGTCGAGGACCGTGGCACGGGTAATCCCTTCTGGGCAGGAGTCGGTGTGGGGAGTCGAGACGACGCCGTTTTCCACAAAGAAGAGGTGGGTGGCGTTGGTTTCGGCCACAAAGCCGTGGATGTCCAGCATCATACAATCGTCCACACCCGCCGCGTTGGCCTGCATTTTCGCCAGAATCGAGTTGAGCATATTGCACGAATGGATATTCTGGTCCAGACAGTCGGGCGGGATGCGCCGGATGCCGGAGGTGATGAGCCGGATGCCCCCTTTGTCGTAGACCGGCGCTTTGTGCTCGGCCAGGATGATCAGTGTGGGCTGGCCCAGGTTGACCCTGGGGTCCATCCCGCTGGTGTATTTGACGCCCCGGCTGAGGGTCAGACGGATATGCACATTGTCGGTCATGCCGTTGGCCGCCAGGGTACGCCGGATTTCATCGGTGATAGCCTGGCTGGAGGGCACGTTCTGATAGGCCAGGGCACGCGCGCCAGCCTGTAGTCGGTTCAGGTGTTCTGTGAGCTTGAAGATGCGCCCGTTGTAGAGACGCAGCCCCTCCCAGACAGCATCGCCATTCTGCACAGCCGAGTCGAAGGGACTGATCCCGGCCTGGTCCCGGTGGACGAGGCCGCCGTTGATATTGACGATAAGGTCCCGATTGGCAGGGTTGAAGGATTGGAGCATAGGGGTTCCCCTGAGAGTAGATTGGGTAATTAGCTGACTGGTTGATTGGTTGACTGGCTGATTGGCGATTACCCAATCACCCAATCAACCAAGCACCTAACCTATTGACCCAACCGAAATTGATACAATTCCCGATAGATTTCTTCCGCCTCGGCCAGTACGTCGGCCAAATGGGCCGGGACCGGCGCGTCTTTGGGGCGGTAGGGTTCAAAGCCGGTGGACGCTTCGACAGCCGCGTACCAATACTTGGCCCACACGCCGTCACTGGGGCGAGGACCAGCAGGCCAGGCCAGCATCCGCTCGTCAAAGGGCACACCCACTGCATCACAGAGCAGAGTCAATGTAGCCCGGGGATTCTCCAGCACATCCCGGCTGTCGATGACCGGCGGCGTCTGGCCGGTCTGCTCCTGCACTGTGCGGAAGATGCGGCGTTGCTGGGGAAAGCCGATGTCGAGAAGGGTGAAATCGGGCCGCACTTTGATGTACGAGTTGATGACTTCGCTGGGCCTGCGCAGCAGAAAGCAGTTGGTCACCTGGCCGAGCCAGCCCAGATCGATGTGGTCCAGCATATGATGGGTCATCTGCTTTTGAAAATATATGGTTTTGCCGGCAGGCAGGGGCGGGCTCGTCATCCGTTCAGCGACTCGTCGCCAGTCGGTCTCGTCGGCGGCGATGACCTCCTCCCGCCCTGGATGGTCGCTGCCGGTCTCGGCCAGATAGTGGGCATAGAAGGGTTCGTCGTGGACGACGGTATCCGGTCGGTTCTCCCAGGCCCGCATCATTGCGGTGGAGATATTGCGGGGGCCGGACCACATGGCGATGCGAATAGGGCACATTGGCTGCTCCTGAATGTCTGGGTTCTCAATAGACCGCAGGCGGCATAATCGTAGGTTGGGTTCTCCTGGCAAGAGATCAGCATCTACACGCCAACGAGTGCCGGGAGAACCCAACACACAGCGGCCTTCTATTTCTTCAAGGCTACCGTCAAAGTATTGGCTTGAGAACAGTTACTTTCGGCAACATCCACACCCCGGCAACTGTCGTCAACCCGATCTCATGGCGGGCGGGGTCCTTTGCGCGGTTGACGTTACGGCAGGAAGAGGTATTATAGAGGCAGAGAGGGCGCAGGACAAGCGCTGCTGCGAGGGAGCGCAGAAGAATAGAACGCGGATCGGGCGGATTGAGCGGATTGAGCGGATCAGAATCCGTGCAAATCCTGACAACCTGTGTCAATCCGTGTCTTTTTGTGAAGGAGATTCCGATGAAACGACATTTTACCTTTTCTCTCCTGCTGGTGGTTGTGTGGGGGATTGGGGGCTGTGTTGGGCTTGGGCCTGCTCAACCACAGAGCCGGGCAGTGGTGCAGGGGTCTACGGCCGCGCCGACCGAGCCGCCAGCCACGAATACACCGGTGTCGGTAGGCATTGCTGACGCACCCGCGGAGACGCCGACCGCGACATCCGTTCCCCCTGGCGAGACGGCGACAGCCGTCCCGCCAGCCACAGAGACCCCTGCACCGCCTGCCAGCCCGACGGTCGTACCCACTTCCACGCCCACTTCTGCGCCCCCTGCCACAGCCACACCAGCGCCTACCGCGCCGCCGTCTCCCGCACCCACAAAGACGCCCTATCCCACAGGCATCTTCGTCGCCAGCCATCGGGGATTCTCCGATGGCCCGAATTATGTGGTGGTGGGGGAGGTGCTGAACACCAGCGGGGTGGCCGTCTACGGCGCGAAGGTCATCGCCAACTTCTACGACAGGGGCGGCAAGCTGGTGGCCGCGAGCCAGGCACTCACCAGTCTGCCTATGACCGAGCCAGAGGTGGGCAATCCCTTCAAACTGAAGGTGGAGAATCTGGTCTCGGCGGTGGAACGTTACGAACTGACCGTCACCTGGGAGGATGTGAGTCTGATCGAATTTCGCTATCTGACGGTTGTGGAGGGGGCAATCGACCAGGGCACGGGGGGCAAGAGTGAGGTGACGGGGCAGATTCGCAACGAGCAGGAGATCGCGCTGACGTCGATTGTGGTGGCTGTCACCTTTTACGACGCCGCGGGCGCAGTGGTAGAGACCGCCGACATCTTCCTGGGCGGGCAGACCCTTGCGCCGGGCGAATCCCTGCCTTTTGCCATCCCGCTTCCCGAGGGCGCTGGCGTTTATGACCACTTCTGGATTGAGGCCCAGGGGAATTTGAATCTGTTTTAGCGGGTCACTCTTTGAACCTGAAAGGTGAAGCGAGAAACGTGAGATCGTTCGGCTTTTCACACATTTCTCGCTTCACCTTTCCCCACCCAGCCCTCTGTTCCCAGTCTCCTGTCCCCAATCCCCTTTACTGCGTCGTCACCAGCTCCCGCAACTGATCAATCGTCTTTTCCCCAAAGCCGGGCACCCGGTCCAGATCGTCCACCGTATCGTAGGGCCGGTTAGCGATAATCGCGGCGGCTTTGCTCGGCCCAATCCCCGGCAGCGTCATCAGCCCGTCGGCGCTGGCTGTGTTGAGATTGACCAGCCCACCCGTCGCGCCGCCAGATGCTCCACCCGGCTCGGCGAGAGCCACCGTCCCCGACAGACCAGCAGGCGGCCCGCCCTCACTGCTGGTCACATTCAATGGTTCCGCCAGGGGCACGTGAACCTGCGCGCCGTCAAAGAGCCGCTCGGCCTGGTTGACCAGCGCCCCATCCACCCCCGCTTGCAGCCCACCGGCCGCAGCCAGCGCATCCCCCACCCTGGCCTCCCCGCTCAATTGATACATTCCCGGCCGCGCCACCCCACCGCTGACAAAAACCGTCAACGGGCTGGGCGTCGGTGTGGGCAGAGGGGTAGCTGTGGGCGCGGGCGTGGGGGGCGGATGCAGGACAATCGGCGCGGGGTCTGGTTTGTCCAGGAAGTAGAGCAGCAGACCGATAATGACCGCAGCCAACAGCATTCCCAATCCGACCAACTGGGCGGCCACGATCGGCGTGAGCAGAATTCCACCCTCCGGCCTGGGGTCGGTGACGGGTGCGACGGATGTATGGAGCAGAGGTGATGGCATAGCCGATTCTCCGTGAAGGACTGTGGAGTCTGGGCTGGCTGGGGTCAGGGAAAACCGTCAGCTATCGACTATTCTATCTTACCATTTCCTGTTTTATTGACGCAAATCGCTTTTTTGTCCGTAAATTACGCGCTCACTGGATTGCTGTTGGCTGTCTCCGGCGCGGCCTGCCGGTCGGCCACCCGTTGCAGAGCAATCCGCCCGAACATCGACAACGCCTGGTCGTCGTTGAGCGGGTGAAAGATGCCCGGACGCACATCCCGGAAGTATCGTTCGAGGGGCAAAGAGCGGTTCATCCCGGAGCCACCCACCACCCGCAGACACTCATCCACCGCAGCAATCGCGTTGTTGGTGGCCGTCACTTTCGTCGCCACCACATACGGGGAGAGCGCGGCCCGGTTGTCCGGCTGCTCGCTCCACTCCCGGGCCACGCCATAGACCAGCGCCCGGGCCTGAGTCAGCAGCAGATCCGCCTGTCCCAGCCGGTGTTGGATATTGTCCAGGCTGGCAATCGGTTTGCCCAACGCGGTGGGGATCCGCTCCTGCGCGTACTGGGCGGCGAAGTCCAGCGCGGCCTGGGCCACGCCCAAATAGACCGCGCTGACAGTCAGAGCAAACCAGGCGTTATAGGTGGAACGGGCCGGATCCCCCACCTCCGGCCCACCCCGGCCCAGCATCTGATCTGCCCCCACGCGGGCGTTTAGAATGTCAATGTCGTGGCTGCCGGTGGAGCGCATGCCCAGGCTGTCCCAGCTTTCGATGATGCGGATGTGTTCGCCGCGCGGAATGACAAAGCGGGCCACGTGGCCGCTGCCATCCTGCAGGGCCGCAGGCACAACATAATAGTCCAGTTCTGGGCAGAGACTGGCAAAGCTCTTGCGCCCGTTGATCAGCCAGGCTTCCGGTTCGCCGCTGACGCCGTTGGCGTAGATGGGTTCGGCGATGGTATCGGGCAGACCGCCCCGGCTGGGGCTACCCAGGCGCGGCTCTGTGGCCACGGCGTTGATGAGCGCGCCCCGTTCCACCGCCTCGTGGCAGATTTGGGCAAAAAGCGCTTCGGGCCAGCCGCGGCTCTCGGCCACTGCGCCCAGCACCTGCACGTGCATCACAAAGCTGAGGGCCGTGCTGCCATCCCCCGCGCCCAATGCCTCCATCACCAGCACTGACTCCAACAGGTCCGCGCCCCAGCCGCCGAACTCCTCCGGGATAATCAGCGAAGGCAGCCCCGCGGCCCGAATGTCGGCAAAATTTTCGTGGGGAAAGGAGCCGTCCCGGTCGTGCTGGGCTGCCCGTTACTGAAAGAGGGGGGCGAGCTTCTGGGCGATCTGGACAAAGCGTCTCTGGCGGTCAGTTCGAGGGTAAAGCATTGGGTACTCCTGGAGATGGGGACTGGGTACTGGGGATTGGGGACTGGAAACGGAAGCCTCGACAGAATTCAAATCCCCTGCCATTGTAGCACAGCCTTCAACCGGTTTAGAAGTCGTCGTCCGTTTTCTCGTTCCCATCGCTCCCGCGTGGGAACGTCCCCGCGCCGCTCTGCGGCAGGAGTGGCCGGTCGGACAGTCGCCAGCGTGGACGCGGAGCGCCCTGGGGATCGGCCACGCGGAGCGTGGGTGCAAGACAAAAATGTACAACACCCACCAATTCCGCTACAATAGCGAACAGAAACTTCTGTACTTTCTCCACATAAAGGAGCCCCTATGACCGACCGCAAAATCCGAGTTCTCGTCGCCAAGCCCGGTCTGGATGGCCACGACCGGGGCGCAAAGGTGGTGGCCCGTGCCCTGCGCGACGCCGGCTTTGAAGTCATCTACACCGGCATCCGCCAGACCCCGGCGATGATCGCCGAGGCCGCGCTCCAGGAAGATGTGGATGTGGTCGGCCTTTCCATCCTCAGCGGTGCGCATATGACCCTCTGCCCCAAAGTCGTCGATCTCCTGCGCGTCCAGGGCCAGGAGGATGTGACGGTCCTCGTCGGCGGCATCATCCCCGACGAAGACGTGGCCCCCTTACAGGCCGCAGGCGTCCAGGGCGTCTTCGGGCCGGGGACGTCAACGCAGGACATTATTGAATTCATTCGTACTGTTGTCATATGAGAAAGCGGTTGATTGGTTCACTGGTTGATTGGGACGTGCGCAGCCCAATCAACCAATCAACCAATCAACCAATCAACCAATGCCCAAACCCATCCCCCCCTCCCAACTCATCCCCCGCCTGCTTGCCGGTGACCGGCTGGCCCTCTCCCGCGCCATCAGCCAGGTGGAGACGGGCGGCCAAGAGGCGCGGGAATTGCTGGCGGGGATCTTCCCCCACACCGGGCAGGCCCATCTGATCGGCGTCACCGGCGCACCGGGCACAGGCAAATCCACCCTCGTCACCGGGCTGGTCCAGGCCTACCGGGCCGCGGGGATGACCGTCGCTGTCCTGGCCGTGGACCCCACCAGCCCCTTCACCGGCGGCGCGCTGCTGGGGGATCGGGTACGCATGTCCAAACTGAGCGGGGATGGGGGCGTCTTTGTCCGTTCGATGGCGACCCGCGGCAGTTTGGGTGGACTGGCTGCCGCCACCGCCGATGCCCTGCTCCTGCTCGACGCCGCGGGCTACGAACGCATTTTGATCGAGACCGTCGGCGTGGGCCAGGCGGAGGTGGAAATTGCAGGCACGGCCCACACGACAGTCGTTGTCGAAGCGCCAGGGCTGGGCGACGAAGTGCAGGCCATCAAAGCCGGGGTCCTGGAGATCGCCGATATTTTTGTGGTCAACAAAGCCGACCGGCCCGGTGTGGAGCGCACAGTCGGCAACTTGGAGCTGATGCTGCATATGGCCGACGGCACGCCCCGCCAGCTATTCCATCACGGCCAACTGCTGGAAGTGGCCGCCCCGCCGCTGGAGGAAGAGAATGACGGCTGGCAGGTGCAGGTCTTCAAAACCGTCGCCGCCTCCGGTGGGGGCATCCCGGAAGTGATGGCCGAAATCGAACGGCATCGGTCCTGGCTGACCGAAAATGGACGGCTGGCGGCGCGGGAGCGTCTGCGCATGGCCCGCGCCGTCGAGCAGATTGTCCAGGCCGAGCTTCTGCGCCGTCTGCGCGCCGCCCTCCCGGCGGACAGTCTCACCAGTCTGGTCGAAGCAGTTACCGCCCGCAGTCTCGACCCTTACGCCGCAGCCGAGCGGGTGCTCGCCCGGATGGGCTAACAACCATTTGGGCGCGGATAAACCCAGAGAAACGCAGATTTTTTTTCTGGTCAAGACGCCGGTGAAATGGCTATATCTTAACGCAGAGATGCAGAGACACAGAGACGCGGAGGGAAAAGCGCATTCTCTGCGTCTTTGCGCCTCTGCATCTCTGCGTTAAAAATTCCGCCATCAGCCTGATCAACATAAAAGCGCAGATTTTCTCTGGATCAGCGTTTATCCGCGTGAATCAGCGTCCCGTTGTTCTATTCTTCAGGAGGTTCTTATGTCCTATCTCATCGGTATTGACTCATCCACCACCGCTACCAAAGCCCTGCTGATTGACGAACGGGGCGAGATTGTCGCGGTGGCCGCCAGCGAATACGACTTCCAGACCCCCCATCCCCTGTGGAGCGAGCAGGACCCGGCTCTCTGGTGGAAGGGCACTGTCGCCAGCATCCGCCGGGTGTTGGCTGATTCCGGGATCGACCCGGCCGCGGTTGTCGGCGTGGGCTTGACCGGCCAGATGCACGGGCTGGTGCTGCTGGACGCGGCGGGGGAGGTATTGCGCCCGTCGATTTTGTGGAATGACCAGCGCACGGCCAGCCAGTGCGACGAAATCTGCGCCCGGATTGGAAAAAGCGAACTGGTGCGCATCACCGGCAACGACGCGCTGACCGGCTTCACTGCGCCCAAAATCCTCTGGGTGCAGGAGAACGAGCCGGAGATTTTCGCCCGTATCGCCAAAATTCTCCTGCCCAAAGATTACGTGCGCTACAAACTGACCGGCGATTTTGCCACAGACCGGGCCGACGCAGGGGGCACACTACTGGTGGAGTTGGCAACCCGGGATTGGTCCCCAGCCGTGGTGGAGGCCCTGGGCATCCGCCCGGAATGGCTACCCGCCACCCACGAGGGCACGCAGATCACCGGCGTCCTCTCGGCGGCGGCGGCGGCAGCCACGGGATTGAAAGCGGGCACGCCGATGGTGGGCGGCGGCGGGGATCAGGCAGCCGGGGCTGTCGGTGTGGGCGCGGTGGAGGAGGGGATCGTCGCCCTCTCCCTGGGCACATCTGGCGTCGTCTTTGCCAGCGCGGCCAGCCCCATCTACGAGCCGGAAGGACGGCTCCACGCCTTCCCCCATAGCCTGCCCGGCAAGTGGCATCTGATGGGGGTGATGCTCTCGGCCGCGGGCAGTCTGCGCTGGTATCGGGACACCCTCGCCCCCGGCCTGGCCTACGACGATCTGCTGGCCCCCGCCGGGGCCATCCCGCCGGGCAGCGATGGCCTGCTCTTTCTGCCCTATCTGACCGGCGAGCGCACCCCCCACCCGGACCCTCTGGCCCGGGGCGCGTTCGTCGGCCTGACCGTGCGCCACAGCCAGCCCCACCTGACCCGTGCCGTGCTGGAAGGGGTGGCCTTTGGTCTGCGGGACAGTTTTGAATTGATGGCAGAGGCGGGTCTCCCGGCCATCCGCCAGGTGCGGGTGAGCGGTGGCGGCGCACGCAGCCCGCTCTGGCGGCAGATTCTGGCCGATGTGCTGGGCAGCGAACTGGTGACGGTCAATACTACTGAGGGAGCGGCCTACGGCGCGGCGCTGCTGGCCGGTGTGGGCGCTGGTCTCTGGCCGGACGGCGAGACGGCCTGTCGCGAGACTGTGCGGGTGACGGGATCGACGAAACCGGACCCGGACGCGGTGGCGGTCTACGAACGGGCGTATGGGGTCTATCGGGAACTGTATCCAGCGTTGAAGGGGACGTTTGAGAAGTTGTCGATGGGTGACAGCGAATAGGAGGATGTCGCGAATGGTTGTCGCTTATCCGGCTGTTCGAGAGGTTGGGGAAGCAGAAACTTTGTGGCGACCTCTTCTCTATTCGTATTTTCCTCCCATTCGTTGTCATTTTGTTCGCCCTCACCCCCGCCCCCGCCCCCTCTCCCAGCCAGGACGCTGACCGGTGGGGTCTGTTGGCTGGGCTGGGAGAGGGGAGTCTGTCGATGGCGTTTGCGGCAGATTTCTCCATAGCAGTGCCGATGAAGTCACTGACACCCAAACCCACCATTCGCCCCAAACCCCCTCCTCTCCCAGCGCAAACAGCCACACCGACGAACCGCCGCCACCGCTGGGAGAGGAGGGGGCGACCCGCCAATGGGACTTAACCCGTCAACGGCCAGGGGGTGGAGAGGGGAGTCTGTCGATGGCGTTTGCGGCAGATTTCTCCATAGCAGTGCCGATGAAATCACTGACACCGAAACCCACCATTCGCCCCAAACCCCCTCCTCTCCCAGCGCAAACAGCCACACCGACGAACCATCGCCACCGCTGGAAGAGGAGGGGGCGACCCGCCAATGGGACTTAACCCGTCAACGGCTAGGGGGTGGTGAGGGGCAGCCGTGGCGCAAGCTGACAGCTTGCGTTACAGAAAAAATCGGCCGCCTTCGGCGG
>CAMDQF010000119.1 GCA_945905745.1 Litorilinea aerophila
ATTGAACGATCTCACGTTTCACGTTTCACGCCTCTTTTCCCCTGGCTCTCATCTCAACTGTGGATAGGCCGCGGCCACTGCCAAACCGGTGAAGAGAAGTGTGGTAATATCAAAGAGCGGAAAGTAGCCGGTGATGAAAAGCAGGGCGACGCTACCGATAAGCACTCCGCTGATGATGCCGATCAGCGCAAAAAGGGGCAATTGTCTTCCCCGCCGCCGTCCCACAGCCCGGCGGATGATCTGGGCCAGCAGGCTGCCCGCGCCCGAACCGGCAATGAAGGCGATGATCAACCCGAAAAAGCCAAAGCCACCCAAGAGCATCCCGGCGATTGGCGCGGCGATGGCTGAAACCACAAACCCGACAGCCAGGGCGATAAAATTATCGCTGCTCCCGGCATTGAAGTAAACGTTCTGCTGCTGGTGAATACATTCGGTGCAGCGATAGCCTACGGGCGTCTGGCGCGCACATTTCATGCAGATGGGTTTGCCACATTTGTTGCAGCGTAGACGGGTTTCCGTGGCCGGGTGGTTGGCGCAGTAGAGAAGCTCCTGATCGTCGGGCGCGACGATCAGCGGTTTGCCGTCGTAAACCGCGCGGCGGGCCGGGTCGCCGAGGATGGCGTAGGCTTCTTCGATCTGGGCCAGCTTTTGGGCTGCATAGGCCCGGGCATCCGCATCGCTGATATTTTCCGGCTGATAGAGCTTTTGCAGCCGTTGGTATTGGCGGGCCAACTCTGCCTGCGAGATGTTTTCGGCCACGTCCAGGTTGCGGTAATGCGCTTTAGGCTGGGCTGATACTCGTTCGCTCATCTGTCCATTCCCCAACTGCGAAGTTTCGACCACCGAATCTCAAGGACGAAGCCCCGGAGACCTATCAAACCGTCCACTTCAATTTGTCCATCAGTGTCTGATAGAAATAGGCTCTCGGACGCATGCGGATGAAACGCGCCTGATAGGGGCTGCCCGTCACTATCACTTCGTCCTGTTCATCCACTTCCACCTCAAATTGACCATCCACAGTCAGCATAGCCGAATGGTCGCTGTAGACCCGTAGGCGTACTTCCGTTCCTTCCGATAGGACGACGGCCCGGTCCATACTCATGTGGGGGGCTACGGGAATGACGAGAATGTTGCGCAGTTCCGGCGGCAGGATAGGCCCGCCGGAGGCCAGGGCATAGGCTGTGCTGCCCGTGGCTGTGCTGACGATCAGCCCGTCACAGGTGTAGGTGGTCAGATAGCCGCCATCCAGACTGGTGTTGACCCGGACGATGCGGGCCAGGCTGCCCCGGCTGAGAACCACATCGTTGAGCGCGTCATATTCGCAGCGCACTTCGCTCGCTCCCTGCGCATCCTTGCGCTCCACACGCACACGGATCATCAATCGTTCTTCTACCCAATAGTGGCCATCCAACATCTGGCCCAGGGGTTCTTGCCAGTCGTTGGGGAAGACTTCGGCCAGAAAGCCCAGCCGCCCCATTTTAACGCCAAGCATAGGCACCTCCTGCTCTGCGCCCATGCGGGCAGCGCGCAGCATTGTGCCATCCCCGCCCAGGGTGATCAGCAGGTCTACGTCGTGCAGGCGGCGCTGGATGGCATCGGCATCCCAGGCCGAGTCCCGCCAGATGTGGGGCACGTTCCGGCTGGCGAGAAAGCTCTCCATAGCCGCAGCCAGCTCCAGGGATTCAGGTTTGCGTGGGTGGTGTAAAATGCCAATGCGACGAAACAACGGGGCCTCCGGTATCGGTCGATACGTCAATCGGGCGATAAGTCTATCGGTCCATAAGTCTGACGGTCTGTAAGCCCATAGGGCTGCAAAATGTCTTGGACAGAAATTGCATCATAGACCACCCATTTGCATTGGTCAAATGGCCTGGGTGTTGGCGTATCTGCGTTCTATCCGGTAGAATGAGGGGTAAGAAAGTTATCAGTTATCAGTCGCCGCAGCCGATCCTCACTGCTAACTGGTCACTGCTAACTGGTCACTGCTAACGGCTATTCTATGCGTGTACTTGTAATCTCCGATATTCACGCCAACTTTGTGGCACTGGAAAGCGTCATTGCCGACGCCCGGGGCCAATACGACGCGGTCTGGTGCTTGGGTGATGTGGTGGGCTATGGCCCTATGCCTAATGAATCGGCAGAATTGGTGGCTGAATTGGCCAACCACGTGGTGATTGGCAACCACGACTGGGCTGTGTTGGATCGGCCCGGCATTGATGTGGACGACTTTAACCCGATGGCCAGGGAGGCTGTGCTGTGGACGCGCAGTGTATTGACCGCGCAAAACCGGGCTTTGCTCGACAGTTTCCCCGATATACCTGTTCAACCGGCAGAAACCCCCTATCTACTGTTGACCCACGCCAGTCCCCGCCAGCCGGTCTGGGAATATGTGCAGACACCAACAATCGCGCTGGAAAACTTTGCCTGTTTCGATGAGAAGATTTGTCTGGTGGGCCATACCCACAAACCGGCCATCTATCGCTGGCGGCTGGAACGGGCGTGGGAGGGGGTGGGAAACGGGGAAATGACAGGTGCCGCGACAGTCGATCACCTGCCTCTGCGTGCCGAGGATGTGGTCTTTCTGGACGTATCAACCGAGCAGCGGCTGATCCTCAACCCCGGCAGTGTGGGGCAGCCCAGAGACAACGATCCCCGGGCCGCCTATGCCCTCTTTGACACGGAACAAATGACCTGGACCCTGCATCGGGTGGCCTATCCGATTGATCTAACACAAAGCCAGATGCGCGCCGTGCATCTGCCGCGGCGGCTGATCGATCGGCTCAACTACGGCTGGTGAATCGTCGAGCATTCCCCTTCCCCATTCCGCACTCCCCATTCCTACGACAGCCCCTTCACTTCCTTCGGCGTATCGTTATCCAGGACAACCCGTGTCGGTCCCCGCCCGGCTTCCAGCCGCCGGTACATCTCGAACCAGTCGGGCAGATCCTTCATTTGGTCGCGGGCTTTGCGCCGCTCGTCGTTGCGCCGCCATTCGATCAGCCGTCGGTTGATCTCTTCCTTCACGGCTCTGGGGTTGGGCACGTGATGGAAGGTGAACGCGCCCTGCGTGGCCGCGGTCTCCACTGTAATATCCCCGTAGTTTAGAATCATCTCCAGCGGCGACGAAATGTTCAGGCGAATGTCCTGAATCTCGCTCAGCCGGGCCTCTTTGCGCTCCTCGGCCAGGAAGAGGGGAAGCTTCTCAATATCAATGATGCTATCGTGGGTCAGCTCGTAGGTGTCGTTCCACCAGTCGGCTGTCACCCAGGCGATGGCTGCCAGCAGAATCAGCAGGATAAAAGCGAGAATAAATTCCAGGCCGACAAGCGTCTGAGAAAACGCCAAATCCAGCTTCTGATAAAAATCAAAAAGAAATCCCCCCACCATCAGCAGCAGCAAGCCCAGAGCCAGAACCGCCAGGGGTACCACCTGTCGGGCCAGGACAAACCAGTGTTTGTGCCAGACGATCCGCTCGGTGCTAATCCACTGCACCTGATGGTCTGTAAACAGATAGCGCCAGAGGCGTTGCTGCCAGGGCAGGGACTTGTCGTCTGTACTCATACGCCGGGGTCCGCCAGCGAGTACCCGGCTGGGCAGCTCCACCACCAGCCCCAAGCGTTTTTCCAGCGCGGTCTGAATTTCCAGGCGACTTTCGGCCCGGTAGCGGGCCTTGCGTTCTGCTGTCAAGCGAAAGATGGAGGCTTGCAGCCCGGCTGGTTCGGGTACAAAATCGAAGTCAATGGAACCTTTGGAACCAGCCGTGGCAACGGAGATAATGCCATACCCGAAGAATTTTCCCCAGAAAGAGGTGCGCACGCCTACGTTTTGCACCTGTTCCAGCAGCGCCTCCCGGCGATATTCGCTGGTCAAAATCACCTTTTCCTGCTGGATGACGCGCTGATTGGTCACAATAAAGAAGTCATTGAGGTGGTCCAGCACGCCCCAAATCATCGCCAACAGAGAGGGCAATCCCAGCAGCCAGATGGCCCACCAGGGCGATATTCCCGATAGCTGTAGCCCGGCTGCTACAGCCAGGGTGACAACCAGACCGCTAAGACTCAAGCGCATTTTGTGCAAGAGGGAGAGCCAATGGCGGCGGGTGAGGGATATCAACTGTTCGCCTGTGCTGAGCCAACTGTACTCTTTATCCGACCCTACTGCGGCCAACTCATCCGGCAGGCGAACCTTCAATTTGTCCCGGATCGACGGGCCTTTCTCGTTTGATACGAAGGAAGCAAAGTCGCGCCAGTGAAAGCGCAGCCAGAGACTGCCCGGCTCCGATTCGATGGTGGAACTGACGCTGCGTGTAGCGACGAGGGCCGATTCTCCGAAATAGACCAGACCATCTACGGGGACGGGCGGGAGGGGGCTGCCGCTGTTGTCCAGCGCGCTCAACACAGCCCGGCTGCCTTCCAACAGCACCCACATACTGTCGCCGATGTCGCCCTGCTGCATAATCAAATGGTGTTGGGGAATGTGCTGGAAAGAGCAGTAGCCAGCCAGTCTGGGCTTCAGCGCGGGGTCGAGGCCCTTAAACACGGAAATGTTTTCGACAGCCTTCAGGCATACGTTTTGGATTTTGGGGTTCGCCACGTGGGGATAGCGGGCTGCCAGCCGCTGGATACTCGGCCAGGGCAGACTGTACAACTCTGTGCGGGCCGTCGTTTTGGCCCCGTGGCCGTATTCTGTGCTGCCGCCTGAACCGCCAATCGAGCCGGGAAAGCCAAAGGCGTTCCCGGTGCCCAGCCAGACGCCCGGATTGGGCTGACTGGGATGGGAAAGGGCTACCTGTCCCTGTTTGATGAGATAGAGTTCGTCTGGAAACTTTTGGGCATCATAAATGGGTGAACCAGCCTCCAGAGGCGGATGAACCTTCACTTCTTCGGCCAAATAGCTCAGAGCGACCAGGCCGACACGGGCAAACAGCGGCATTGTGCGCAGCCGGTTGATCAGGCCCTGGGGTGTCAAATTGCCGCGCAGAAAGGGGTATCGGTAGATGAGCCGCTCGAAGGCGGCACTCGGGAAGGAGACGGCTGCGACCGGGTCCAGCGCGGTTGCCGTGGATGTGTTGGGCAGGTTGTAGGTGAGGGCGAAGCGGCCAATCAGATAGCCCTTTTCTACAATTTTCTCAATCACCTGCACGGGCAGACCGCGCGGGTTGTTCTGTGTGACTGCACCTGGCCGCCAACGCTCCAAACGCACCTGGCCGCTGTAAATAAAGTAGACGCGCTCGCACTCGGTCTCCTGTTTGGTGATGACATCTCCCATCTGAAAGTAGACGGTTTCGGTCTCGTGGGCCACCAAATCGTAGACTTCGTTGGGGGGCACGCCTTTCCAAAAAGGCATCGCGGCAAAGATGTCCGGTGGTGGCACAGAGCCGCCAGCGCTAGTACTGGTTTGTGCCATCACAAATGCTCCTTCACGGCCTGGGCCGCCCGCTTATTCATCCCCGGCACAGCCGCCAATTCTTCCAGGCTGGCATTGCGGATGCGCTCGATGTCCGCGCTGTAGAATTGGAGCAACGCCTTGCGCCGGCTTGGGCCGATGCCGGGCACGTCGTCCAGCGCGCTGCGCACCTGGCTTTTGCCCCGCAAGTTGCGGTGATAGGTGATGGCGAAGCGGTGGGTCTCGTCCCGGATGCGCTGGACCAGATAGAGGGCCTGGCTGCCCCGCTTCAGCCAGACCGGGTCGCTGCGTGGGCAGAAATAGCTCCTCCTCCCGTTTCGCCAGCCCCACCAGGGGAACCTGCCCCAGCAGGTCGAACTCCTCGAACACCTCCACGGCCACGCCCAACTGCCCTTTGCCCCCATCCACAATCACCAGATCGGGCAGAATGCGCCACTGGTCATCGCTGGTGCGGGCCTTGTCGCCTGGCTCAGTCTCCTTCTCCTCCACGGCCCGACGGAAACGGCGACGCAACATCTCCCGCATACTGGCGAAGTCGTCCGGCTCGCCCTGGCTGCCCTTGCCCCGGATTTTGAAGCGTTTGTAGGCCGATTTCAGGGGTGCGCCTTTGGCAAAGACAACCATCGAACCGACGGTATTCGTGCCTTGCAGGGTGCTGATGTCGAAACATTCGATGCGGGAGGGAGCCTGTGCCAGGCGCAGACTCTCCTGCAATTCGGCGATAGCTTGGGTCTGGCGGTTGGTGTCCACCGCCCACTGGGCCTGCTGTACCCGCAGATATTCGGCCGCGTTGCGCTCCGCCAGATCGATGAGATTGCGCTTCTTGCCGCGCTGGGGCATCCGCAGCTCAAAACGCCCGCCCCGTTTCTCGCGCAGCCAGGCTTCCAGCAATTTGGCTTCGCCGGGCAGGAACTGGACGAGGATGCGGGGGGGAATCGTGGCCGCGCTGTCGTAGTAGCGCTGGATGAATGTGCCGATCAGCGCGCCCAGGGTTTCGTCGTTGGATTCGATGACCGATGCCCCTTCCAGTACAAAATTCTCCTTGCCGGTCAGCCGCCCCTTGCGCACAAAAAGCACCTGCACAACCGTATCCGCGCTCTTCACATCCTGGGCAATCGAGACCACATCCTCGTCCTCGTGGGAGACGCCCACCACCTGCTGCTGGGCCACAATGCGCTGGGCGGCTTTGATGCGATCCCGGTAGACCGCGGCCAGTTCAAAGTTGTAGAGTTCGGCCGCATTCTGCATCTGGCTTTCCAGCCGGGCCAGGGCCTCGTCGGTCTCGCCCTCCATAAAATCCATAAACTGCTGGATGCCGTCGCGGTATTCGGTGCGGTTTTGGGCACCGATGCAGGGGCCGCCGCACAATTTCATATCGTAATAGAGACAGGCCCGCGCGTCCTGGCCGTCGATCTTGCGCTCGCAGTCCAGATAGGGGAAGACCCGGCGCAGCCCTTCGAGGGTCTGGTAGACTGCGCGGGCGCCGGTAAAGGGGCCGTAGTAGCGGGCGCCGTCGTCGCTCATCTGGCGCACAAGCTCCACTTTGGGGAAGTCGTTCTGCCAGTTGACTTTGATGTAGGGATACTGTTTATCGTCCTTCAGCATCACATTGTAGCGGGGCTGGTGGCGCTTGATCAGGTCGTTCTCCAGCACCAGGGCTTCCATCTCTGTGCGCGTCACCCACCAGGTGATGTCGCTCACTTTGCCCACCATCTCCTGAATGCGGGGGACGTGGACCGCCGAGGGCTGAAAGTAGCTGCGTACCCGCTGGCGCAGGACGAGCGCTTTGCCCACATACAAAATGCCGCCCTTTTCATCCAGCATCTGATAGCAGCCAGGCAGTTCGGGCAGTTCGTCTAATTTGTGTTGGACCCGTTCGGGGAGTTCGTGTTTCATAGGCGGGATTTTACCACGATTCGCACATCTGTTCAATCTGTGGGAAGGGGATTTCTGAGCCACTGATGAACGCTGATCAACGCGGATGGAATCTGTTCGTTTGTTGACGCTGGCGGTTGGGGGTTGTAGAATGTCTTTGTGAATGGTAGGTAAGTTTGGAGGGATCGATGCCGGAGATTTCCAGATTTTACGGCGTTGTCATCACAATGTATCCAGAAGCGGGTGAACGACACAGTTCTCCGCATATGCACGCCCGTTACGGTGGAAGCCGTGCCACTTTGTCAATAGAAACGGCTGATTTGCTTGCCGGTTCGCTGCCGAAACCGCAGTTGCGGATGGTTCAGGTTTGGGTTGAACTACGGGGACTTCAATTGGAAGCTAACTGGCGTTTGCTGATTGCAGGCCAGCCGCCTACGAAGATCGATCCGTTACGTTAGGAGGGGTTATGTATCACGAGATTCACACTGTTACAGATTTTACAGTTGTCGCGCCCTACACCCTGTGTATCGTTTTTGCCGACGGCCATACGCAGGTGATCGATTTTCTGCCGATGCTGCGCGGGGAGATGTTTGGCCCGCTGCGTGACCGCATCCTTTTCAATGGCGTCACTCTCGATGAGGAAGCGGGCGCGCTTGTCTGGCCCAATGGCGCGGATTTCGATCCGGCGACACTGCACGATTGGGATCAGGTAGGACCGGCGATGATTCGTATGGCCGAAAGTTGGCAGGAGTGGACCGCTTCCATTCAACAGGCAGAAGTCGTCAGCGTGTAGTAGACCAGAGTTGAGTAAAGTTTGATGCTTTTTGTAACCCAACGAATCTCCATTCCCCTGGCCGAAATCGAATTGGACGCGGTGCGTTCATCCGGCGCGGGGGGGCAGAATGTAAATAAAACATCCACCGCCGTGCAACTGCGCTTCGACATCGCCGCCTCCTCTCTGCCAGAGGAGGTGAAGAACCGGCTGCTCTCCCTCTCCGATCAGCGCATTACCGGCGACGGGGTGGTTGTTCTGCGCGCCCAGGAAGAGCGCAGCCAGGAACGCAACCGCCAGGCCGCGCTCTCCCGGCTGGCCGAACTGGTGCGCACTGTCGCCGTGCCCCGACGCAAGCGCAAAGCCACCCGCCCCACCCTCGGCTCCAAACAGCAGCGTCTGGAACAGAAGAAGCAGCGGGGCACGATCAAAGCTGCCCGTCGCGGCGCGAGTGGATGGGACGGCTCTTGAAGTTCGGTTGTCAGCGCGGTCGGGTGGTACAATACGGATACTTCCCCGATTTGTGGGTAGTGGGCAGCCAGGCATCGGTTGAAACCGACGCCTGTTATGGCAAGTGCGTTGAAACGCACTGAGTGACCGACCTCAACCCGTTTCAACGGGTTTCCCATAACAGACGCCGAATTGATTCGGCGGGTATGTACACGATTGACCGATCTCAACCCGTTTCAACGGGTTTCCTGTACCAGCGCCGAATTGATTCGGCGGGCATATACACGACAACGAAACGAGCGACTTTTGCAAACCGATTCCCCTACGACCGCAGAAACCCCCAACGAATTATCCGACTTAACCCTCGAAACTCTCCCCCCCAGCCTGGCTGAAGCCGTGGGCCGGGCAGGGTGGACAAAATTGATGCCCGTCCAGGAACGGGCCATCCCCTATCTGCTGGCAAAACGCAATGTGATGGTCCAGGCCCGCACGGGCAGCGGCAAGACCGGCGCGTTTTTGCTGCCAATGCTGGAACGGCTCAATGCCAGGCGCAAGGAATGCCAGGTCTTGATTCTGGCCCCCACCCGGGAGTTGGCCCGCCAGATTTCCAATGAAGCCGAGATGCTCTTTGCCGGGACCGGCCTGCGCACGGCGACGGTCTATGGTGGCGTGGGCTATGGCGCACAGACCACAGACCTGACAGAGGGCGCACAGGTCGTCGTGGGCACGCCGGGCCGGGTACTGGATCATCTCCTGCGCCGCACATTCAATCTGGACAAACTGGAGATGCTGGTCTTTGACGAGGCCGACCGTATGCTCTCCATGGGCTTCTATCAGGATATGCGTCAGGTGCAACGTTACCTGCCCAGCCGTAATCTGCATACGGTGATGTTCTCCGCCACCTTCCCGGCCTACGTCATGCGCACGGCCCAGGAATTTATGGAGAACCCGGAATTTCTGAGCCTGAGCCAGGATCACGTCCACGTCACCGACACCGAACACAGCTATTACATCGTCCCCGGTGTGGGGCGCGACCGTTCGTTGGTGCGGCTGATCGAAGTGGAGAACCCGGCCTCGGCCATCATTTTCTGCAACACCAAAGCCCACGTCAATTATCTGACGATTGTACTCAAGCGCTTTGGCTACGACGCCGACGAACTGAGCGCGGATCTCAACCAGAACGACCGGGAGCGGGTGTTGGGCCGGGTGCGGGAGGGGACTCTGCGCTTTCTGGTGGCGACGGATGTGGCCGCGCGGGGGCTGGACATCCCCGATCTCTCCCACGTCTTCCAGTACGAGCCACCGGATGACCCGGAGAGCTATATCCACCGGGCCGGGCGCACGGGGCGGGCTGGTGCGTCGGGCACAGCCATTACACTGGTCAATGTGCTGGAGCGATCACAGATCGAGCGCATCAGCAAGCGCTATGGCATTCCTATGCAAGAGCGAACCCTGCCCACGGAAGAAGAAGTGGCCGAAGTGGTGGCCGAGCGGTTGACCTCTCTGTTGGAGGCCCGGCTGCGCGAGCGGGACAAATTGCAGACCGAGCGCAGTCGCCGCTTTGCGCCCCTGGCCCGCCAACTCGCCGAAAATGCTGAGGAGTCGGCGCTGATCACAATGCTGCTGGACGACACCTATCAGCAGATGCTGCACAAACCCCTGGTTGACCCGGCAGAGGCCGTCAAAAATGAGAGACCAGCAAGAGAGCCCCGGCGACCCGACGGCGAACAGAGCCGTTCTCCCCAGCGCAGTCGTTCCCGGAGACGATAGCCATCATCCCAGAATCCCATCTCCTGTCTATCAGGAGATGGGATTCCGGGATGATGGAGTCTGCTCTCTCCAAGCAAAATCCCCCGTTGACAGAACCTCGGCTTCGGTAGTACACTGCTTTCAGGAGGTATGACCCATGCCAATGATACAACTGCCTGTGGACGAGCCGACCCGACGTCGGTTGGAAGAGAGCGCATCCCGCCATTTTCAGGATGTGCCCAGCTATTGCCTTTCTGTGCTGCAACACCACCTGGTGGAAGATTCCCTCTCCTTCAACAGTGCCGGGGAATTTCCCCTTCCACGCCCCCTCGATGACGATCTGCTGGCCCAGATGCGCAGATCCCGCCAGAAGACGCTCGCCCAGGCGGGCCACGCCCATTTGTCTATGGAAATTCTGGAACTTGTCCGTGCGGAGCGTGATGAAGAACTCCTCGTTAGTCTGTATTGATGCCAACCTGCTGATTCTGGCCTTGCTTCCCTTCCCCCACAGCGAGCGCGCCGACGCCCTGCTGGAAGCGTGCCGCCAGCGCAAGACGGCCCTCGTCGCGCCCGCGCTCTTTGCCTTCGAGGTGCCTTCGATCCTGCACCGTCTGCGTCTGCTCGGACAGATCACGTCGGCTGCCGAAGAGAGTGCCTTCAAGCACTTTATGGCGATTCAGGTCCATCTCTCCAGCCATCCCCGCATCTTTCCCCTGGCCCGCCAACTGGCCCTGCGTTATAATCAGTCCCGCCCCCACCAGATGTCCTACGTGGCCCTGGCCGAACTTCACGGCTGCGATCTGTGGACAGCCGACAGTCGGCTGATTGCCACCGTCCAGGGCGATCTGCCCTGGGTGCGCTGGATTGGCGACTTCCGCGCGCTGGACGACGACGATGCTGACCGTTAGCCGTCTCTCCAAAGCCTTTGGCCGCCTGCAAGCCGTGCAGGATGTCACCCTTCAGATCAAACCGGGGCAGATCGTCGGGCTGATCGGTCCCAACGGCAGCGGCAAATCCACCCTTCTCAACTGTATCGCCGGCACCATCACCCCGGACAGCGGGCGCATCAACTTTGACGGCCACGACATCACCGGCGCGCCGCCGGATCGGATCTTTCGCCACGGCATCGCCCGCAGCCACCAGGACCCGGCCCTCTTCCAGCGCATGTCGGTTCTCGACAACACACTCCTGCCCGCCCGCCAACAGACCGGAGAGAGCGCACGCCGGGCCCCCCTTCATCACCTGTGGCGCGCCCAGGAGAATAGACTGGCGGGCCGGGCCGGGGCGATTTTGCAGCGACTGCGCCTGGGCAACCACTACGTCACCCGGGCCTCGGACCTCTCCGGCGGTCAGATGAAACTGCTCGAATTGGGGCGCAGTCTGGCTGGGGAGCCGAAGCTGATGCTGCTGGACGAACCGACTGCGGGGGTCGCTCCCGTTCTGGCCTATGAGATTTTCGAGCAGATCGCAACCCTGCGCGGCGAGGGGCTGACCTTTTTGATCGTCGAGCATCGGCTGGAAATCCTCTTCGATTTTGTCGATCACCTCTTTGTGATGCACTTGGGCGGCCTGCTGGCCCAGGGATCACCCGCCGAAATTGCGGCCAACGCCCAGGTAAAAGAAGTCTATTTTGGTGAATAGTCATTCAACCCCTGTCGCCGTCGCTCCTCCACCTACAAAGCAAACGAACCAATGCAGAACCAATCCTGGCTGAAAAGTGTGGGCCGTCAGATTGAACACCGCCTGACCGGCACACTGCCCGAAACTGTGCGTCACAATATGTACATGGAGTTGTGGGTTTCCATCGCCTATGGGGCATTTTTCGCCGCATCCATCTCTTTCATTCCCGTCGTCCTGCGTCGTCTCGGCGCGTCGGCGGATATGCTGGCCGTCTACACTTCCCAGCAATTTCTCGGCTCTGCGTTGGCTTCGCTCAGTATTGTGGTCATGCGCCGCCGTCGCACGATGAATGTGGTGGTGGTCTGTTGGCTCTTTGGCCGAGCAATGCTGCTCTTTTGGGCCTTTGTCACCCAAACGGGCTGGATGATTGTCCTCAGCGCCATCTTCTGGCTGTTGGAAGCCTTCCCCTCCCCCGGTTATACCCGCATTCTGATGAAAATCTATCCGCCCGAAGCCCGGGGCAAAATAATGGGACTGGTGCGCCTGGGACGGGTGGGCGCGATTCTGCTGGTGACTCCGCTAGCTGGGTGGGCGCTGGATCACTGGAGCTATCAGATTCTCTTTCCCCTGGCCGGTGCGGTTGGCATTCTTTCGGCCCTGCTCTTTCGTCGCCTGCAAGTGGACGAGGGCCATCTGCCTGCGCGCCAGACAAAGGCCCTGCGCGAACTGATCGACATTCCCCGCAACGATCCCCGTTTCGCCCGCTTTCTGCTCAGTTTCAGCGTCTATGGCGCGGGCACGCTGATCTCCTGGACCCTCTACCCGATTGTACAGGTGGATCGGCTGCACCTGAGCTACTCCCAAATCGGGCTGCTGGGCTTTGTCCAGTCGATCTTTTGGCTGCTGGGCTTTATCTATTGGGGGCGGCAGGTGGACAAGCGGGGCGGGCTGTGGGTGTTGCGAGCCAATACTGTCATCAATTTGGTCATGCCCCTGACCTATTTCTTCGCCACGTCGCCCTGGATGCTGCTGCCTGCCTTTATGGCCGGGGGCATTGTGATGGCCGGCTGGGATATGGGCGCCATCAATGCCACCATCCAACTGGCCGACAAAGAGCGGGTGACCGAGTACGCCGCGGTCCAATCGACGGTTGTGGGGCTGCGGGGGATGATTATGCCCTTTGTGGCCGCGGGTATGCTGCGCCTGGGCCTGCCCATCAACGGCATCTTCCTCACCAGCATTGTACTGATTGCCATCGCCTGGCTTCTGTTTGGCACAGTAGCTGCGCCTGGTCTCTCGCCAGAGGAGGCCGCCGAGCAGCAGCGGTTGCATTACCAGTGGCCCCTGCGCTGGCGCTTTCCCCGTTTTTAACCCCTTCGCTTCTTCGTGCTGGCCCGCTAGCGTGCTATAATAGCGTTTCTGCCTGGTCAACGCTGGGCGCGCATCTTTACACAATCACACCGCGCAGTCGCGGGAAGACCAGGGTAATTTCTGGCATTCCCGCGGCTACGCGGTAGTTTTTGTCCTTTTTCCGGAAAATGACAGCTTTTCGGATAGTCAATAGAGGAATACCAAATGGCACAAGCAGCCGATCTGTTGATCACCAACGCCCGTGTTTTCACTGCGGACCCGGCCAATCCCTGGGCTGAAGCGGTGGCCGTGCGGGGCAATCGCATCGCCTTTGTGGGCAGCACAGCCGACGCCCGTTCCTTTGCCGCGCCCCACACCGAAATGGTGGACGCCGCGGGCCGTACACTCCTGCCCGGTTTCATCGACACCCACTATCACCTGCTCTGGGGTTCGCTGGGGCTGGCTGCTGCCCAGTTGGGCGATGCTCACAGCCTAGACGACATCGGCCAACATCTGTGGGCCTGGATGGAAACCGCTCCTCAAAGGGAGTGGGTGGTAGGCCGGGGGCTGATCTACAGCGCTATCCGACCGGGCGAAGTGCTTGACCGCCATTTTCTGGACCGCCTTTCGCCGGACCGTCCGGTCTTTCTGACAGCCTTTGACGGCCACACCTGCTGGGCCAACACCGAAGCCCTGCGCCGGGCTGATCTGCTCCACGCCCCGCCGGTGAGCGAAGGCAGCGAAATTGTGGTGGACCCAACCACCGGTCTGGCCACCGGCGAACTGCGTGAGCCAGGGGCCTTTGAGCCGATCCGTTCGATGATTCCCAAGCCGGATGAAGCAGGCCGCCGGGAGATGCTGCGTCGCGGGCTGGCCTTGACCGCCCAAATGGGTATCACCAGTGTTCACAATATGGACGGACAGGAGAGCCAGCTTCTGCGTTACGCCGCGCTGGAGGATTTGGGCGAACTGACCTGCCGGGTCTATCTCCCCTACGACGTGAAACCGGAGACCTCTGCCGAAGCACTGCTAGAGGCCGTGGCCTGGCGGGAGCAGTTTACTGGCGATCTGTTCCATTGCGGCAGCGTCAAATTCTTCATGGACGGGGTGCTGGAGTCCTACACAGCGTTGATGGTGGACGGCTTTGGGGATATGCCCGACAACCGGGGCAGAGCGCTCTTTCAGGCAGACCACTTCAACCGGATGGCTGCGGAAGCGGACCGGCTGGGGCTGCAAATTTTTGTCCACGCCTGCGGGGACGGGGCCGTGCGCCGCACGCTGGACGGCTACGCCCACGCCCGCCGGGTCAATGGCCCCCGGGACCACCGCCACCGCATCGAACATATCGAAGTCATCCATCCAGACGACATTCCCCGCTTTGCCGGGTTGGGTGTGATCGCGGCTATGCAGCCCCTCCATGCACCCCAGCACGCGGGCAGCTCGGATGTCTGGATACACCGGGTCGGGGAAGAACGCTACCCACTCAGCTTCGCCTGGGAGACTCTGCGTCAGGCCGGGGCGCGGCTGATCTACGGCAGCGATTGGCCGGTGGTCAGCAACAATCCTCTGCTGGGCATCCACAACGGACTCAACCGCCAGCCTTGGCGTCCCGGTGACCCGCAGCAGGCGCAGATGTTGGAAGATCTGCTCGTTGGCTACACCCGGGACGCGGCCTGGGCCGAATTTCAGGAAGACCGCAAAGGAATGCTGCGCCCCGGTTTTCTGGCCGATCTCGCGCTGCTGTCAGGCGATATTTTCGCTACCCCCGCGGCGGAGGTGGGGGGAATGAGGGTGGATTTGACCGTCAGTGATGGGCGGGTGGTGTGGCGGGGGATGTAGCGGGTTGCAAGACTTCGTTCTCCGCGCACTCTTTTCAATTTGACCCGCGCCCAACGATTGTGCTACAATCTCTCTTCGTGGGTCTGAGAGGTGTCAGGCGTATTTTTTTGTACAGTAATGGATTGCCCAGGCACAGTCGGCTTCACCCGAAGAAGCAAATCCCTTTTGAGCCAGCGTGGCTCTGAGTAATTGTAGAAATCATTAGCTGGTCGCAGGTTCAACGACGGAGGATTCTTTTGCCGACAATCAATCAGCTGGTCCGCAAGGGCCGCAAAGACAAGCCCAAGAAAGAGACAGCCCCTGCGCTGCGCTTTAATCAGAACACGCTGACGGGCCGTGCCCAACGCATCAAGACGGGCAATCCCCAGAAGCGGGGCGTTTGTACCCAAGTGCGCACCACCACACCCAAGAAGCCCAACTCGGCCTTGCGCAAAGTGGCCCGTGTGCGTCTGACCAACGGGATTGAGGTGACCGCCTATATCCCCGGCGAAGGGCACAACCTCCAGGAGCACAGCGTGGTCCTGGTGCGCGGTGGCCGTGTTAAGGACCTGCCCGGTGTGCGCTATCACATCGTGCGCGGCGCCTTGGACAGCACTGGCGTCAACAACCGCAAACGGGGCCGCAGCAAATATGGAACCAAACGCCCCAAAGCGGGTGCTGCAGCCAAGGGTGCAGTTGCCAAGGGCGCAGTTGCCAAGGGTGGCAAGAAGTAATTTTCGTTTTGGGCGTAGTTTGCCAGTCTATCTTACGGAGAAGGTACGAGATGTCCCGAAGAAATCGGCCCGTACGACGTGTTGTCCTGCCGGACCCGCGTTTCAACAGCAAAGTGGTATCCAAATTCGTCAACAACCTCATGGAGCGAGGCAAGAAGAGCCTGGCTACCGGGATTGTCTACGATGCGATGGATCTGATCGCCGAACGCACCAAGCGGCCTCCTCTGGAAGTTTTTGAGGAAGCCCTGAAGAATGCGACACCGATGGTCGAGGTGAAGCCGCGTCGGGTGGGTGGCGCAACCTATCAGGTGCCTATAGAGATTCGTTCGGATCGGCGGATGGCTTTGGCCATGCGTTGGCTGATTAGCCACTCCCGCGCCCGCAGTGGCCGCACAATGGCGATCCGGCTGGCGAACGAACTGATGGACACCTCCCGGGGCGAAGGCACAACTGTGCGTCGTCGTGAGGAAGTGCATCGCATGGCCGAGGCCAACCAGGCCTTTGCCCACTTCCGCTAAGTTGTGGAGCGGCGGCTGCCTGCGTAGCCGTATGGAAGGGTCGTTACGGATCCTTCCACTTGAATTGAATCAAATTTGCGGCGCATTCTAGCCACAGAGAGATGTCGCGCTGTACTCGTCAAGTTGAGAGTAGCATTCGACACCGCCAGGAGGATTTGTCTTCTCGGCGTCTGTGGGGCGGTTGTGCCGCGTGTTTATGTCTGGCGCAGGTTGCCTGCTTTTGCGGCGGGCCAGGTGCTGGATAAATACTGTAGATGAATGTTGCGGTTGGGCAGGTGTTGCCCACCCAGAACAGGAATAGGGTGTTTCTGATGAGTATGCCTTTGGAGAAAATTCGCAATATCGGGATTATCGCCCATATTGACGCAGGCAAGACGACAACGACCGAGCGTATTCTTTTCTACTCGGGTCGCATCCATCGAATGGGCGAAGTCCACGACGGAACAGCCGTAACCGACTGGATGGTTCAAGAGCGGGAGCGGGGTATCACGATTACCGCTGCGGCTATCACCACCAGTTGGACAGATAGTGTTACTGGCGAAGAAGTCCAGATCAACATTATCGACACGCCTGGGCATATTGACTTCACCGCTGAGGTACAGCGCAGTCTGCGTGTGTTGGACGGCGGTGTGGTGGTTTTTGATGCGGTGGCCGGTGTGGAACCCCAATCCGAAACTGTGTGGCGGCAGGCCGATGAATATAAAGTTCCTCGCATCTGCTTCATCAATAAAATGGACCGGCTGGGAGCCAACTTTCAGCGCACGCTTGATATGATCGTCGAGCGGCTGAAGGGCAGTCCAGTGCCGATTCAGCTTCCCTGGGGATCTGAAGATAATTTTAAGGGGATCATCGATCTCTTTACGATGAAGGCCCTGCGCTATTCCGACGAGTTGGGTGCCAAGCCCGAAGTTGTCGAGATTCCTGCGGATCTGTTGGATGATGCTCAAAAAGCGCGCCTGATAATGATTGAGCGCATCGCCGAAACCGATGATGACCTCACCCTCCTGTTTTTGGAAGGCGAGGAAATTTCCAACGATGAGTTGAGCGCTGCTCTGCGCCGGGCGACTATTGCTAACAAGCTGGTACCCGTGCTGTGTGGCACGGCTCTGCGCAACAAAGGCGTCCAGCCTTTGCTGGATGCGACCATTCGCTTCCTACCCAGCCCGCTAGATGTGCCACCGGTTGTCGGTGTTGATCCCATCAGCGGCGAGAAAGTGATCCGACACGCGGATCCCAACGAACCCTTCAGCGCGCTTGTCTTCAAGATTGTGACTGATCCCTTTGTGGGTCGTCTGGCCTATGTGCGTGTCTATTCCGGGACATTGGATGCAGGCACTCAAGTCTACAATGCCAACCGCAACAGCAAAGAGCGCATTGGTCGTCTGCTCCAGATGCACGCGGACAAACGGGAAGAGATCAAGCAGTGTCGAGCCGGCGATATCGCGGCTGTGGTAGGGCTGAAACAGAGCTTCACCGGCGAGACCCTCTGTGATCCCAATGAAGACGTATTGTTGGAGACCATCAATTTCCCCGAACCGGTTATCAAAGTGGCTGTGGAGCCGAAGTCCAAGGCTGACCAGGACAAGATGACTGATGGCCTACTCAAGCTGGCCGAAGAGGATCCCACTTTCCGGGTGCAGTACGACGATCAAACCGGCCAGACCGTCATCAGCGGGATGGGTGAGTTGCATCTGGATATTATTGTGGATCGTCTGAAGCGGGAGTTCCGGGTTCAGTGCAATGTGGGCCGTCCCCAGGTGGCTTATCGTGAGACCATCACCCGGTCCGTGCGCGTGGAAGGCCGCTTCATACGCCAATCGGGTGGTCGTGGTCAGTTTGGTCACGTCTGGCTGGAAATGGAACCCAATGATCCAGGCGCAGGCTATCTCTACGAAGACAAAATTGTCGGTGGTGTTGTGCCGAAAGAATACATTCCTGCTGTGGGCAAGGGTGTTGCCGAAGCGATGGAGAGCGGTATTCTGTCTGGCTTTCCTGTGGTGGATATCAAAGTCGCGCTGGTGGATGGCAGTTACCACGACGTGGACTCCAGCGAAATGGCCTTTAAGATTGCCGGTAGTATGGCTTTCAAAGAAGGCATGGCCAAGGCTGGTCCGGTTCTCCTGGAACCCATGATGGCTGTGGAATCTGTCGCCCCAGATGAATACGTAGGCGATGTGGTAGGCAACTTCTCTAGCCGACGTGGACAGATTGAAGGCATGGATTCTCGTTCAAATGGCGTCACGGCTATTCGGGCGATGGTTCCGCTCTCCGAGATGTTTGGTTATGCTACTGAATTGCGTTCCATGACCAGTGGTCGCGGCACTTTCACTATGCAGTTCCACAGCTACCAAAAGGTGAGCCAGTCTGTGGCCGAGAAGGTACTCAAACGCGAGTAGCCGTAGCGGCCACGCGTAGGTGTGCAGGCAGGGGCTCAGAATGGTGATGTGTTCCCAGCCGATCAGAAACTTGCCAAGGTAGACGATCTGACGTATACTTGCAAGGTTTGCAGAATGACCTGCAAAAAGTTGTTGTTGGTCTACAATCCATAGCGCCAGGTTGAGTTCAATCTGTAAATTGGTGCTACGGTTATCGAACCGCAGATAGAGCCGGGGGCGCAGCCTAGGATTGGGTTGTTCTCCCGGTTCGTGTGAGATGAAACAGTATTGGTTTGCCCATTTGTCTCTGGGTAGTCCCCAGATAGTGAATGGTTATTTCGTCGAGTAAGGGAGAAACTTCAATGGCAAAGGCAGTATTTCAGAGAGACAAACCCCATATCAACGTGGGGACAATCGGCCACGTAGACCACGGGAAGACGACACTGACCGCGTCGATCACGAAGGTATTGAGTCTGAGGGGTTGGGCGGACTTTTCCCGGTTTGACCAA
>CAMDQF010000120.1 GCA_945905745.1 Litorilinea aerophila
TGGTGCGTGCGCCAGTACACGCACCACGCACCACGCCAGAACATTTCCGGCATGCTGTATTACGACTACTTAACCGCACCACAAGAGACACATCTATGAGCAAACCCAAAGTTTATATCATTATCCACATCGAAGATGATCTGGAAGCGAAGATTCGTGCAGCCTGTGACGCAGAATATATCGACTACGGAATGCCCCGGAATGAGTTCCTGGCGGCCATCCACGACGCCGAGGGGATTCTGCTGTCACCCCGGGTACGGGCCGACAAGGCATTTTTCGATGCTGCACCCAAACTGAAGGTGATCTCCACCTCCAGCGTGGGCTACGATCCCTTTGACATTCCCGAAGCGACCGCCCACGGCGTCGTCGTCTGCCACACACCCGGCGTGCTGACGGACGCGGTGGCGAACCTGACGATGGCCCTCATCTTCAGCGTGACCCTGCGCCTGTTTGACAACGAAGCCTATGTGCGTAGTGGTGGATGGGCCCGTCGAGAGCCGGCTCCCCCGCTTGGCCACGACATTCAGGGCAAGACCCTGGGCGTCATCGGCTACGGGCGCATCGGCCAGGAGGTGACCAGACGGATGCAGGCCCTGGGGATGAAGACGCTCTGGTATGACATTTTCGACACACCACACCCAGCCGCACCGAAGAGCGAACGCCGTTCCTTGGACGATCTCCTGGCTGAGTCGGACTTTGTGACTCTGCACACCAATCTGGATTCGAACTCTCGCCATCTGATCGGCGGGGCAGAACTGGCGAAGATGAAGCCGACCGCCTACCTGATCAACACGGCGCGCGGAGGGCTGGTCGATCAGGTCGCTCTTGCCAAGGCATTACAGGATGGGGTCATTGCCGGTGCCGGTCTCGATGTGTTGGAAGCCGAGCCACCCGCCCTGGACGATCCCATCTACACCCTGCCCAACGTTGTCTGCTTCCCCCACATCGGCACGGCGACGGAGGAGACACGTCGCCTCATGCGCGAGTTGGCGGTGGAGAATTTGTTGGCTGTATTGGCAGGGAAGATGCCGCCAGCGCCTGTCAATCCCGAAGTGCTGAGATAGCGGGCAGGCAGTAAATCTGGCGCGTATGCAACAAAAAGGTGGAGTCGCCAAGCGACTCCACCTTTTTGTTGCATACGCATGTGTCCAACAGCGTCAGACTTCTGCCGTTCTACCCCTTCACCGCGCCGGCCGAGAGACCACCCACCACATAGCGCTGGGCGAGGATGTACAGTGTTACAACCGGCGTCATGGCGATCAGCGAACCGGCCATCATCGGCCCAACCATATAAATGTCGGCCCGGTAGAAGTTGGCGAGACCCACGGAGATCATCTTGTGCTGGTCGTCCTGAGCCAGCACGAGGGCGAAAATAAACTCGTTCCAGACGTTGTTGAAGATGAAGATCGAGGCTGTGATGATGGCGGGAATCGAGAGGGGGATCACGATATGCCAGAGGGAGCGCATGCGTGTACAACCATCGATCAGCGATGCTTCTTCGATCTCACTCGAAAGCGTACGCAGATAGCCCATCATCAGCCAGGTGCAGAAGGGCACGCTGAAACTCATATTGGCGATGATCAGGCCGGGAAAAGTGTCTTTCAACCCAGCCTTGACGATGATCAGATACATAGGAATCAGCATCAGCGAGCCGGGGATCAGATAGACAAAGAGGACGCCGCGCGCCATCAACGCCCGCCCCGGAAAACGCAGCCGCGTCAGCGCGTACGACGCAAGCACCGAGATGACGACAACAATGGCAGTTGTCGAGAGGGCGACGATCAACGTGTTGCCCAAGTAGAGTGGGATGTGGAAATTGACGATCACATCCCGAAAATTGCTCAGGGTTGGATCCCGGGGAATCCAGGTCAGCTCCGAATAGATTTCCCCTTCGAACTTGAATGATGTGGTCACCATAAAGTAGAGGGGAAAAAGAATGAGTAGAAGGAGGACGAAGATCACGAAGGCAGAGACGATGCGGAAGACGGATTCAGGGATGCGGTCAATGATTCTTGTCATTCGGTGGCCTCCCTATCCATATAACCTGCCACAACCATCACAAGCAGCCCGATAATCGGCAGCATCATAATCGGCAGCGCCGCGCCTTCACCCAAACGAAAGTTCTGCATGGCCAGATTGTAGGTGAGTAGTGGGAATACTTCGGTTGCGCTGCTTGGTCCACCGCCTGTCAGCAGCATGGGAATGTCCAGCGTATTCATCGTCCAGATCGTGGAGAGCAGGATCACAACACCCATTACCTGGCGCAGCCCCGGCAGGGTGATGTAGCGAAAACGGGCCAGCCTGCCCGCGCCGTCCACCTTCGCCGCGTCATAGAGTTCAGACGAAATGGTCTGCATACCGGCCAGGAAAGTCAGCGCATAAAACGGATAGCCCTTCCAGACCATCACAAAGATGAGCAGCGAGATGGCCGATTCTGTTTTGGCGAGGAAGGGGAAGTTTTCACTGATCACCCCAAAACTCACCAGAATCTGATTCAGGAGACCGGTCTGACCGTCAAATATCCAGCGCCAGACCAGCACAATGATGTAGGTGGGCAGAATCCAGGGCAACATAAAAATGCCGCGCAGGATATCGCGTCCACGGAAATTCATATTCAACGATGTGGCCAGAATCAGTCCGACGAGAGTCTTGAGCGCAACCGCCGCCACTGTGATCAGCAGTGTGCGGATGACCATTTGGGAAAAGTCGGGCCAGCCCAGGATATACTCATAGTTGGCCAGCCCTACCCACCTGCCTGGGCCGCGACCGACCATCCGGTCGGTGAAGCTGATGCGGATGGCCTCGACGAAGGGATAGCCGACCATCCCCAAGACGACGAGCAGGGCAGGCGTGACCAGCAGCCAGCCCAGACGAACATCACCGGCAAAGAGCGAACGTTTTTTCTTGGGCCGCGAGGCAATCGCGAGGGCTGGTCGTGATAAGGTTTCTTGGCTCATTCGAGGTTCCCCTGTGGCTAAACCAAATCCGGTAGGGGCATAGGGTGCGGCAAGAAGTGATTCCATCAGAAAACGGGAATTTTGCCTGCCGCACCCCATGTCCTTCCTACAATTCGTGACTAGAAGAACTTGGCAAATTCGCGCTTGGAAAACTCATCCGCTTCGGCGACAGCGTCTTCCGGTGTCAAGCCGTCAATCAGCACACGCACAACCATAGTACCGATAGGCGAATCGGGGCTGCCGCCCAGTTGGGCGATGGCGGCGTTTTCATACAGCGACGGATAGCCCGGGTAGACGCCGATCTGCGCGGCCAGGTTGAATGCCTTTCGTGTGCCCTCCCACATGGGCAGGCTGTCGTACTCTTTCAGTACATTGGCCACGAAACCAGCTTCCAGCCAGGGCGCGTAAATTTCGCTGTCATAAAGGGCGCGTATCAGGTCGCTGGCCTTCTCTTTGTTCTCCGACTTGTTGGACATCACGACTGTATAGCGCAGACCGCAATCAGTTGTATCGCGCGTGGCTTTGGGTTTGGGGGCCAGACCCATCGCCTCTGCCAACTCGGGTTTTTCCTTCTTCGCTGTCACATAGATCGAAGCCGCATTGATGACCAGCAGCGCCTGCTCTTCTAAGAAGGCCTTGTTGTTGGCGGCATAGTCGTAGGCCGCGGCGTCGGGCGGGAAGAGACCCAAGTCGTAGGACTCCTTGACGAAATTGAGCGCGGCAACGGCTTCGGCCATCTTCTCGTCAGCCAGGATGATCTTGGTGCCTGTCTCATCCCAGAGATCGGCCCCGTAGTTGCGGAAGAGGTCGGAACACCAGCCGTCGTGGGTCAGTTTGACAATGCCAAAGCCCCAGCCATTGAGCTTCTTGCCCTGTTCCTCGGTGTACTTCGCTGCCTGCACGGTGAGGTCGCGCGTCTCGTCCCACGTCCACTGGCCCTCTGGTACGGTGAGACCCGCCGCTTCGTAGAGGTCCTTGCGGTACTGCACCATCGGCGTGTCAATGGAATAGGGCAAGAAGGAAACGACGCCATCCCGGGTGACAAAGGTATCCAGGCGGGGCTGCCAACCGCTGTGTGCGCCACCGATCTCGGCAAAGAGGTCATTCAACGGTTCCAGGGCCTGGGCATCCATCATCTGTGCGGCAGGACCGCCGCCAACAAACATAACATCTGGCAGGGTTCCACCCTCAATAGCAGGCATAATTTTGGTCGCCTGGTTTGCGTCGGAATCCCGGGAGATTTCGATGGTTGCATTGTTGGCTGCCGCCCATTCGTTGAGCTTAGTCTGCATAATCTCATCTGCCGGTGGAGCAAAGGTGTTCCACATCCAGAAACTCAGGGTTGTGGTCTCCGCTGGTGCCGCTGGTGCGGCGGGCGCTTCGCCGCCGGATGCGGCAGGAGCCGCCGCGGGTGCCGGAGCCGGGGCTGCGCAGCCAACCAACAGCACGCCTGCTGCGGCTACTGCGCTCGAACGAAGAAAATCACGACGGGACAGTTTTTTCTGTACTGCGGACATGGGATCGTCTCCTCTGCTAAAAATGGGTAAAGAAGGGTAGATGTTGCAAACGATTGTGTGGGTGCTGCTGAAATTACAAGTGGAGTAGCGCATACATTCGCCCGGAAATTGTAATTGCAGTAGAAACAGATGTCAAATGGCAAAAATCTACCCTGTTTTCACCTGATACCTATCCTTCTCCCCGCACGAAGGCCGCCACCCGTTGGGCTGTGGCCTGGTCAATCTGCCCGCCTGCTTCGAGTTCAGCCAGCACATCCGTCAGCCGGTAGACGGCGTGGCCGCGGATACCCGCCGCGGCTAGATTCGCCATGCCACCCTGCTCCCGGTCGATCAGTACGATGGCATCTTCCACAATCAGCCCCGCCTCCCGCAGCCGCTCCGCACTCTGGATGATGCTTCCCGCGCTGGTGATCAGGTCCTCGATGACCACCACCCGTTCTCCTGGCTGCCACTGGCCCTCAATGACCTTGCCCGTACCGTGCTGCTTTACCTCCTTGCGCGGGTAGATCAGTGGCGCGCCTGAGGCCAGGGCCAGGGCTGTACCGATGGGCAGTCCCGCATAGGGCACGCCCGCGATGCGGTCGTAGGCCAGACCCGATAAAATGACCGCATAGGCAGCCGCAGCCTGGGCCAGCAGCGCCGGGCGGCTCACCAGCAGACGCAGGTCAATGTAGAAGGGGGACTGGATACCGCTGGCCAGGGTGAAGTTACCGAATTGGATAGCGCCAAGAGAGTGGAGATTGGAGATTAGCGTTTGGGGATTGGGGATTGGAGATTGGGGGATTGGGCGATTCTGGCGCGCCTGATTGATTTCGTCTCGTAAAGCCAACGCCGCCGCGTAGTGATCCGCCACGCCGGTTACGCCCCGGCTGGCGGAGATAATCAGACCCAGCCCGTCGGCCCGTAAACCGGCCGCCACGGAACCGGCCAGATCGCCCCCCTGCGCACCTACGCCGGGGACCAAAAACCAGCCATCCGGCGCGACCGCGCGAATCTCGGCTATGACGTGGGAATAGGTGGCTCCCACCACCAGCCCCACCTGCGGCGACCAGCCTGTGGCGGCTTCGGCCACTTCCAAATAGAGGGGGCGGCCCGTGGGCAGGGGGAGTTTTTGGAACTCGCCTGCGCTGGGATTGGAGGTGTGACAGAGCACAAACAGCCCTTTGTCAGGGTAGGCAGCGAAGGCGTCGATACTATCCCGGCCCAAATAAGGGCTGAGTGTAACCGCATCTGCACCCAATTCCTCAAAACAGGCTTGAGCATAGGCCGCGGCGGTGGAGCCGATGTCACCCCGCTTGGCATCCAACAGTACGGGGATGTGGCTGGGAATGGCCGCGATGGTGCGGCGCAACACATCCATCCCGGCCGCGCCGTGGGCCTCATAGAAGGCGATGTTTGGTTTGTAGCAGCAGACCAGCTCGGACGTGGCCTCAATGACAGCCAGATTCCAGCGCAGCAGATCGTCGGTGATTGGGCCGTTGGAACGGTAACGAACTGGCAGCCCTTCGACGGTCGGATCCAACCCCACGCAGAGCAGGGAGTTGTTGCGCTGGCAGGCTGCGGTCAGTTTGTCGTAGAAATTCATTGTCATAGCTCCTGAAATGTAACCACTGATGAACAGCCATGAACCCTGGGAAAAGCGGAAAAAATGTAGTGATCAGTCTGATGATGAAAAAAGCTGGACGCAGATAACCGCTGAAAACGCAGATTTCTGCCTCTGGATCAGTGTCTATCCGCGTGAATCAGCGTCCCATTTTCTCTTCTATCATCATTCTGATCGATACGGAAAAGTGGAAAAGACCTGTCGATTTGGTTATGTCATTCAGAGGGCACTACTCAGCGACTTGGCTGCCAGCGCATTCTCTAAATCTGCCGGTCGCCGATAGACCCTCTCAAAGATCGGCGAAGCCAGCAATGTGGTGATAATTGCCATAATTACCATCACAGTAAAGAGCAGGGGCGTAATGATGCCACGCTGCAAACCGATGTTGAGGATGATCAATTCCATCAGGCCGCGTGCGTTCATCAAGGTCCCAATCGCAAGGGCAGTGCGGTTGTCCTCGCCGCTGAAGCGCGCCGCAGCCCAACAGGCAACACCCTTGCCCACAGAGGCTGCCAGCAAGACCACCAGCACAATCCCCCACAGCCAAAAACTATCGACCAAACTGATGCTGGTATTCAGGCCAGAGTAGACAAAGAAGATGGGTAACAAAAGGGTGGTCGTCAGCGGCTCGATCTGTCGTTGCACCTCGTGGGCAAAACGTCCGCGTGGCATGGCCGCCCCCATAATAAATGCCCCAAAGACAGCGTAGATACCGATGCGGTCGGTAAACCAGGCACCCAGCATGACAAAAATCAGGGTAATGGTCAGCAGGGTCGGACTCACTCCTTTTTCCCGTTCGGCCAGAATACCCAGCGGTTTTAGCAACTTTTGCCCAATCGTCAGCGTGCCGACAGCATAAAGCGTACCCCCGCCAATCGCAAATACAGCGATCATAGGGTCGCCGCTAAAACTTGCCAGGACCAGTGCCAGCACACACCAGGCTGCCCCGTCGTCAATCGAGCCGGCAGCCAGTGCGAGCGTTCCCAAAGAAGTGCCAGACAAGCCACGCTCGTAGATGATACGCGCCAACATCGGGAAGGCTGTGATCGACATCGAAGCACCGACGAAGAACATTGCCTCCCAGACCACGACATCGGCGGAAAAGAAGCCGCTGCTGCGCACCAGGAAATAACCCAGGATGCAGCCCAGCGCCAAAGGCACAAGAATGCCTGAGAGCGAGACCCAGGCCGCACTGCGCAACCGATTGCGGATCAAATTGGTATCGAATTCGAGTCCGACCAAAAACATATAGAGTACCAACCCCACCTGGCCGACGGCATAGATCAGCCCCTGGGAATCGGCGGGGAAAATCCAGGCTTGGGCATTGGGTAGGAACCAGCCAAACAAAGAGGGTCCCATCAGCACACCGGCGATCATTTCGGCCACCACCTGCGGTTGTCCCAGCCGTTTTGCCAGCCAGCCGACGACACGACAAACGATTAAAATGAAGGCAAGTTGTAGAAAGAAGAGTACTGAAATTTCAAAATTTGACATTGCTGCTCCTTGATAATCCGTAGAGGGTGTTTGATTCCGATCTGTTTTTTCTGCGTACTCCGCGCCCTATCCTTCCTAGCGCAACTCCGCAGAGTAGGGGTAGACATTCCACTTCTCGATCTCTTTGCCGTTGACGTAGACGTGTACCGTCGGCCATTTTTCCACATAGGCCCACAGCCGCCAAAACTGACGGATATGGCGCTTGCGGAAGTGAATGCGATGGATCAGTTGACGGGTCTCGTCCAATAGAACCTGATAGCCTGGCTGTTTGCGTGCTATGTGCAGTACATAATCATAATGCTGGGATCGGTTGTTGCCAAGTTCCAGAATCAGTTGCCACTCGCCGTGCGCCCCGGCTGCGAGGGAGGCGGCTATCCCCGGTTTGTCATCAGCCGATACATCGGCCGATACATCGGCTGCGGGCTGGTGGGCCGCAGCTACGGGCAGGGAGGCGAAGAGATCGACCAGTCGTGGCTCTAACCCAGCGCGGATGTCGATCTGGGGCAGCAGCAGGCGGATATCCCGATGGGCTGTACGCCAGGGCCGCCACTCGCCCGCTGTTTCCCCGCTCTGGGCCAGATTATTCTGAGCCATCGCCCAAGCCAGTGGATCCATACCCAGGCTGTTTGCCAGGGATGTGATGCGCAGATCGAGCAGGGGGCCATCGTTCTCCAGGTGAAAAGTCGCCAACGCCGACAGGTGCAGATGCCAGCCCCTGGCCAGAGCCAGCCCGCATCCGGCATCCAGCTTTCCACCCAGGCGAGCCAGCCAACCAGCCGCCGCAGCCAGGCTGCCTGCCGTGGAATCGCCCAATCGGATGGCCTGGGCGATTAGCTGGGGATCCTGGGCCAGCCAGGCAGCCAGCAGTGCAGCCTGAACGAGTGCGCTGTCTCCCCGCCAGCCAGCCGATCCCAAAAGGGAAAAGAGTTCAGCGGTGGCTGGGGCCTGCCGCTCTTCCTCAAAGAGCGCGGTCTCCAGCCAGGCCAGATAGTTCTGGCGGTAAGCGACCGGTGCAGCCATCTCTGGCGCAGTCAGCCAGTTGGCAAAACGGCGGCGCTGACCCGGCGTCATACCCGCATAGCTGGTGTTGGGCAATGGATCGACCACCTCTGCACTGTCTTTGGCCAGGGGAAGGGTGGGGTCAATTTGCGTGTAGTCATTATCGGTGCCGGTCTCAACTGCGCGGGGAACAATCCGAAAAAGCGTCGTCTGGCGCTGGGACGCAGCGAGTAGCACCGCGCTGGCTGGAAGATTCCGATCCATTCGGCGCAGGTGTGGGTTGGGGTGGCTTTCCCAGAAATCGGGCGGGTTTGTTGTCGTAGCCGTGGGCATAGGCGCTTCTCGTGAAATCGTGTATACTATTGGGATGATAGCACATGCCCCAATTCTCTGCCTATGAATGGGGTGGACGAGGATTCACTGCCGGTTTCACCAACAAGGAATTCCAAATGTCACACATCACCGGATTGGCCGAGATTGTACTCTGGACCGCCGACAAAGAGAAATCTCTGGGCTTTTATAAGGGACTGTTGGGGTTGGAACTGATCTCAGCGCCCAGCCTGCGCAATGCATTTTTGAAGGCCGGGGATGGCGCGGCTGGGATACCCCAGATGATTGTGCTGGTTCCCATGCCGCCGGAGATTCTCGCCCAGCCCCGCAGCGGTCAACTCCACCACATCGCCTTCGAGACGACGCCTGAGGGCTTTGACGCCCAGAAGGCGGCCTTCGAGGCTGCTGGTTATGCGCCCCGGGGTGGCAAACATCCGGTGCTCGCCAGCCGCACAATCTACGTGGACGATCCAGACGGCAACGAAATCGAATTCATCTGCAAGGAGTAGGCGCGGATGGCCGAATCACCCTATCCTATGCTTTCTGTCGAAGCTGCCCTGGCCTCAGTCCTGGCTCAGGCCAGCCCATTGCCGCCGGTCACGATTCCGGCCCGTCAGGCTCTGGGCTACATTTTGGCCGGGGAGATTCGGGCCAGCGAACCCCTGCCCCCCTTTCCCGCTTCTGTGAAGGACGGTTACGCCGTCATCGCCGCCGATGGGCCAGGCACCTACCCGCTGATCGGCGAAGTGACCGCGGGACGGATGGCCGATTTTACTGTCGCACCCGGCACGGTGGCCTATGTGACCACCGGCGCGCCCATGCCACCTGGCGCGGATGCGGTGGTGATGGTGGAGCAGACGGAGAAGCGCTGGCCGCGCAACGGCCCGGCCCAGGTAGAAATCCGGGCACGGGTGCGCGCAGGGGATGACGTGCGTCCGGTAGGTGTGGATGTGGCCCCGGGTGAGCTGGTGCTGGAAGCGGGCACACGCCTCGGCCCCGCCGAGATCGGCCTGCTGGCGACGGCTGGGGTGACCGATGTGCTGGTCTATCCACGCCCGAAAGTGGCCGTCCTCTCCACCGGCGACGAACTGGTAGAGCCGGGTACGCCTTTGGAACCAGGCCAGATTCGGGACAGCAACCGGGCTATGCTCATCGCGGCCATTCAGGCGGTAGGCGGCGAAGCGGTGGATTTGGGCATTTCTGGCGACAGCCAGGCCAGCCTGGAAGCGTCTGTGCAGGGCGGGCTGGCAAAGGCGGATGTGCTGCTCACCTCCGGCGGCGTTTCGATGGGTGATCTGGACCTGATCAAACCCCTGTTGGAGCACGCAGGGCAGGTCCATTTTGGCCGGGTGCGTATGAAGCCGGGCAAGCCTATCACCTTCGCCACAACCATTACTGCTAACGCCGACGCCGATCATACGTGTCTCGTCTTTGGGCTGCCGGGCAACCCGGTGAGCAGTCTGGTCACCTTCTATCTCTTTGCCGTTCCCGCTATCCGCGCCCTGGCTGGTCATCCTGACCCCCATCTGCGCCGGGTCCAGGCCCGACTTTCCCAGCCGCTCTCCCTCGACCCGGCCCGCCCGGAATATCACCGGGCCACCCTGCGCTGGGATACGGCGGCAAATGGCTTTGTGGCAGAGAGTACCGGCAGCCAATCCAGCAGCCGTCTGCTCAGTATGCGCACGGCCAACGCACTCCTGGAGCTGCCGGAGCGAGAGGGCGAATTGCCCGCCGGTTCACTGGTCAGTGCGTTGTTGATTGGTTCATTGGTTGATTAGTTGATTGGCTCGCTCTGGAGTTCGCATATAGGACGGAACCAATCAACTAATGAACCAATCAACCAGTTCTCACCGACCAATCAACACTCAACGAATACCCAATCCCTACTCCCCAATCTCCCATACCCTATGAACCTAACCCATCTCGACGCCCAGGGCCACGCCGCAATGGTGGATGTGGGCGACAAACAGATTACCAGTCGGGAAGCCATTGCCCAGGGCGAAGTGCGGATGCTGCCATCCACCCTGGCCGCCATCCGCGACGGCAACGTACCCAAAGGCGATGTATTGGCCGCGGCCCGTATTGCCGGAATCATGGCAGCCAAAAAGACGCCGGAACTGATTCCGCTCTGCCATACACTGCTGCTGACAAAGGCGGCTGTGGATTTTACGATTGACGAGGCCGAAAGCCGGGTGGTCATCACCGCCACTGTACGTTGCAACGGCAAGACCGGCGTGGAGATGGAAGCCCTGACTGCGGTCAGCGTGGCCGCCCTGACCATCTACGATATGGCGAAAGCCCTGGAAAAGACGATGACCATCGGTGACATCCGCCTGTTGGAGAAGCGGGGCGGCAAGTCGGGGGACTGGACCAGCGGAGAGGGAGAATAGCCATGGAAGTTCGTCTGCGTCTCTTTGCCGGTCTGCGCCAGGTGGCTGGCTTCAAAGAAAAGTCGGTCACCCTGCCTGAGAATGCGGTGGTGGCCGATCTGCTGGAAGAATTGCCCCAGTCGATTGTGGGGCGCACCTTTTATATTGCCATCAATGAAGAATACGCCCGCCGGGATTCCCTTCTAAAGGATGGCGATCTGGTAGCGCTACTCCCGCCTGTCTCCGGCGGGCAAGCCATTTAGCCATCCGCAATTCAGTATTCACCATTCACCATTCACAATTGAACTTCTGCCATGACCACCAAACTCTTTGAAATCACCGAATCCCCTCTCTCCCAGGACGACATCCTGCGCCGGGTCAGCCGCCCGGACTGCGGTGGTGTGGTCACCTTTGCCGGGACTGTACGGGGCACGACAGCTACTGGCGACGGCGAACGGGGTACGGATTTTCTCGATTACGAAGCCTACATTCCTATGGCCGAAAAGATGATGGCTCGCATCGGCGATGAGGTGATGGAGCGTTGGCCCCAGGTGAAGACGGTGAGTATTCTGCACCGGATTGGCCGCTGTGAGATCGAGGAGCCGACGGTCCTCATCGCCGTCGCTACCCCTCACCGGGGCGATGGCTGCTTTGAAGCCTGTCGCTATGCCATCGAACGGCTGAAGGCGATTGTGCCCATCTGGAAAAAGGAGAATTGGGCTGACGGGGATGTATGGGTGGAGGGGCCACGCCAGCCGGAGCTGCTTGGGGAGAGTGAACAGTAAGCAGTAAGCAGTAAGCAGTAAGCAGTATCGACGACTGCTCATTGGCAATCCGGCCCGAAATTTGACAGTGCACGGACCGCGTGGTACGATTCGGTCTGTTCGTGGCAGATTAACAAATGTTATAAAATATTCAGGATAGGAATTCAGTGTCGAGGCGGAGGTAGCCGTCGCTGCCGGTCTTGCGCCGGTCGAGGAACTTCCCGACTCCCGCCCGTCCCTGGTGGACGGAGGGTCGCCCCACGAAACAGCAAGTGGGGGCGGATGTCTGGTAACGGACATCTGACTACAACCGCAACAGAGAGCAGTCCCGCCGTTTTGCGAGCAGGTCACCCTGCTACAGCGAAGCAGGTAAGGGGTGAAAGGGTAGGGTAAGAGCCTACCGGCGGTTCCCAGTAATGGGGCCGGCCAGGCGAGCGTGCGACTGGGAGCAAGGCGAGAGGGTCCCGCTTCCGTGGGATCTCGTCGCAGCGGTGTGGGTGAGGCCGGACAATACCCGGCAGGCCACAGACCACCAGTTGTCAGCCTTCGGGCTGATGGCTGAGACAGATGACGGTAATGCTGGGGGCTGGCTGGCAACAGTCTGAACCGCAGCGTACAGAATCGGGGGTACAACCACCGGCCTCTACACTGACGAAAGAGGGTGCGTCTGGGCATCCAGACCGCCGCAAAATGCCGACGTGGCGGAATTGGCAGACGCGATAGACTTAGGATCTATTGCCCGACAGGGTGTGGAGGTTCGAGTCCTCTCGTCGGCACTGTAGGAATGGGGAATGATGGATGCAGAATGCGGAATTAATCATTTCTAATTCGCTATTCACCATTCACTATTGTTTTGGGCCCGTAGCCGAGTGGGAAGGCGCCTCCTTTGCAAGGAGGAGACCGTCGGTTCGAATCCGACCGGGTCCACTGATTTAGAAAGCGGACGCAGATTTTTGTGATTTGCGCTGATTTTAGCAGGAAAATAGATTTGCGTTTGTTGGGTTTGGGTGGTATACTTGTTTAGTAATTGATGAGAGCTTTGCGGGCGTAGTTCAGTGGTAGAACGTCTCCTTGCCAAGGAGAAGGTCGAGAGTTCGAATCTCTTCGCCCGCTCTCAGAGCCGACCTCTTGGGTCGGCTCTTGTTTGCCGAGGTAGCTCAGTCGGTAGAGCATCGGACTGAAAATCCGTGTGTCCCCAGTTCAAGTCTGGGCCTCGGCACCACAACATCCCCGGCCCGGTGGGGGATCGTCTAATGGCAGGACACCGGCCTTTGGAGCCGTGAATTGGGGTTCGAGTCCCTGTCCCCCAGCCAATAGCCGGGGAGGGTTCGCTCTCCCCGGCTGATTTTATTACAGACGAAAGCGCATTATGGCGCCTATAGCTCAATGGCAGAGCGCCTGATTGTGGATCAGGAGGTTACGGGTTCGAAACCCGTTAGGCGCCCCAATTTGGGATATCAAAAATAGTGGTCACTCAGGTGAATTGAGTGACCACTATTTTTTTGCGATTCTGGCTTATTGGTTACGCTGTCGCCGCTTGACTGCCCGTGTAGACGGGCGAGGGGCTAGGTAGCTCCGGCACGAACTGGTAGGTGGGGTCCGCCTTCTGCTTTTGTAGGATGGGGATGATCTCTTTCCACGTTTCGTGTAGACCTACAGTAGGTCGGGGCAGATCGCTGGCAATGGCCCGGTGCAGTTTTGCCAGATGATAGCAGGGCACGGCTGCATACATGTGGTGTTCCGTGTGGAAGTTCATGTGCCAATAGAGAAACTGGACAAAGGGGTGTAGGCGGATGGTACGGGTGCAGAGGCGGAAGTCAGGCACGCAGTCCTGCAAGCCCACATGCTGGGTATTGTTGCACAGATAGAGCAGCCAGCCACCGTAATAGGGGGCAAGGGTGATGAGTACCGGCAGTTGCCAGAGCCCCAAATAGAGGGAGACCAGAGCCAGCAGCCCGTGGCCCACCAGTAGCACCCGTGCCCAGCCAATGAGGTGGCGGCGCTGTTCCGGCTTCGCTTCCGGGAAGAGAATCTCCTCCCACTTGCCTTCGATGCGCCCCCTGCTCAGCCGGACGACCCCTTTCAGTCGATTGAAGAAACCCCAGGGATTGACGACTGCGGTCTTTAGAAAGCTCTCCATAGTCAGCTCAATCGGCAGCACTACCTCCAGATCGTCCGGGGGATGGAGGGTGTATTTGTGATGTTCCTGGTGGCTGGCCCAGAAGAAGACCGGATTGTAACCGCCCAAAAAGCTGAAGAGGTAAAGAAAGCCCGTGTTGAGCGCCTTCGATTTGAATACCGAACTGTGGCAGAGTTCGTGGAAACCGTTGAGGAGGAAGGCGTAGAATGTGCCGTGCAGAAAGAGGAGAGCGGCGAAGAGCAGCCACATCCCCTGCAGCGACGCATACCAGGCCGTGGCCCCGGTTAGCAGCAGCAAACCCAGATGGCCGAGGGTTTGGAGTAGTCCCTTGCCGTCGCTGCGTTGGTTGAGCGCGGCCAGCAGGTCCCGTTCCACGGGTGAGCGATACCAGTTGATCTTGCGCAGTTTGGGGCTATCTTCCATCGTTGCTCTCCTCTCGCTTCTTCTCGATTCGCGTCGACTCACTGTCCAATCAGCCACGCAATATACCCCACCCAATCGGTTTTTACAAGCGCCAGTTCTGATTTTTTTTCTGTCGCCTCCGCTTCTCTCCTTTTCAATCGAAAACCAGGCGGAACCGACAAAAAAGGGGGTGTGTGGAATTTCACCACACCCCCCCCTTTTTTTCTTCCATCCGTCAGATCAGCGTTTTTCGATTCGCTTTAGTCCGCCCGAACAGCGCAATCAGCGTTCAAATGGTCCGCTGCCTACTGCTTGACCAGCTCCAGTTCGATGCTCACCTCCACTTTGTCGCCGACGAGGATGCCGCCGGTCTCCAGGGCCTGGTTCCAGCCCAAGCCCCACTCCTTGCGGTCAAAGCTGGTGGTGGCAGAGAAGCCCGCGCTGGTCGTGCCCCAGGGACTCTTGGCTGTGCCGGTGAATTCTGCGTCCAGCACCACTTCCCGGCTGACGTCGCGGATGGTCAGTTCGCCGTAGATGCGCCCTTTCCTTTCGCCCACAACTTCTACCCGGTTGCTTTTGAAGCGCAGAGCCGGATATTCTTCCACATTCAGAAAGTCGGGCGATTTTAGATGGCCGTCCCGCTGGGGGTCCCGGGTGCTGATACTGCTGGCGTCAATCGTTACATCCACAACCGAGGCTGCCGGATTTTCCTCATTGAAATCAATTTCGCCACTGAAGGATTCAAAACGCCCCCGCACCTTGCTGATCATCATATGGCGCACGGAAAGTTGAATTTCAGAGTGGGACGGATCGATTTTCCAAGACATGAGAGTAATACCTTTCAAACGTAGATTGGATAAACACGGTAGACTGCAAAATCACAAAGAGGCGGACCCAATGTAGCCAGAGCAGGATATCCCGTCTTTGTGAGGTAAACCCGATTAGCTGATACTGCGCAGCAAAACGCCGTTGCCCGATGGATCACGCACGAAATAGCCCCCGGCATAGCCATCTTCCTGCTCTGTGACAGATACCCCGGCTCTCTCCAACTGTGCCCGAACTGCGGAGAGCGCTTGCGTTCCGGGAAGTTCAATCGTAAAATGGGGGAGTCCCCAGCTATTCTCTGGTGCAGGTGGCGCACCCACCCCGGCCCAGGTGTTGGCGCCCAGGTGGTGATGATAACCGCCAGCCGACAAGAAGGTGGCGCTGGGGCCATAGCGGCTGATCAGATCGAAGCCCAGGGCATCCCGATAGAAGCTTTCCGCCGCCTCGATGCTGCCCACGTGCAGGTGCATATGGCCGATGACTGTGCCGTTGGGAACTCCGTCCCACCTGCCATCCCTGGCATCGCCCGCAGCCAGCACGCCGGCCACGTCAAAAGGTGTCGTATTGATCACTAGCTGACCGTTGGGATAGCGCCACTCGTCCCGGGGCCGGTCCCGGTAGACTTCAATGCCGTTGCCCTCTGGGTCCGTCAGGTAGAGCGCTTCGCTCACCGCATGGTCCGACGCACCGCCAACCGGGACGGCGGACTCTCCAAAATGGCGTAGGGCGCGGCCCAGATCGGCGCGGGTCGGCAGCAGAATCGCGAAATGATAGAGACCGCTGGTTCCCCGCACCCGTTGACCATCCGGTCGTTCGTTGAGCACCAGCAGATCCGTCGTACCGTCGCCCAGGATTGCCTGTCTATTCTGACGGCGATGCAGATGTAGACCGAGGGTTGTGTAATAGGTGACCAGTTTGCTCAGGTCGGCCACCCGCAGGTGAACGGGGCCGAGTCGGGTCTGGGGATGAATTGTCATTTGCTCTCCCTTGTGTAACAATCTCTCCTAAGTGGACTGCCGTCCGCTTCCTGTGAACAAGTATAACGGATGCTTTTTGGTATGTCAAATTTGAACTGTTCAATATCAAACTATGTCTGAAACAATCGCACTGATCTCTGATATGGAAACCGAATGGGCGGATATTCTGCACCCGACCCACGAACGGCGGGACGCCAGCAAGAACCGGGAACGGCTGCTGGATGCGGCCCGAACTCTATTTGCGCAACAGGGCGTGGCGAATGTGACAATGGCGGAAATTGCCCTGGCCGCGGAGCTGGGCAAGGGGACACTCTATCGCCGATTTGCCAACAAAGGTGAACTCTGTCTTCTGTTGCTGGATGAGGATCTGCGCAGCCACGAAGAGGCAATGTTGGCACTCTTGCAGCGGCTGGCCGAAGAGAAGCTCCCCTATCGGGCACGACTTGCCCAATTTTTCGTCCACGTAGCCGCCTTTACGGATCACCACATGGCGCTGCTTTCCGAGGTGCAGCGCGCTGGGATTACCCCAACTTTTGCCGGAAACGATCCACCCTACTTTCACTTCCAGCAAATGACCGTCAACGGACTCTTGCGCGGGGCACGGCAAGCTGGGGAGATCGACACCTCTCTCGATGGAGAGATGCTCGCCGATCTCCTGCTGGCTCCCCTGACACCCCCTTACTTTCGTTACCTGCGCGACCGCCAGGGCTATTCCGCGCAGCGTGTCGGCGAATTTCTGGGAGAGCTGGTAGCCCGGTTAGGCCCGGCTACATTGGAAGCAATGGCCTGATTGAAAAGGATGGGAATGGGGTGGGCCTCTGTTTGACAACCCTCCCAATCCGGCGTACAAATATAGATGACCGCAGACGGACGATCTCCGCCTGCCGGGCACTATTTTGCTGCCGTCGGCCATCTGTCGTCGGCTGTGCATCTTCCACTCTCAATCCTCTACAAAGGAGCCAACCTATGACCCCCCTTTCTCTCTCCGGCGTCTTTGCCCCGGTTCTTACCCCTGTGGATGAAGATCTGAACATCGATCTGCCGCTCTACATCGAGTTTTGCCGTTGGCTGCTGAAGACGGGCTGCCACGGACTGGTACTCTTTGGCACAAACAGCGAGGCCACCAGCTTTTCCACTGCCGAGCGTATGGCGGCGCTGGAAGCGGTGCTTGACGCTGGCATTCCCGCCGAAAAAATCGTCGTCGGCAATGGAACAGCCGCCATCAGCGACGGGGTAGATCTGGCCCGCCACGCCCTGGCTCACGGTTGCTATAGGGTCATGACTCTGCCCCCCTTCTATTACCCCAAAGTCAGTGACGAAGGGCTTTTCCGGGCCTTCGCCTACATGGCCGACCGGGTGGGCGACCCGAACCTGGAGATGTACTTCTATCACATCCCCCAGGTCAGCGGCATCGGCCTTTCGGCAGAGCTGCTGGACCGACTTGCTTCCGAGTATCCCGGCGTGGCTGCGGGCGTCAAGGACAGCAGCGGTGACCCGGAAAATCTGCGCCGCTTCCAGCAGGTGGCCGCGGCCCATCCCGGTTTTTCCGTCTTCTGCGGCACAGAGAGTCTGCTTCTGGCCAATCTGCGCGGGGGCGGTGCTGGTTGTATCTCTGGTATGGCGAATGTGATCCCGGACCAGATTCGAGCGCTCTACGAGAACTGGCGGGCTGTGGGCGCGGAGGCACACCAGGAACAGCTCAACTGGCTGCGCAACGCCGCGCTGGGAACCGGCTTCAACGCTATCTCCGCGGCCAAAGCCCTCACCGCTGCCCGCACCAGCGCGGCCGGCTGGGTTCGGGTGCGCCCGCCGTTGGTGGCCCTCACCCCTGCCCAACAGCAGACACTCCACGCCGCGGTGGCCGCGGCCGAGCCTGTCCTGGCCTGAGACTTTCTCCGCGGGGGAAAGCAGGGGGGAATAGAACGCGGATGACGCGGATCGAGCGGATGGCCGCGGATACAAATCCGCAAGAATCCTATTCGTCCCTGTCAATCTCTCTTCTTCTCCTATCCGCGCCAATCCGTCTTTTCCGCGTTATCCGTGTTCTATCTTTTCAATTCCGCAGGAGGCAGTGATGGGCTACAAAATGCGTATCGGTCTGGGCCAGTTCAACGAACTGAGTGACGAGCGGTTGACCTACATCAAGCAGTTGGGTGCGGACGATTTTCTGATGAATACGCCCAAACTCCCCGGCGAAGTGCGCTGGGAGTATGCGGATCTGCTGGCCTGGCGGCAGCGGGCCGACGCAGCCGAACTGCGTCTGATGGCCCTGGAAAATGTGCCGCTCAAATTCTATGACAAAGTGATGCTCGGTCTGTCGGGGCGGGACGAACAGATCGAAAATATGCAGGCTACCATCCGCAACATGGGCCGGGCAGGTATCCCCATTCTCGGCTACCACTGGATGCCCAACAGCGTCTGGCGCACCCAACCCCCGGCGGAGCTACGGGGCGGGGCCAAAGGCACCCGCTTCAACCTGGCCGAACACGACCCGGCCGAGCTGACCCACGGCCGGGTCTACGGCGCGGACGAGATGTGGGACAATTACGTCTACTATCTGGATGCCATTCTGCCTGTGGCCGAGGAGTCCGGTGTCACCCTGGCCCTGCACCCGGACGATCCGCCCGTGGAAACCCTGGGCGGCATCGCCCGCATCTTCCACAGCTTTGAGGGCTTCAAGCGGGCCATCGACCGCTTTGACAGCCCCACCCACGGCCTGGATTTCTGCATGGGCTGCTGGTCGGAGATGGGGGGGCACGACTATGTGATCGATGCCGTGAAGC
>CAMDQF010000121.1 GCA_945905745.1 Litorilinea aerophila
GACGTTATGCCGTGGAAGCGTTAAAACTGCTTCCGGATTTGGTTGACCCGATTCTTATCAACCAAGTGATTGAGAATATGCCTTCTCTTGGTTCAATTCATTCTCAACAGTTTCAACCCTTCACTTGATCTCTGGCGAAGGTATTGTGCTATGTAATCGTATGAAAAATTGCTTGAAAGGAGGCTGGATATGTTGCAAACTTACGAAGGCACTTTATGGGGAAATCGCATTGATTGGATCGATGAACCGCCACACAGTACGTTGCCGCTCCGTATTTTTGTTACTATACTTTCCGAAGCCGCAGAAAAGCGTCAAGTGTCAAGTCAGGAGGCAGTAGCGATTCTAAGGAAGCTGTCGCGAACCGATCCGTTTGCGACTATTGCGGACCCGCGTCAATGGCAGACCGAAACGCGCCGGGACCGAACGCTCCCAGGGCGAGCATAACAATGCTACTGGATGGCAATTAGCAAGGTTGAAACACTTGGCTATTCGGTTCTTTCCGAGGCAGAAAAAGAGTATCTGGAAGAATTTTTCCGTATGGTTGTTGTTCTACCGTTGGAGGAATCCGTGTTGAATCGAGCAACACTTCTTCGCCAGCAGCGGAAGATGTCCCTTGGAGATGCGCTAATCGCTGGCACTGCTTTGGCGTACAATCTCACGCTTATCACCAGAAACACCCAAGATTTTAGGTGGGTAGATGGTTTGAAGCTGATAGATCCTTTCAAGAAGGATTCAACCAGCGATTAGAACCCTCTCTTCCCCCGCATAGACAGTGAAACGTTCCCCGCGCCAAACTCTGGTCGCCCTGAAAACGGCCGGCCGCTTCAACTGGCCGATGTAGCCGGAATACGGCCCGGGAGGTACGACGAAGAAGTCAACGCTGAACTGAGCGAGAGCGAACGGCGACGGGGCTATCAGGGGCTGTACGCCGAGGCGCTGGTGAAGGCGTAGCAGACTGTGCTATAATTTCCGCAATATCTGCCCTTCGCATATCAGGTGAAGCCCGTGGACTTCCGAATCGTTGGCGATATTGAAAACATCACGACGATCGCCCGCGGGCCAAGCGTCCAGATTCGGCGCTATTTGGATGAGCAGTTTGGGCGTGGCAGTTGGCGGAAGATGAAAGGCGAAGCGCTGATTGAGTGGGAGAATGGCCGCGTTGAGTTTGCCGAAGTCCACTGGTTCGAGGCCCACGGTATTGGGCGCAGGCTGATGAAGCGAAAGCGGACGCTGAGGAGATAGTCAATGTACGTACGTTGCGTAGATAACCGACAATATCTTAGCCATCCATCAATTCAAGACGATCCAATTATTCCGGATCTCGTCATCGGGAGAGTCTACAAAGCCTTGCCAGACTACCAGGAAGAACAGCTAGGCTATCTACGCATTATTGACGAATCCGGCGAGGATTATACCTTCCCTGCTGCCTATTTCGAGCGGATTGACGCGCAGGCACAGGACGATAGAGATATAGACGCCCAGATTACAATCCATCTCAATGGATTGGATAAAGCCGTGCTACGCGCCGAAGCATTGGCTGCGCAGAAGTCCGTGTCTGCGTTGGTGCGCGAGTGGATCGCAGAAAGGCTGGATCTGCCCCAGCCAGCCTGAAAACGCATTCAAAAATCCCCGGACAGCACCACCGAATCCACGTACAAAACGCCGATTTGTCCCGATCCATCTCCTGCAGAACTAATTTGGTACAGCCGTTGACAGAGCGGCGCATCCCAAACTGACAAAAATGATAGCCCGGTAGGAGCAGACTGGGATGACCGCCCGCAAGCCGCCAGCGTCGACTGCAACCTTTCTTGAACATCTGAAACATGCCCTGGAAGTGTTCGGACAGCCCGAATGGCTGGGCAGCCACTCGCCTTTGGCCGCTCCCTACTTTTTGGGTGACGCTATCCGCGGCGCGCAGACCACACCCATAGGCCGGGGCGAAACCCTCCGCGCCGAGATTCAACGCGCCCTGGAAAGTCTGTGGGGCGGGCCATTGCCGAATAGTGGCCCGGCAATGGTAGAGGCTGTGGACGCCGAGGAGAGCCAGGGCGGGCGCTATGACTGTCTGATCCTGGAACTCAACTATTTCAAACAGCGCTACCGGCCTGTACCCAAAAGCCAATCCGACATCTACAACGACATTCTGCACATCTCTCGCCCGACCCACGACCGCCACCTGCGCGCCGCCGTGGAGCGGCTGGGCACGATTCTGTTGCAACGGCTGCGCCCGGCTGTGCGTCTGGAACAGCCCATGCAGCCAACCCAACTGATTGGCCGGGATGCACTGCAAGCGCGCCTGTTGGATGATCTGGTCGCGGGCAAGGCTATCAGCCTGACCGGTCCCGGCGGCGTGGGCAAAAGCTCTCTGGCCGCGGCGGTCGCCGACGCCTGGAACTCGCCAGCGGTTTTCTGGTACACCTTTCGACCCACCTTCAACGACCAACTGGAGAGCCTGCTCTTTGCCCTGGGCCACTTTCTGCACCGCCAGGGAGCGTCCACCCTTTGGCATCAACTGGTGGCCGACGGCGGACGCATCAAAGATGGCAACCTGGCCCTGGGGCTGGCCCGCTCCGATTTGGACAGTCTCGCCAATCCCCTGCTCTGCTTCGACGAACTGGATTTTCTGCGCCCGTTGACCCAGGCCGAAGCCCGACCGAATCACGTACAATTGTTGGAATTCCTCGACAGTCTGCGCGGCCACACGGCGATGCTGTTCATCGGCCAGCGCGCCTTTTGGGAAAGCGACGCCATCCATCCGGTGGAGGCGCTGGACGCCGGGCAGTTGAGCGCGCTTCTCTCGGAACGGGCCGTCTCCCACCGCCCTGGGGATGCAGCCGCGCTTCACCTCTACACCGGCGGCAATCCCCGCCTGGCCGAACTCTGCATCACATTCTATCAGGCCGACACGGAGGAAGATTTTGCGGCTGTCCTGGCCCAATTGCCCCGGTTTCAGGCCCTGCTACCCCTTTGGCTGCGTCTGGAACGTCGCCTGCCCCAGGCCGAGCAGCAGATTTTGCATGCACTGTCGGTCTTCCGTTCCCCCGCGCCCGCTGATGTGTGGGATGGAGCGGAGAGCGAGCAGGCCACGGCCCTGGCCCGGCTGATCGAGCGACGGCTGGTGCAGCGGGACGAACGGGGCGGCGTGACACTGCTGCCCGCCCTGCGCGAGGTGATCTATGCCGAACTGCCTGTAGAAACCCAGGAAGATCTGCACTCCCGGGCCGCGCAGATTCGGGCAGAGCGGGGCGAGTATACCGCGGCGGCCTGGCACTGGCAGTAGGCCGGACAGCCCGAGGCCGCCGTCTCCCTTTGGTACGCTCACCGGGAGGACGAAATTCACCGGGGGCAGGCCGCGACCGCCCTGGCAATTTTTGAACAGATTTCCCTGCGCCATCTGGCTGCGCCCCAGGAAAAAGAGCTGCGCCTTCTGCGCAGCGAACTCTATCAGCTTGTGGGCGCACCGGAACAGGTGATCGAAACATTGACCACCGCTGTCTGGGCCGAAGATGACACCCAACAGGTGGATGCTGCCCTGCTCTTGGGCAAAGCGCAGGAGCGCCAAGGCCAGATCGAAGCCGCCCGGCGCAGCTACGGGACGGGGCTGCTGGCCGCGGAGAAGTTGCAGAGCCGGATGGTGGAGTTGCACGTGCAGCGGGGGCTGACTTTCTTGCACGAGCGGGATATGCAGGAAGCCTGGCAGGAGATCAATCGTGCCCGGTATCTGGCAGAGAATATGACCGGCACAGTTTTGGAGCAGTCGGGTCGGTTGGAAGAAGCCCGATCCCACTACCAGGCGGCCCTTGCCTTGGCCCAGGAGAGCGGCTATCTGGCCGGGGTTGCCAAAAGTTTTCACAATTTGGGCAACGTTTCGTCCCGACAGCGGCAACTGGACGAAGCCATCGGCTATTATCAGAAGTCAATGGGGGTTCACGAGCAGATGGGCAATCGGGTGGGGTTGGAGATTGCCCGCAGTGGGATTGTCGCTCCCTATTTGCAGGCTGCCCGCTTTAGGGAGGCGATTGACGAATCCACCCGGGCGCTGCGCTTCTTCCAGGCAATGGGGGATTCGTTCTGGATCGCCCTCAACGCTTCCAATCTGGCCGAAGCCCAGGTGGAGGCGGGCAACTATGCCGAGGCTGAGCGCGCTGCCCATCTGGTGTTGGCCGAGGAAGAACCCCACAGCCACCCCTACGCGCTCTTTTCTTTGGGGCGCATCCGTCAGGCCGGTGGGCGGTTGGCCGATGCTGAAGTAGCATTACAGCAGGCCCGGCGGCTGGCCGAGATGAACGAAGACCGCTACCTGCTCGCCTATTGTTGGGAGGAATTGGGCAAAGTGCAAAAGGCGGCAGAGAAGGAGAGCGAGGCGCACACTTCTCTCATTCAGGCGTTGGAACTCTTCCAGGCGTTGAACATTCAGGAGAAAGCCAACGGTGTGCGGGCCTTGCTCGACGCGCTTGCCCCAAAATAGAGTGAATCCACATCTTTCCGCCGGGCCGTTCTACACTCCACACGGCGGCTGCGCCAGAGCAGCACAAACCATCCCCATCATCAACTCAACGGCTGCATCGTCGGGGATGCCCTCATTGCGTACGAGCGACTGCCACGTCTGAAAAGCGATGGCGTGGCCGATGGCGGCCTGATAGAGTGACGCCTTCTCCTCCCCGGCCCAGGGCGCAGCCAGCAGATCACGCACGCTTTCCCAATAGGCGAACATCGGCGAGAGTACCGCGGCCAGCACCGGCATTTGGGGTATGTCGATGATGGCCCGCGCCATCATTGCTTCCGTCCGGCGATGATAGGCGTAAATGTCCGCCAGCGCAATTTGCAGCCGTTCGATCCGATTGTCAATTCCTGCCCATTTTGCCGGGTTCGGCGGAGGATTCTGGGAGAGATAGTGGCCGGTGCAGCCCTGCAACAGCGCCCGCTCGTCGGGGAAATGGCGGTAGACAGTGGCTCGTTCTACACTGGCCCGCTCGGCAATGGCGCTGATGGTTGTGGCTGGCCCGCCGATCTCCTGGTGCAGGGAAATCGTCGCTTCTACGATGCGGGTGCGAGTCTCTGCCTGGTCTTTGGCCCGTTTTTTCAGTCTGTATTGCCGAGGCATATCTGAAACCTGTTTTCGATAGGCATTTGTGTTCAATGAATTGACAGCGGACATTTGTCATGCTATGCTGTTCTTACATATTCATTATACAACAATGTACGCAAAATGTGGTGGAAGATGATGCATAGCGGTCGATTTGTGAGGCACCCATCACCCCAAACGAGCGGTATGTTACCAATCACATATCGAATGAAGCAAAAGACGCAGCCGAAGGCCAAATTTTGCTCTATTCTGTGGATACACTCTCTATGCACCGTGTGGTCAACTGTTACAAAGGAGTAGAAAGATGAATGAGATGTCAAACCCGCCCTACCGCCACGCCAGCCGATTGTGGATGGCCGCTCTCCTGTTCATCGCGCTGGTTCTCGGCGCTTTTCAGCCTGTCGCCGTCGCCCAGGCTGACGCTGGCTACGCTTACTACTGGTCCCTCACCTTCGACTTTGAAAGCAACGCTGATGGTGTCTTGCAGGTGGTGGTGGGCTATAACGACGGCGGCGCTCCCCAGGAACCGCCTCTGGTGGTTCAGAGCAGCGTTGTCCCCTGCCGCCGGGTGGGCAATCTGACTGTTTCCGGCGGAGAGTTGAAGCTCAACGGCGGCTATCTGCGCTGCGATTTGGATGTAAAGAGCGCTGTGAAACGCGCAGTGGCCCAGTGTGCGGAGCGAGTGCCCGGATGTCGTCTGGAGATTGCCGACAACGAACCCTACGTCCACTTCCGGACCACTGCCCAGGTTCTGGCGACTAATCCGGGGGCAGCACCGATCTTCTATCACCCGGACGCCTCCTATGCAATTGATGTGCAGAGTTCCACAGCCCGGATCACCGGAGCGCTGACGCCCCACGGCAGCATTCCATCCACACCCGCCGTCGTCTTTCCTGCGCTGGGGGCAATGCACAACTACGAAGCCTTCTATAGCTGCCAAGGCGGCTGTGATATGGACTATTTTGTGGGAATCGCAGCAGAGACGGTGGCCACAGCGAATGCGCAGGTCTCCTTCTACACGCCGGCCACGACAGTCTACATCGGCTTCAACCCGAATAGTGGCCTGGTTGCGCCGACGGGTACCCACATCGCCAAGCTCGTCGTAGACCCGCCCAACCACGGCAACGACTAGCCACTAGCACTGGCAAATCAGAATAGACAAAAAATCTCCCGGAAGCACACCGCTTCCGGGAGATTTTTTTGTTTGGATAAGCCGATTCCAGGACTACGACTTTTACCTTCCGCCAGTCTTCCGGCGCTCCTTTCTACCTCTTGCCTTCCTCTATGATGCATAGCCCCCTATTCGTGAGGCATCAGCACCCCCGATTCCTGCTATTCTGGTTGAAGAGCAGTACATTCACACATTCCCGCAAAACAGGAGAAATACAGATGAACAGCCAACAGCTCGAAACCGTCCAACGCACCTTTGCCATGGCCGCACCCATGGCCGACCAGATCGCCGATCGCTTCTATCAGCGCCTCTTTGTGCTCGACCCCTCTTTGCGCCGCCTCTTCCACGGGGATATGCAGCAGCAGGGCGGCAAACTGATGACTGTCCTGGCCTTTGCCGTGGCGGGCCTGAGCAAGCCGGAGACGATTCTGGAACCGGTGCGCCGCCTGGGCGAGCGCCACGTCCACTACGGGGTGCAAGCCAGCCACTACGCCACTGTGGGCGAGGCCCTGCTTTGGACACTGGGCGAAGTATTCGGCCCGGCCTTCACGGCGGATGTGCGTGACGCCTGGGCCGCGGCCTATGGGCTGCTGGCCGGGGTGATGCAAGAGGGAGAGCGAATGGCCGCATAACCTGGAAGCGTGATGCACAGACCGCCTTTTGTGAGGCATGGACAGAGCGAAAGCCTGTCACAATAGAGACAGCGCAGTACTACCCATTTCAACCCATTGCAGAGAGGAAGAGAAACATGAATTTCGCAACAGTTGTACGAACAGCAGCAGCAGTGGCATTTGTAGCAGCCGCGGTGTGGGGACAATCCTCGGCGGCCTATGCAGAAGAGATCGTCGTCGAGAGCCGTGACGAGACCGCCATCACCCACGGAGTCAGTGTCCTGGCCTGGGCGCGGGTGGACGGGGCATCGCCCTCCATGGAAATTGTCCAGAAGCAGAAGACAGAGTGGAGCGATTCCTGGACGCGCTGATCAACCTGGCCCCTACCCCCCAGCCGACATCCGCTGTCTGCGGTGACGATGTGGTGGTGGACGGCACAATCATCACTGGCGAGAATTACGACGCCCAGGCTGGCTCGACGGACCCCGAATGGAAGTACATCTCGGTACGCCGCTGACGCCTCACTTCCCACACGTTCCGCCCAGGGCGGGGCATTCCAGACAGCGCAGACCCAGGAATGTCCCGCCCTTGCGCGGACATCGACACAATAATTTCAGGAGAAACAGCCATGAATACAGCCATACAAAAAGGCCACGCAGTTGTGATTGGCGGCAGCATCGCAGGGATGCTCACCGCCCGTGTCCTGACCAACTACTTCGCCACAGTCACCGTCATTGAACGGGATCTGCTGCCCCAGACGCCCGATTTCCGCAAAGGCGCACCCCACGCCCGCCACGCCCACGGCCTGTTGGTGCGGGGACAACAGATTATGGAACGCTACTTCCCTGGCCTCACTGCCGACTTGCAGGCCCAGGGCGCAATCTTCGCCAATATGGGCACGGAACTCTCGCTCCACATCGGCGGTGTGGCTGTTCAGCCCTTTGATTCCGAACTGGAATTCGTTGCGTGCAGCCGCCCCCTGCTGGAATTCACGATTCAACAGCGGCTACGGGCAATGTCCCAGATTCGCTTTCGGGAAGGCTATGACGTTCACGGCATCTGCACCGATGCTGGTCGGGTGCGGGCCACGGGTGTACGTATCCAGGCCAGAGAGGTGAACGCAGTAGAAGAGATTATCCACGCCGACCTGGTTGTGGATGCCAGCGGGCGTAGCTCGCGCCTGCCTGAATGGCTGGCAGAACTGGGCTACACGCCCCCAGCAGAGACGACAGTGGACGCCCAGGCTGGCTATGCCACCCGCATCTACCGTCGCCCGGCCCACTATGCGGGCACGTGGAAGGCTCTCTACGGCATTGCCCAGGCTCCGCAACAGAGCCGGGGCTGCATCATCGTCCCCCTGGAAGGGGATCGCTGGCACGTCACTTTGACAGGACTAAACGGCGATCATCCGCCCACAGACGAAGCAGGCTTTCTGGCCTTTGCCCGCAGCGTGCCTGTGCCCGAACTGCACAGAGCGCTGAGCCAGGCAGAGCCGCTGACCGATATTCTCGGCTACCGTCGGGCCGCCAATCGCCTGCGCCACTACGACAACCTGCCCCGCTATCTGGAAGGGATGCTGGCCCTGGGCGATGCGGTCTACGCCTTGAACCCAGTCTACGGCCAGGGGATGACGGTGGCCGCGCTGGCCGCGCTGACACTGGACGAAATGTTGGGCAGCCTGAGCCGGCACCCGGCGGACGATCCCACCGGATTGGCCCGGCGTTTCCAGCGCACACTGGCAAAGGTCATCGCCGCTCCCTGGCAGATGGCAACCGGCCAGGACCTGCGCTGGCCCAGCGCCGGGGTAGACTACAAGCCAGACCCCATCACCCGGCTGGTGCAGAGCTACTTCGACCGGGTGTTGACGGCGATGATCGACAACCCGGAGATTGCAGCCGTCTTTGCCCGTGTGCAAAATATGCTGGCTTCACCCACGACTCTCTTCCACCCGCGCATTGTCTGGCAGGTTTTACGCAGCAGCCAGGGTCAGAGAAACAAAGAGAACGAACCGACATTGGCCCCCCAGCGGGCTTAGGCAGAAAGCAGGGATATCCTCATGCAGAACCAAACATTTCACAGTTTTCGTAAAATAACGAGCACCGCCATACTCCTGATGCTCCTTGTGATGACTCTGGCCGCAAACAGTCTGGCAGCATCCCATCCCGCGGCTTCCCCCAACAGTAGTGCTGCTGTCGTCATCAGATGGACTGACAGCGGCTTCTCGCCTGACGAAGTTTACATTCAGGCTGGGCAGACCGTCACCTGGCGCAACCAGAGAAACAGCCCATTGCGGCTGATCAGCGGTTTTGCCAACCGCATCTTCCTGCCCACAGTGGCGGGAGCCGACAACGTCGCCCACGCAGCAGCAATGGCTGGGGTGACCAGTGTACCCCCATTTCTGGGTGGCGACGTGGAGGCCAGTGATGAATTCACCTTCCGCTTTGTCGAGGCAGGCGTCTTCCCCTTCTTCAGCGATGCCCAGCCTGACTTCCAGGGTGTGGTCCATGTGGCCGAAGCCCTCGGCGGCACGAATATCGACTGTCTGCCGGGGACGACGGGAACCAGCGGCACTGTGGAGACAGAGCTGCCCGGGTTGCTCTACGCCACTGATGAAAACCGCACGCTCCTGCGCTGGTATTGGGACGACTGTGCCACTGCCAGCTTTCAGGTCTGGCGCAGCGAAAATGGCGGTCCGGAAAGTCTCATCGCCACAGTCACACCGGAGACCAACCCCATTGCCGCAGAGGATTTGCTGAACAACACAGACCCCCGCTGGCCTGATCTGACGACACTGGCCGGGGCCTCTGTCATCCAGACCGGCGATTTCAGCCACGACCCGGCCCAGACCGCGATAGGCGATATTTTCCAGTTCCTCTATGGAAATGGCCTGGCTGGGGTACATATGACCAACCAATACTATCCCCTGGCTCTGATGCTGGGCTGGGGCTATCTGGACACCGCCATCACGCCCGGTGCCGACTACACCTATCGGGTAGTGGCCCCGACCGCCGGACCCGGCGGCACACCCCGGGAAATGGGCAAGGTCAACCTGAGCGCGGGCCAGCGCACACCCCTGGCCGCGCCGGCCAATCTGACGGCTGGCTCTCTGGATGTGGAGACGTGGGATGGCAATTGGGGGCGCTACCAGCGCAACCGACGCTACGACGGCCAGATCTATCTGGACTGGGCGCTGAACAACCCGGCCCTGGCTGACGGTGCGCTGGTCATCGGCTACGACGTCTTCCGTGCTGTCGCCCTGAGTGAAGGCGGGCAGGTGGTGGATGGGGTAAAGGTGGTGGATGTCAACGCGGCCAAGGGCGACGCGATTGTCGTGCCTGGCCCGAACACCAGTGCTGGCACAGACTATCTTTTCCGCTATGCACCCGGCGACTACGCCGTGCACACTCTCTGTGTGGCCCCTCGGGACCTGCTCAACCAGCCCATCCGCTGGCCTCAGGACGCTGCCCAGTGCAGCGCGCCGGTCACCATCGCCGCCATAGACTATCTGCCGCCGGTCGCGCCCGAAAATGTGGCAGCCGTAGCCGTGGACAACAGCACCCAAGTCAACCTGATCTGGGAACATTCCACGCCGGCAGATGTAGCCCGCTTTGTGATCCAGCGCAGCAAAGAGATGCACTGCGCCATCGGTGATTGCTGGACTGACGTAGCCACCCTGGCTGGCAACCAGTTCGCCTGGAGCGATGGGGCAGCGCCCTGTGTCAACGATCCACTGGACCCGGAAGGCTGCTGGTATCGGGTGGTGGCGCTGGACGCCGCGGGCAATCGCAGCGCGCCCAGCCAGGCAGTCTATGCCATCATCCACGACACCACAGCGCCCAGCCAGCTAGACATCACCCCCACCACCTGCAAAAATCCGGCAGACCCGGATAACAGCCAGTGTGTGAATATCGTCAGCGATTCGGTGAGCATCCGCCTGAACTGCCGCTTCAGCCCGGACGGGGAAGAGCTTTTCCTGACCGATATCGACGCGGCTGACTTTCTGGGGTTGGATTGGGTGGCGACGATCAAAGCCATCTACCAGCCGCCCCTGCATCTGGAAGATGTGGCCTGCCGCCTGATTCTCTCTGACGAATACGGCAACCTGAGCGACATCGACGCCTTCCCGGCCTTTCTGGTGGACATCGATTCGGACAACCCGGACCAACTGGCCCAGCCGATACTCACGCAGATCGAGAGCGTCTTCGAAGGGCCGGGCAACTGGGCCGCGACGCTGCACTGGGAGATGGCTGCCCATCCGATGCTGGGCGAGTTTGTCGTCGAGCGGCAGGACAGCAACGGAACCCAGAATTTCGTCGGCATCGATCCGAGCAAACGCAGCTTTACTGATTCCAGTGTGGAGCAGGACGAGCACTATACCTACCGGGTCCACGCGCTGCCCTCGGCTGCCGGGATCAACGAAACGATCTCCGAACCGCATGGGCATCGGGTTCTGCCCGGCGAGAATCGTCCGCTGACCGAACTCTCCTGGACCGGCGTCTCGCCCTCCTGGAATCCGGCTACCGCCACCGCTTCCCTGCTGGTGGATGCTACGCCCGTTGCGCCGGATGGGATCATCCACTATGCGATCTTTCGCAGCACAAAGGCGGCGAGCGATTTCACACAGATTACACCGATTTTGGAAACCACAGGGAGCGCCATCTTCTATCATGACGAGAGCGCACAGCGGGGCTGTTACTATTACGTCGTCGTCACCTTCCTCACCCGGGATGGTGAACCGACCGGCTACAGCGAAGCACGCCAGCCGGGCCTGTGCAGTCAGCCGCAGAATATCCACACCCCTGGCCCGGTGGCGGATCCGCCGACATTCCCCCTGGCAACCTGTCGGCCAGTGGTCCATCCGGACGCTCCTCTCTACAACTTCCGTTTTGGCGGCGGTTTTCAGGTGGCGATTGAGGGCATCAACGAAAACAATGCAGGCCCGGGCAATGTGAGCGGTGGCGGCTGGCTGCTGGTGGAGACCGGGGAAGATACGATCCCCGTGCCCATGAGTTTCAGCGGGCTGACTGTCAACGCCGACGGCTACGTCTGCAGCGGCACGGCCCAGGTGGATTTCACCGGCCTGCCCGGCGGTGGTCTCTGGCTGCAAGCGCCCGGCGGCTGGACCTATCAACTGATCGGCATTACTCTCCAGCCCTGGTTCGGCTCGCGGAACTGGGCCCAGGCCACCCTGGACGTCTTCAGCGGCGACGCCTTCACTGTGGGCGACGAGGTGGGCGACGCTTCCCAACGGCTGCGAGTGACCGGCGCACGTATGACCCACAGCCTGCGCTTCACCCGTACCATTCCGCCTGTGCTCGGCGGTTCACCCTGCACCAACCCGGTTCTGGCCTTCCGGCTGGAAACCCTGCCCATCGAAGTCATGCCGTCGGGTGTGGTGCAGATCAGCGAATCTGAAATTGCGATGAGCGCGACCTGTACCCGCTACGTGGATCGCTACAACGACAGCCACCCCCTGGTCACGTCGCCCTACAGCGGCCTGGCTGACACCCGCTTCGCCAACGAGCGTATGCTGGTGGCTCCGATGACCGGCGGCGCGGCGACCTTCACACCCGCGGGGCTGGACGGCTCGTTTAGCACCAATGAGGAGTTGGAATGGTTCGCCTCCTACCCCTTCGCCTTTCACGTCCAGGCCAGCGGCGGGCTGTCGCTGACAATTGGGGACAATCACATCACCGGCGGCACGATTGGGGCTGGCACGGTGGAAGTACGCTATCACCAGACCATCGACGGCAGCCAGCAGGCTACTGTGCAGGGCAGCTTCGCCGGGTTGACAGTCGGCCCGGACGGCGATCTGACCGGCGCGGTGACCCTGCCCGGTGTGGATTGGGATGCCTTCGCCACCCCCGCGGCTGGCTGGGACTTCTATCAGGGCCGCCTGACGACGCCGGGTCTGCCCGCCTTCCACAACGGCAGCGGTATCGCCCAGTCGGTGATGTGGGCCGTCCATCCCACCTCTGCCACGCCGGTTGCCATCCCGGATGGGGTCTTGCCCGGCGAGATGGAACCGGGCTTCAACCGACGACAGGCCGCGGCGACCCTGGCCTGGGCCAACTGTGGCGACACAGCCATCTTCGGAAATGTGGCGATGGATGCCTATCTGCGCCGCTCCGGGATGACCCAGCGCCACATCCCCCTCTACAGCGCGGACAGCCAGATGAAAGTTCACGGCTACGAATTCCGACCCGAACGCTTCGACCTGCACTTCCTGGACAACGCTCTGCTGGACACGGATATCCGGGGCTTCGTTCACCTGCCCTTCCCTAGCCATGTGGATGTGCACCTGGTGGACATCTGGCTGACCGGCAATCTCAACGGCGCTTCGGACGAGGAAGCGGCCTGTATCGGCGGCGGGCGTATCCCCGAGGGCGAACAGGCGCATCGGCTGGATTTCTGGGAGGCGGATACACGCTTCAGCGCGGCTGAGTTCCGCCAGACCCTGGGCCAGCCCACGATTCTCTGGTTCCTGGGCGAGCTGATCGACCTGCCCCACCTGACAGTGGGCAAGAGCAGCGCAGAGAACAACGGGGTGCTGCCCGCGGAGTTGGCCTTCGAGACGGACGGCAACTTCCACGACGACCCGACCAGCGGCCCCAAGTATGACCGGCCCGACTACCGCTTCCAGCGCTTCCCCTATCTGCTGGAGCGCTTCCGGCTGAGCGATTGGTACAGCGCTGGCTCCGGCGAAGCGCCTGTGTGGACCGCGGATGCGACCACTGTGACCGCGCCGGCTGCGGCGGTCTGGAATGACAATGGCTTCATCGGCCTGGCCGGTGTGCCGGTGGCTCCCTACTTCGGCCCGGTGGTCATCGAGGCCGGGGCCAGTGGTGATGCGATTGTGATGGCGGCCTGGGATGCGAACCTGACCGGTTTTGCCTCCCAGCCCCGGGTGAGCAAAGAGTGGGTGAAGTTGGCTCGCGTCAACATCACCTTCGATTACGACCATCTGGTCCACGTCTATAATGCAGCAGCGGGAAGCGGGCTGTTTGTGGGATTCAAAGATTACCGCTTTGTGCCCGATCACTACCTGGACATTCCCGGTGTGCCCGATCCGCTGTTGAACACCGAAGTTGTGGCGGAGAGACTGGCTAAGCTGCAAATCCTGCAACTGGACACGGGCACGGTCATCTCCCCCACAGGGGCGGGGGTCTATCTGGGGCTGAGCGCGGGTGTTGCGCCCCTGCGGGCGTTGGCCCAGGCCCAGGGAATCGGCCTGCCCACACCAGCCCAGTTGGATGGCTGGTCGGACAAACTGGCGATCAACGCCACGGCCAAACCCGTCTACCGCCAGCAATATCAGGCGGTGTGGAATCTGCATGGGGCCTTCGCCTATGAAGAGACCACCGATGTGCTGGATGAACTCTCGGATGCACAGATCAGCAATCTGCTGGATGTGGACAATGTGGGCGGTCGCACCCAGGGGCTGCTGGCGGATCGGGGCGTGAACATCCGCCGCCTGCGGGGTCTGGTGCAGGTGGAGGGCGAGGGGCTGGAAACCCAGTTCAAGCGCTTCCATCTGAGCAGCCAGGTAGAAATCAAAGGCCGGAATCAGAATCCGGATCAGTTTGTGCCTTTGCCCGAAAACCCGGCAGTGCAGCCGGAGCCGCCGCTCTTCTACGCCGACCGCATCACCGTCTCTATCGAGCGCCACGGGGACTTTATGCTGGTGGGCAAGAATGTGCAGAGCAGCAAGTTCAACGACAAACTGGATTCCTTCGACGCGACGCTGATTGTCAACTCGACGAAGCCCCAGTTTGAGGGCGGCCTGACCCTTTACGGTCTGAAGTCTGGTAGTGTTACCATCGACAACGGCTCGGCTGTGCTGGGCATCGGCAGGGATATGAACTACCTGGGCATGAGTTTTGACGGCAGCTTTGGAGCAGGCAACGGGGAGATTCTGATCGGCGGCGATCTGCTGGCCGGACACGTCAACCCGGAGAGCGAGGTGTTGCAGAACAACTTCGCCGACGCGATGGCCCAGATCGAAGCCGACTTGCAGGGCGAACTGGTCGGGAATATGACCGGCTTCTATCTGCGGGTCTATGCCGGGCAGATTCCCATCATCGGCAACGGCTGTCTGTTGAGTTTGCAGGCCGATGCGGAGATCGCCTTCTGGTACTGGCAGTTGGCTGGCCCCAGCGAGAACTTCGGCGGTATCCTCAACCCGGCGGTCTATGGGCGTGTCCTGTGTGCCATCGACGCCCGGGGCGACCTGAAACTGCGCTATCAGCAGGTGAATGGGCAGGAAAACTTCACGGGAGAGGGGTACATTGCTGGTGGTGTGGGCAGTTGCGACCCGTCGAGCTGGGGTGACTGGGCCGAGCGCTGGTGGGGTGACGGGGCCTGTATGCAGGCCGGCGCCGGGCTGGATGTCTCCTATACCGACGGCAGCGGCTGGGATGTGAGTTACAATGCAGACTATGAACGTCTCTTCGGGGACTGACATAGGATAGAGTTGGAAAGTTGTGGAGTGAGGGTTCCGTGTCAATTTTGCGCGGAACCCTCACCGCGTTCGCCTTGCCCTCTACTCTTTCAACGCCAGATAGACAAGCACCGTCAGCGCCGCCCCTTCCCGCAATTCCCCTGCCAGCCGCAGCCAGCCGCCAAAGTGGGTAACGCGCTCGAATGTCACCGCATCTGTCGTAGTCGGAAGATATAGAATCTCGCCTTCCTTACACCAGTGAATCCCGTCAGGCGAAATCTGCACATGGGCCGCCGCTATATCGTACTCTTCTAGCCCTTCGACGGCCAGACAACGCACAAAGAAAATGGCTTCCCCGGCCCAGGCGCACTCGTAAGGCTCAGTGGCAAATTCACCGCGCCAAGTGGTATTGCGTTCGACAACGGCTGTGTGGCTTTCTCGCATAGTTCCTCCTGCGCAAGTGGACGGCCCGTGCTACGGGATTCTGTAACGCAAACTGTCTGCTTCAACCAGTGCCAAACTGTCTGTCTCCGGCGTCGCCCAGACCGGGCCAGATAAAACCGGGCGGATAGCCAGCACTGGCATCGCCCGCATTGGTCAGCCGTTCGTCCACCGCTGCCACATGAATCGCCACATCCGGGTATTTGGCGTGGAGCGCCGCCACCCCCTCCGGCGCGGCCAGCAACCCCACAAATTTGATGCGATTGACACCCCTGGAGCGTAGGATGTCCACCGCGGCAATCGCTGATCCACCGGTTGCCAGCATCGGGTCCAGCACAAAACAGGTGTGGGTAGAGAGATCGGCGGGCATTTTGTTGTAATAGATCACCGGTTGCAGGGTCTCTTCGTCCCGGTAGAAGCCCAGATGCCAGACCTCGGCCTGGGGCAATAGGTGGAGCATTCCGTCCACCATTCCCAGCCCGGCGCGCAGGATAGGCACCAGCCCCACCTGCTCATCAAACTTGTGACCAGATGCAACCGTCAACGGCGTCTGCACAGGCACGGATCGGGTAGTCATGTCTGCGGTGGCTTCGTAGGCCAGAATCATCGCCAGCTCGTCCACAATCGAACGAAAGCTGCGAAAGTCGGTCTTTACATCCCGCAGTTGGGTCAGTTTGTGGGCCACCAGCGGATGTGTGGATGCGTAGAGATTGCCGGACATGGGGTCTCCTTAGCCAAAAACAGGACGCAGATAACGCTGAAAAAGATGATTACCGCTGATTCTATCAGCGGTAATCATCTTTTTCAGCGTCGTTTGTGCGACCTTTGCGTCCCGTTTTCATTGCTTATTGTGTTCGATTCGGGCTTGGACACCGGCCAGAAGATGGTTACGGGTGTGCTACCAGCGGATTGGTGCGCGGCCCCGGTTGCGTTTGTTGATGGCTTCCACTTCCCGCTGGCAATTGAGGCAGAGAATGGCATCGGGCTTGACTTCCAACCGCTCTGGCTCGATGGGATTGCCGCATCGCTCGCAAAGGCCGTACTGCCCCTTCTCTATTGCGCGCAGCGCGTGTTCGATGTCCTGCATACGACGCTCCAGCACAGCGATGAGCGCAGCGGTCTTTTCCCGTTCGAAAATCTCCGAGTCCCCCTCGTCCGGCTCCGTGTCTACTTCGTTGAGCATAGCCGCCCGCAGGTTCTCCAATTCAGACCCCACCTGTATACGTTCGGCCTCCAGGTGGATCTGTTCTTTGCTTAAAGTCTCTTGCTTTGCCATTCCAATCCTTCCATCCTACACAGATAAACAGACAATACCCTTCCGACGGTGGAATAGGTAGCCATTTACGGAAAAAACGCTGTCCAGTTATAGCAGTTTTTTGCCATTTCGTCAATCTGAATTCTGACGACAATTTCTTCTGAATTCTTTTTTCTGGTATGATAGTATAGCACACTCGTTCGGATCGAATTCAAATTCACACAAATTTGTGAAGTAGCTATCTGCTTCACACCAGCAGTCCGAGGACAGAGCGATGGCGATTGACCCAAGCGAGCCGAAACGCAGTGAAAAGGAAACGCCCGAACGGGCCATCTCCGGCGAGAAGCAACCTGAAGACCAACGGGTTGACTACGCGCTGCGCCCCCGCTCCCTGGACGAAATGATTGGCCAGGAGCGGCTGCGGGACAAAATACGCATTCTGGTGGAGGCGGCCAAAGGGCGGGGTGAATCCCTGGATCACGTGCTGCTCTATGGCCCGCCCGGCCTGGGCAAGACGACTCTCAGCCACATTCTGGCCGCGGAGATGGGCGGCAATCTCAAACCGACCGCCGGACCCGCCATCGAAAAAGCCGGGGACTTGGCCGCCATCCTCACCAACCTGCGCAAGGGCGATATTCTTTTCATTGACGAAATTCACCGGTTGGGTCGGGTTGTAGAGGAGATTCTCTACCCGGCAATGGAGGATTTTGTTTTGGATATTACGGTGGGCAGCGGCCCCAGCGCCCGCAGCATCCGTCTGAAGCTGCCCCGCTTCACCATCATCGGGGCCACCACCCGCCTCGCCCTGCTGACTTCGCCCCTGCGTGCCCGCTTCGGTGTGGTGGAGCGCTTTGATTTCTACAGCGAGGATGCGTTACAGGAGATTGTTGTGCGCGCCGCCGCGCTGCTGGAAATGCCTATTGATGCCATCGGCGCGCGGGAGATTGCCCGCCGTTCGCGCGGTACACCCCGTGTCGCCCTGCGTCTCCTGCGCCGGGTGCGGGACTACGCCCAGGTGCGCGCCGACGGTATCATCAACCAGCAGGTGGCCGACGAAGCCCTGGCGATTCACGAAATCGATCATTTGGGGCTGGACGATCTGGACCGACGGGTGTTGAATGCTATTATCCATAAGTTCAATGGGGGGCCGGTCGGCCTGGAAACTCTGGCCGCCAGCATCAGCGAGGAAGCCGATACGATTATGGATGTGGTGGAACCCTATCTGCTCCAGCTCGGCTTTCTGGATCGCACACCCCGGGGCCGCCTGGCAACCCGATCCGCCTATGCTCATCTGGGCGCGGTCTATCCCGACCTGCCCAGCCAGGGCGGGCTGTTTGGGTGAACAGTAATCAGTTATCAGTAATCAGTGAGCAGTAATCAGTAATCAGTTGGAATGTACCGTCATCAGACTGTTCACTGCTTACTGCTTACTGCTTACTGCTTACTGCTCAGTGTTCACTTGCCACAGCCGTTCCACATTCTCCTCGTGAATTGCCCGGCAGAAGGGCGTGCGCCGGTTCTCCGGCAGAAGCGCGGCGGCCAATTGTTCGACCCGTTCCAGCGCTTCGCCCTGCTGCGCCGCTGCGGTGACTGTGCGGCGCAACCCATGCAGATAGCTCACATCCCCGGCCAGCCGCCCCATCACCTCCACCCGATCCCGGCTCAGGGAACCCACACGGGGAATGTAAAGCTCCATCCGCCGCTGCTTGACCGTCTGAGCCAGCAGGCGTAGGGTATCGATGGCGTCGCTCCCATCCGAGCCAGCGGCGAGCCGGGGCAGGGCCAGATCGCTGCCGAATTCGCCGCCGCAGAGGAGGCCCAATGTGGGAAAATAGATGACATTGCCCGTCTGCTGGCTGTAGATGTCCAACAGATGCTCGCCGATGCTGATGTGGGCCACGCCGCCCGGCTGGGTTTGCAGGCTGGGCAGATCTGTCTCCACCGACGCGCCGGTGAAGACGACCACATTTTCTTCGGCCAGTGTAAAGCGCGTCGCCACATCCGCCGGCGGATCGATGAGAAGCAGCCGATCCGGTGTGCCCAGCAGGCGGGCCATCACAAAGAGGCTGTGGGCGGGTGGGCCGGCCGGTGGACCGGCC
>CAMDQF010000122.1 GCA_945905745.1 Litorilinea aerophila
GGGAGTTCGCAGTCCAGGAACCTATGCCCCGGCTGCCCACAATGGCCCAGACCTTCCGGGATGCTGGCTATCAGGCCTATGCGGTGGGCAAGCTGCATGTCTTTCCACAGCGGGACCGCATCGGCTTCGATGACGTGATTTTGAGCGAAGAGGGTAGGCCGATTCTGGGGGCCATCGACGACTACGACCTCTGGCTGGCCGAGCAGGGCTATCCCGGTCTCTCCTACGGCCACGGCATGAGCAACAACGAATATGTCTACCGGGCCTGGCATCTGCCCGAACGGACGCACGTGACCAACTGGGCCACGGAACAGATGTGCCGGATGATCCGCCGTTGGGACCCCACCCGGCCCGGCTTCTGGTTTCTCTCCTACTGCCACCCCCACCCGCCCCTGGTTCCGCTCCAGTGGTACTGGGATTTCTACGCCGACGCCGAGATTCCTCTGCCCCATAGCAGCCCCTGGGCCCAGGCCGCCGAGGAGCTACCCTACGCCCTGCGGGTGATCCAGCAGCGCTACGGCACAGATTTCTCCCCGGCAGAACTGCGGGGAATTCGCCGAGCCTTTTATGCGCTCTGCACCCACATCGATCATCAATTGCGCCTGGTCATCGGCACATTGCGGGAAGAACAACTGCTGGAAAATACAGTCATCTGCTTCACCGCAGACCACGGGGATATGCTGGGCAACCACGGCCTGTGGGCCAAACGGCTCTACTACGACGATGCGGCCAACATTCCGATGATTCTCCTCGGACCCCAGGGCGATCCGCGCACACCGGCTGGCACGACCGATGACCGGCTGGTCGGCTGGCAGGATGTGATGCCCACCCTTCTCAGCCTGGCGGGGATTCCTATCCCGGAGACCGTCGAGGGGATTTCAATGGTGGGCGATCGGCGTCGGGACTATCTCTACGGCGAAGTGGGCGACGGGCCGATGGGGACGCGCATGATCCGGGAACAGCCGTTCAAGCTCATCTACTACCCCACAGGCAACTGCACCCAACTCTTTGATATGGACGCCGACCCGTTGGAGCAGAACGATCTGAGCGCATCCCCGGGGCACGCGGCGACGCGGGAGCGGCTGACCGCCCGGCTCATCGGCGAACTCTACGGCGGGGATGAGGCATGGGTGCAGGACGGAAGACTGGTTGGCTGGCCGGAGCGGGACTATCGGCCCGGCCCCAACCGGGGACTTTCCGGTCAGCGGGGCATCCACTGGCCGCCCCCGCCATTGGACCTGCGGGGCAAGCAGGTGGGGATGCCGGGGTAAAGAGGTGCTGCATGAGATGAAAATTGTGTATACTGGGTTAAAAGGAAACGCGGCACTGAGGACGCAGATATAATCCGTGCGAATCCATCCTTTCCGCGTCATCCGTGTTCTATTTTCAGTACAGGAGTACAAACGGTGGCAGAAATTTTGAAAGCTGGCAAGAGCGACGCAGAACTCTATGAGGCTGATCGCAAAGTGCGGGAGACGGTGACGGCGATGTTGGACGACATTCGCCAACGGGGTGAGGCCGCAGTGCGGGAACTCTCCCGACGTCTTGACCGGTGGGACCCGCCCAGCTTTCGCCTGTCAAATGAGCAGATCACCGACGTAATGGCCCAGGTATCCCCCCAGACTCTCAATGACCTGACCTTCGCCCAGACCCAGATTCGCCGTTTTGCCCAGGCCCAGCGGTCCGCCCTTTTGGATGTGGAGGTGGAGACCCTGCCCGGCGTCATCCTCGGCCACAAGAATATCCCTGTCAACAGTGTGGGCTGCTACGTGCCCGGTGGCCGCTACCCGCTGGTGGCCTCGGCCCATATGAGCGTGCTGACGGCCAAAGTGGCGGGCGTGCCCCGGGTGATCGCCTCCACGCCGCCCATCAACGGCGAACTGCCCCGAGAGACAATCGCCGCCATGCACCTGGCTGGTGCAGACGAAATCCACATCATCGGCGGAGTGCAGGCGATTGCGCGTATGGCCCTGGGCACGGAGGAGGTGGCCCCCGTGGATATGCTGGTGGGGCCGGGCAACGTCTATGTGGCCGAGGCCAAACGCCAGTTGTTCGGCAAAGTAGGCATCGATCTGCTGGCTGGGCCGACCGAAGTGCTGGTCATCGCCGACGATTCCGCCGATGCAGAACTGGTGGCGACGGACCTGCTAGGCCAGGCCGAGCACGGACCCACCAGCCCGACGGTGCTGCTCACTACCAGCCGCGGCCTGGCCGAAGCCGTGCAGGTAGAGATTGGCCGCCAGTTGGAGACATTGCCCACCGCCGACATTGCCGGGGTGGCCTGGCAGGAGTACGGGCAGGTGATTCTGGTGGCGGATCATACGGAAGCGGCGGTCGAAGCCGACCGCATCGCCAGTGAGCACGTGGAAGTGCTGACGACAGACAACGACTTTTTCCAGCGCACGCTGACCAACTACGGCGCGCTCTTTCTGGGGCCGCGCACGAATGTGGCCTACGGGGACAAAGTCATCGGGACCAACCACACCCTTCCCACCAAACAGGCGGCCCGCTACACCGGCGGTCTGTGGGTAGGCAAATTCCTCAAAACTGTGACCTACCAAAAAGTGCTGACCGACGAAGCCAGCGCGTTAGTGGGCGAATACTGCGCCCGACTCTGCGCCATCGAGAGCTTCTGGGGCCACAAAGCCCAGGCCGATCTGCGGGTGAAACGCTATGGGAAGAAGTGACCCGGCAACGTCCTCGGCACTTTCTCGCCCTGGCAGCCTGTGCATTGGGATCCCGGCGTCGAAGTCCGTGACGTGTCGGGGACTTTAGGGGAAGGAAAGATATGACAAACAACTCATCCCTGCAAGGACAGGTCGCCCTGGTCACCGGCGGGGGCGGCGGCATCGGCTCGGCCATCTCTCGGCGGCTGGCCGGGGCTGGGGCCAGTGTGGTCATCACCTATCACAGCGACGAAGCCAAAGCCCGCGCGGTGGCCGACGATCTGGCAGGCGAAAATCATCTGGTCGTCCAGGCGTCGGTGACAGAGAGCGCCGCACTGGCCGCACTGGCCGCCCAGATTGCCGGACGCTACGGGCGGCTGGACCTGCTGGTCAACAATGCTGGGATCACCACCCCGGTCCCCCACGCGGATATGGACGCGCTCAGCGACGAGTGGATCGACCGCATCTTTCAGACCAACTGGCGGGGGGCTTTTGCCACTATCCGGGCCTGCAAAGAATTGCTGATGGCCGGTGAGGGCGGTACAGTTGTCAACCTTTCCTCAGTGGCCGGGGTCACAGGCATCGGCAGCAATGTGGCCTATTGCGCGTCCAAAGCCGCAATGGATTCCATGACTCGCTCCCTGGCGCGAGCGTTAGCCCCGAAAGTGCGGGTGGTCTCGGTCTCGCCGGGCTGGGTGTTGGGCGAATACGCCAAGCGGATGGACCCGGCCTACATTCAGCAGCAGGCCGAACTGACGCCCCTCAAACGGCTGGCCTCCCCCGAAGATGTGGCGGAGACCGTCTGGGCTGTGGCCGCCAAACTCACATTTATGACTGGCAATATTGTGCCGGTGGACGGCGGGCGGCCTTTGGCCTGAAAATACAACACGGATGACAGATCCACAACCCCGCGACCCTTTACGAAGCACCACTTCTACCGTGCCGTTCGCCCTTCGCTTGCTTCTGTGGCACAATAGGGCAGAGTGATTCAGATCATTCCATCTGCTTCCACCAGCAGCCAGGAGCCCCCCCCCCATGTCCTCCAGCCCCCGTTTTCTCGGTGTCACCACCCTCAGCCCCTTCTTTCAGGTGGAAGGGGTGGAGCCGGTGTTGGATCGTCTGCAAGCAGCAGGCGTCAACGCGGTAGCGGTCAACACATCGGTCACCGCGCCAGGACGGGAGGGGGAGGGCAGCTACCAGCCGCCCGACGACGGCGGAACCAGCCCCCGCCTCTTTGACCGCCCTCTCTGGGGCCAGCGGGGACTCTGGCTGCGCACTGCGCCGGGCCACGCCTTCCGGCCTGAAATCTTCGCCGACAGCCCCTATCAGCCCCGCCCAGCCAACGATCTCACCCAGAGCGCAGGGCCGGTGATTGGGGAGTTTATTGGCGCGGCCAAGCAGCGGGGAATGCGGGTCTACATCCAGACCAGCGCGGCCGCGCCCGCGGGCCTGCGCGACGAGGACCGGCCCCGCCTGCCCGATGGCTCACTGCCCCCCTACCGAATGGCAGACACGGCCAGCCTGGCCTCCCCTGCCGTGCGCGCCTGGAATCGAGCCTGGTGTCGGGACATCTTCGCCCAATACCCGGAGATCGACGGCATCCGCCCGGACTGGCCGGAGTATCCCTGCTATACCCTCAACGAACTCTTCAGCGATTTGGGGCCGCATGTGCAACGTTGGGCTGCTGCCCACGGTTTCGACTTCGCCGCTATCCGGGCCGAAACCCTGGCCTTCTGGCGCTATCTCCACGGCAGTTTGCGCAACGACGACATCGCCGACTTTGCCGAGGCCGATGGCGGGCGCTACGCCCTTGCGAGCCTACTCGTCCGCTTCCCCAGCGTGGCCGAATTCTTTCGGCTGAAGGCTGCACTCTCGGCGGACCTTTTGGCCGACTGGCGGGCTGCTGTCACCGATGCCGCGGGGCCTCAGAAAGAACTTTCCGCCAACGCTTTTATGGCTCCCTACAGCTTTTTCACCGGGCTGGACTTCGCCCGGATCGGCGACAATTGCGGCTCGGTTTCGGCCAAACTCTACACAATGCACTGGTGTCAGATGGTGGAGTACTGGGGGCGAGAATTGCTGGAAGCCAATCCGGGGTTGGACGAGGGGCTGCTGGTGGCCGCGCTAGTCCATCTGATGGACATTGCCGAGCCGGGGCAGGGGGGACGCACTCTGGCCTACTACCACTACCCGGAGCCGGAAGAGGCCCATCCCATCCCCGCGGAGACCCAGGCGCGCAAGCTGCGTCAGGTGGTGCGCGCAGTGGGCGGCAGAGCGCAGGTTCACGCGCTGGTCCACGGCTACGGCCCCCTGGACGACTTTCGCCGCCGCTTTGCCCTGACCGTGGAAAGCCCGGTGGACGGCATCTGGGTCAACCGCTACGGCTACCTGAGCGATGAGAAGTTGGCTGCGATGGGGGAAGTGATGCGTAGTGCGTGAACTGGAAGTGATGTTCGTATACGTTCCACGCACCACGTGTAGTGGCGTTACATGAGGGTATAGCGGGTGATTCCGGGGATGTGATCGAAGTCGCTGTCCTGGCTGACCAGGTGAAAGCAGCCGACTTTTTGCATGGCGGCCAGGTGGAGAGCGTCGCGGGGCCGAAGGAGATGATCACGAATATTTTTGCGCATTGCTACCACGTCCACCGCCGCCACGTCAACAATCAACAAGTTCGGCAGAGATTGAATTTTCACAAGTTGTGGCTCCAATTTCGGGAAAAATTCGGCAATTATCCGCCGCTCGTCCTTGCGTAGCACATCCAGCGGAGACCCAGTGTAAACATCCCGAATCAGAGCAAGCAACATCCGATGGGCCAATTCGTCAAAAGTCAGTGCCGAAGTGAGGCCCCGAACGTTGCCATCGACAATGGATCGGAACAAAGATTCAGCAGGCGGCGATTGGACACGCAAAAAGGTGTAGAAAATCATCGTGTCCAGATAAAGCGCTTCGCCCTGAAACGTGGATACCGGCTGCGTCATTCAGCAAACCTTTCCCAGGCGAGATCAAACGAATTAAAATATTCAAATTCATCGGGTTTGGCTGGTCCAAGAGAGCCGGAAAGTTGGGAGATTAGGTCAGTCGCATTGATCGGCTCGCCAAACTGCAGATTCTCAATCTCAGCATTTGGGGAGATTTCGTCCCAGCTTCCTTGACCGGCTGCCCCAAATAGGCTGTCTGTCAACGGTGTGACAGTGTGATGAGTTGTGGACGCAATCGTCACTCTTTCTGTAGTGTCTCGAATCAGTTCCTTGACAGGCTCGCGCACCACGTCCGCATTATTTACAGACGCGTCCGATTCAGCATCCGCCCACTGGCGCACAGTCTGGCGTATGGCATACAATTCATCCAGCATCGCATCGATGCGCGCTAGAAGAATCACCGCTTCTTCCGTAGGGACAATGGACCCGCCATTGGCGGCTACCGTTTCTGTTGATTGAATCGACATTTTCTCAGCCATTTTTCATGCCTCCTGGCCGCATTTTAGCACAAATCCGACATCAACAAAAGTCCAAATTACAGGAACTTCCTATGACCACCACCAGCGAACATTACCAGCTTGCCCAACAATACCTGCCCGGCGGCGTCTCGGCCACAGCCAGGGCAAACCGAGCCATCGGTCATCCCCTCTACGTGAGCCGGGGCGACGGGCCATTCGTCTACGATTTGGAGGGTCGCGAGTACGTGGATATGTGTCTCTCCCACGGCGCGTCCCTGCTGGGCCACAACCACCCGGCAGTTGTGGCGGGTGTGCAGAAGGCCCTGGAGATGGGCGTGATCTGCTCCTACGAAACGGTCTACCACACCCAACTGGCCCAGCGGGTGACAGAGCTGATCCCCTGCGCCGAGATGGTGCGCTACGCCGGTTCCGGCACAGAGACGGTCATGCACGGGCTGCGTCTGACCCGGGCCGCCACCGGGCGGGAGAAGATCATCAAGTTTGAGGGCCACTTTCACGGCTATGCCGACGCGCTCAACCTGAGCGTCTCGCCGCCCCTGGACGCGGCCGGGCCGGAGCGCGCACCCTTTCCCTACCCGGAGTCCGCGGGCATCCCCTTCAACGTGCGGGAAAATATCGTCATTGTCCCCTTCAACGACCCTATGGCGCTGGAAGCCGCCTTTGCCGCCCATGGCGACGAGGCCGCCGTGCTGCTGATGGAACCCATCAACTACGACCAGGGCTGCATTCTGCCCAAACCCGGCTTTGTCCAGCTCTGCCGGGAACTGTGTGATCAGTACGGAGTGATTCTCTTCTTCGATGAAGTGCTGACCGCTTTCCGGGTGGCCCCCGGCGGCGCGCAGGAGTATCTGGGCATCACGCCGGACCTCTGCGTGCTGGGCAAAGCCTTTGGCGGGGGTACACCCATCAGCGCGCTGACGGGCCGCCGCTGGGTGATGGAGCATCTGCGCCCGCTGGGGGACAGTGAGATGAGCGGAACCTACCTGGCCCACCCAACAACTGTCCTGGGCGCCCTGGGGGCGCTGGGGGAATACAGCAAACCAGGCTTCTACGAAAAGCTGGACGCGGTGGGCGAGCATTTTTACAGCGGCTTCCAGTCGCTCATCGACCAGCACAGCGTGCCTCTGCGCCTGCAATACGCTGGCCCCCGCTTCGGGATGTACTTCGGCGTGACCGAGGAGGTGACCAACTACCGCCAGGCCGCGGCCAAGCGCAAAGACATGGAGTTCGCTTTCATCGACGGCTGCTACCGGCGGGGGGTCTACTTCGCCGTCTCGCCCCACCACGGCTTCTCTGCGGTGCATACCGAGGCAGAGATGGACCGGGTGCTGGGCGCGATTGACGGGGCGTTAGGCGAGGTGAAGGGAAAGTTTGACGATTGACGACCAATCAATCTCTTAATCTCCCAATCTCTCAACCTCTGCCTGAGACTGAGAGATTGGGAGATTGGGAGATTATTCATCACGGAGTACGCAGCATGAGCAATCCCCTCACTCTCTGGTACACCTCCCCTGCCACCGCCTGGGAAGTGGCCCTGCCCATTGGCAACGGGCGGTTGGGCGGGATGATCTTCGGCGGCGTGGCGGAAGAGCGCATTGCGCTGAACGAGGACACGCTCTGGTCGGGGCTGCCCAAAGACACGACGAACCCCGGTGCGCGGGATGTGCTGCCAGAGGTGCGCCGGTTGCTCTTTGCGGGGGAGTACACGGCGGCGAATGAACTGTGTAAAGAGATGCAGGGGCCGTACAGCCAGGCGTATCTGCCGCTGGGAGATTTGCGGATACGGTTTCTTAACGCAGAGACGCAGAGGCGGGGAGGCGCAGAGGAAACAGGAGAAGGCTATTCCTCGTTCCCATCGCTCCGCGCAGGAACGTCCCCCGGACGCTCCGCGTCCCCAGAGGGCAGCAACACGGAGGCATATCGGCGGGCGCTGGATTTGGACAGTGGCTTGGCTGTGGTTGACTACACGCAAGATGGGGTGACGTTCCGGCGGGAGGCGTTTGTGAGTTTCCCGGATCAAGTGCTGGTGGTGCGGTTGACCGCCGATCAGCCCGGCGCGCACAATTTTGTGGTGGGGCTGGACAGTCCTCTGCGTCACACCTGCCAGGTTTCGGAAAAGCTGGCAGGTGTGGTGATGCGTTGCGAGGTGCCGGTTCACGTGGACCCGCCCTATCACAGCGGGGACGATCCGATTCGCTACGGCGAAGGGATGCGGGCCGAGGCACATTTACGCGTCGTCACCCCGGATGGCCGCGTGGAAGCCACGCCAGACGGGGTGATCAGAGTGAGCGGCGCGCAGATCGTCACCCTTTTTCTCAGCGCGGCCACCAGTTTCAACGGCTTCGACAAACATCCGAGGCACGAAGGGGTTGAACCGTCCAGCCGCATTTTGCCTGTGCTGGACGCGGCCCTGGCCCGGCCGTATGCCGAGTTGCGCGCCCGCCACGTAGCGGACCACCAGACCCTCTTCCGCCGGGTGACGCTGGATTTGGGCGTCACCGACGCAATCACCCAATCCACCGATCACCGAATCACCAATTTTGCCACGCAAAACGACCCCCAACTCATCGAACTCCTCTTCCAATACGGGCGCTACCTGCTCATCGCCAGCTCCCGACCAGGAACCCAACCCGCCAATTTGCAGGGCATTTGGAACCCCCACATCCGTCCCCCGTGGAGCAGCAATTACACGCTGAATATCAACGCCGAGATGAACTATTGGCCGCCGGAGGTGGCGAATCTGGCCGAGTGTCACGAACCCCTGCTGCGCTACGTGGCGGAAAGCAGCGTGACCGGTGGGGCGATTGCGACGGTGAATTACGGCTGCCGGGGCTGGACCGCGCACCACAACGGCGACCTGTGGCGGCACGCCGCGCCCGTGGGCAACTACGGCGAGGGTAATCCCCAATGGGCCATGTGGCCCCTGGGCGGGGCGTGGCTCTGCCAACATTTGTGGGAACACTTCGCCTACAGTGGAGACGTGGAATGGCTACACGAATTTGCCTTCCCGGTGCTGCGGGAGGCGGCCCGTTTCTGCCTGGACTGGTTGGTGGAAGATACGAGACCTGGCCCCAGACCCTCCAGACCTGACAGGCCAGCAGGTGGAGATGTCGGGCCGGACGCAGTCGGTGTCGCTGCTGACCTGTCAGGTCTGGGAGGTCGTCGTTTTCTGGTCACCGCGCCCAGCACGTCGCCGGAGAATACATTTACGACGCCGGACGGCCAGACCGCGGCGGTGAGTGTGGGCAGTACGATGGATATGGCGCTGATCCACGACCTTTTCCGCAATTGCCTGGAGGCCGGGGAAGTGTTGGGCGTGGCCGATGAATTGCAGGCGGAGATCGCCGCGGCCCTGCCCCGGCTGCTGCCCATGCGCAGCGGTCGCCTGGGCCAGCTGCAGGAGTGGAGCGAGGATTGGGACGACCCCGACGATCACCATCGGCACGTCTCCCATCTTTTCGGGCTGCATCCGGGGCGGCAGATCACCCGGCGGGGCACGCCGGAACTGTGGCGGGCGGCCAGGCGTTCGCTGGAATTGCGGGGGGACGAGGCCACAGGCTGGTCGCTGGGCTGGAAGACGAACTTCTGGGCGCGCTTTGAGGACGGGGATCACAGCCTGCGCATGATCCGGCTGCTGCTGCGCCCGGTAGAGCCGGATGCCAAGATGAGCGCAACCGGGGGCGGCGTCTACCCGAATCTCTTCGACGCGCATCCACCTTTTCAGATCGACGGCAACTTCGGCGTCACCGCGGGGATTTGCGAGATGCTGCTACAAAGCCACAACGGGGAGTTGCACCTACTCCCCGCGCTGCCCGCGGCCTGGCCGACGGGGTCGGTCACAGGTCTGCGGGCGCGGGGCGGGTTTACGGTGGATATCGCGTGGCGGGATGGAAAACTGCACGAGGTGGTCATCCGGGCAGAGCGAGAGGGAGTTTGCCGGGTGCGGATTGGGGAGGAGCGGGTTGTTCAGTTGGTGTGCGAGGCGGGTGACATTCATACACTTACCGGTTGAGAATTCTGAACCTACTGTAGTGAGCAAATACATTGGGAAATCTGTAAATGCGGTTACGATGTACACACCAGTCATTGGACTTCGAAATAGCGGCAATAAACAATGGAAATCCTTGATACTCAGATTATTTCCTATGCGTTCAAGAATACGTACGAGGGAAAGGTTTCTCGCAAATATATAGCTTCAATTACTGCAAAGGAGTTTCTGCTTGTTCAAAATCCCGAAAAGGCAAAGGTAAATTATTACGTTCCTTTGCCTCAACGGTTTACGGACTCAATAAGAGATCATCCATTTCCAAAAAACAGTAGTGATCGGATTGTCTTAGAATTTGGTCGCGATTATCCAACGATATCCGAATTTGGGAATCTCGCTATCACCGATATGATTAATTTGGGACGTAAAAGCCTATTCAATGAGGCCCTTCGCTTCCTAAGCAAGGAGATGAGAAAAACTATTCTTCGTAGGTTTGATTTCCTTCTCGAACAGGAAATACGTTGTGCGCCACTGAGTCGTGATGCAGCTGAAATAGGCATGAGCCTATTCTACGCGTTTGCCTCGCAATATAACATCAAACAGAACCCAAGAAACACGATATATGACATCTTAATACTTGCGACTACAATTGCCTCGTCAGCAACCCTAACCACACAGGATTCGCTGCTTAATCGATTCGCATCTGAGTACTTCCAGGGGGATATTACAGAAAACGCGGGTATTCTCTCAATAGAATTCGGCAAGCCTGTAGATTCCGGTAGACGCAACAGCCAAGAAAGCAAGGGCTACATCAACAAAGGATGGCGTGCGAGTCTAAAGAATTTTCAAGGCGCGTGGTAAAATCCTCGGCTTCCTCTTAAGCGGGCAGGCACAGAGGCATACCCCTACAGAGCCGGATCTGTGCAAATCCATCCCACCCGCCAAATCCGTGTTCCTTCCTACATTTTCCACCCGCATATATCCGCCCAATCCGCGTCATTCGTGTTCTATCAAAGGAGAAACCTCAATGTTACGCAAACAATTCGGCAGACTGGGCTGGCCCGTTTCAGTGGTCGGTCTGGGCACGTGGAATATCGGCAACCAGTGGGGCGAGATCGACGAGACCACCGCATGGACGACCATCCGCGCCGCCTACGAAGCGGGGATGACCCTCTTTGACACGGCAGAATCCTACGGCATCCCCAACGGTCTGTCGGAGTTTCGCCTGGGCCGAGGGCTGGCGGGCATCCGCCACAACGTGGTCATCGTCAGCAAAATCGGCAACTGGGGCAAGCGCACCAACGGCGAAATCCCCAAGACCGGCGTAGACTCCATTCGGGTCAGCGGCCACGCCATTCTGGGCCGCCTGCGCACAGACTACGTGGACGTCATCCTCTGCCACGAGGGGGATGTGGCCGACCCGACGGTCTATTTGGAAGGCTTTGAGGCGCTGAAGGCCGAGGGCTGTCTGCGCGCCTACGGCATCTCCACCAACAGCCTGGATGTGCTGAAGAAATTCAATGTCAACGACACATGCAGCGTCGTGCAGGTGGATTACTCCCTGCTCAACCGCGGCCCCGAAGCCGCCTTCTTGCCCTACTGCCAGGAGCACGGCATCGGCGTGATGGTGCGGGGACCGTTGGCCAAGGGTGTGCTTTCCGGGCGCTACACGAAGGAATCCACCTTTACCGACTCGGTGCGCGCCGGCTGGAACGACGAAGGCGCAGCCCGGCAGACATTTCTCAAACAGGTGGCCCAGGTGGAGAAGCTGGCCCAGATTGTCCCGCCCGGCCCGGAGATGGTGGCCGCGGCCATCCGCTACACTGCCAGCCACCCGGCAGTTTCCGTGACGATTCCGGGGGCAAAGTCAGCAGAACAGGCCCGCACCAACGCAGCTGCGGGCGAACGGCTCTACACCGACACGGAGATGCGCAAACTGGCCGCGGCGGTGGGATAATCATAGAACGCGGATGACGCGGATTGAGCAGATTCACGCGGATCAGACGAAAAAAATCCGCGTTCATCAGCCAAATCAGCGTCATCCGCGTTCCATTCTTTTCAGGAGAGATCAATGAAAATCACAGACATCAAATCCTATCCGGTCTGGGTGGGGAGTCGCAATCAGTTGGTGGTGAAGGTAGAGACCGATGAGGGCATCTACGGACTGGGCGAGTCTGGCCTTTCTGGGCGGGAGATGGCCGTGGTCGGGGCCATCAACCACTACCGGGAGTGGCTGATTGGCCGGGACCCCATGCGGATGGGCGCGCTCTGGCAGGAGATGTACCGCAGCCAATACTTTGAGGGCGGGCGGGTACTGACTGCGGCCATCGCGGCCATTGACATCGCCCTCTACGACATCGCGGGCAAGGCGTTGGGCGTGCCCGTCTACCAGCTTCTCGGCGGCAAACAGCGGGAGTGGATCCCCTGTTTTGCCACTATGTGGGGCAGCAGCGTGCAGGAGATGATAGAAAAAGCCCAACTGCTGGTGGAGAAAGGCTGGAATGTCATCCGCACAACGCCCAACTATCGGGGCGATCAGGGCGCAGATGGCAACACCTGGGAGCCGTGGGAGTCCATCGGCATCACCGCGGCCTGGCTAACGAAAGTGCGGGAGGCCATCGGGCCGGAGCCGGTGCTGGGCATTGACTACCACCACCGGTTGAGCGTGGCCGAGGCCGCCTCTTTCTGCCAGCGTATGCCGATGGGGACGCTGGACTGGGTGGAGGAACCGATCCGGGACGAGACGCCAGAAGCCTACGAGAGCCTGCGCACAATGACGCCCATCCCCTTCGCCATCGGCGAGGAATTTTCCAGCAAATGGCAGTTTTTGCCCTACATCGAGCGGGGCATCACCAACTACGCCCGGGTGGATGTCTCCAATGTGGGCGGGCTGACCGAATCCATGAAAGTGGCGGCCATGGCCGAAAGCCACTACATTGACCTGATGCCCCACAACCCTCTCGGCCCCATCTGCACCGCGGCGACTGTGCATCTGGCCGCGGCCGTGCCCAACTTTGCCTGGCTGGAGGTGCGCTCCTCCCCCACGGAAGAGGCTCAGTTCTACGATCCCGACTGGTTCCCTGTGCAGGCGGTGCAGGACGGGCCGCGCTATCTCGTCCCCGACGCGCCGGGGCTGGGCGTAGAGTTCAACGAAGAGCGGGCCAAAGCCACCGAATTCAAGTACTGGGAAGCCCCCCATCTGCGGCGCAGAGACGGATCGTATACGAATTGGTAGACTGGGGAGCGGGGACTGGAGACTGGGGACTGGGCAAGCGGCATCTCGGCTTGTCAGGTGCCGATCCCCGATCCCTGCTCCCCAGTCCCCAATCCCCCAACACCTATGAAAATCACCGACATCAAGACCTACCCGGTCTGGGTGGGCAACCGCAACCAATTGATTGTGAAAGTGGAGACCGACGAAGGCATCTACGGCTGGGGAGAATCTGGTCTCTCCGGGCGGGAGATGGCCGTGGTCGGCGCCATTCGTCATTACCGGGAATGGCTGATCGGCCGGGACCCCATGCGGATGGGCGCGCTCTGGCAGGAGATGTACCGCAGCCAATACTTCGAGGGCGGGCGGGTGCTGACCGCGGCTATCTCCGCCATCGACATCGCCCTCTACGACATCGCGGGCAAGGCTCTGGGCGTGCCGGTCTATCAGCTTCTCGGCGGCAAACAACGGGAGTGGATTCCCTGTTTTGCCACCACCAAAGCGGCGATGGGGCCGGAACTGGTGGAGCACGCCCGGCTGCTGGTGGAGAGGGGCTGGCCCGCCATCCGTACCTTCTTCCACGGCGCGCCGGGCTACGACACGGGTGGGGTCTTTGACGCCCGCGAGTCCATCGCCAAGACCGCCCACTGGCTGACGAAAGTGCGGGAGGCTATCGGTCCGGAGCCTGTGCTGGGGGTGGACTACCACCACCGGCTGACTTTGGCCGAGGCCGCCTCCTTTTGCCAGCGGATGCCGGCCGGCACACTGGACTTTCTGGAGGAACCCATCCGGGATGAGACACCCGCAGCCTATGCTGCCCTGCGCCGGATGACGCCCATCCCCCTGGCCATCGGTGAGGAGTTCGCCAGCAAGTGGCAGTTTCTGCCCTATCTGGAAGAAGGGCTGACCAATTACGCCCGCATAGACGTTTGCAATGTGGGCGGGCTGACCGAATCCATGAAGGTGGCGGCCCTGGCCGAAAGCCACTACGTGGATGTGATGCCCCACAACCCGCTGGGGGCCATCTGCACCGCGGCCACTGTCCATCTGGCCGCGGCCATCCCCAACTTTGCCTGGCTGGAGATGCGCCGTTCCCCCACCGAGCAGGGCGGCTACTACGACCCGGACTGGTTTCCTGTGCAGCCTGTGCTGGACGAATACCGGTTGATTGTTCCCGACGCACCGGGGCTGGGGGTGGAGTTCAACGAAGAGCGGGCAAAAGCGGCGGAGTTCAAATACTGGGAAGCGCCCCATCTGCGGCGAAAGGATGGGTCGTATACGAATTGGTAACGACGACGACAGACAGCGGACGAAGGACGAACGTACATCCCATTGGTTCATCTTTTGTCGGTCTTCCGTTGTCGAATCTTGTCCTGAACAGGAGAATGAGATGAGTGACATCATAAATGCAATCGAAAGCGGCCGGACCGCGCTGGGGATTGAGCTTGGCTCGACCCGCATCAAAGCGGTGCTGATCGACGATAGCCACCGGGTCATTGCCACGGGCGGCCACAGTTGGGAAAACCGCTACGAAAAAGGCGTCTGGACCTACAGCCTGGAGGATGTGTGGACGGGCTTGCAGGCCAGCTACGCCAGCCTGCGGGAAGAGGTTCAATCCAAATACGGCCTCGCCCTGCGCACGATTGGGGTTATCGGCTTCAGCGCGATGATGCACGGCTATATGGCCTTTGACGCCGCAGGAAAGCAGCTTGTCCCCTTCCGTACCTGGCGCAATACCACCACCGGCGCGGCTGCGGAGGCGCTGACCGGCCTCTTCCAGTTCAACATTCCCCAGCGCTGGAGCATCGCCCATCTCTACCAGGCCATTCTGAACGGCGAACTACATGTGGAGCAGATCGCCCACCTGACGACCCTGGCTGGCTACGTCCACTGGAAGCTGAGCGGGGAGCAGGTGATGGGCGTGGGCGAGGCGTCGGGGATGTTCCCCATCGACAGCCGGGTCAACGACTACGACCGGGAGCGGCTGGCCCAATTCGATGCACTGGTGGCCGAGGAAAAGCTCCCCTGGCGGCTGCGGGAGATTCTGCCCCGGGTGCTGGTGGCCGGGGAGGCGGCGGGTCTCCTTTCCGCGGAAGGGGCGGCCCTGCTTGACCCCAGCGGAGAGCTACAACCGGGGATTCCCCTCTGCCCGCCGGAAGGGGACGCGGGCACGGGAATGGTAGCCACCAACAGCGTGGCCCAACGCACGGGCAACGTCTCGGCGGGGACGTCGGTCTTTGCCATGATTGTGCTGGAAAAGGCCCTCTCCCGCCTCTACCCGGAGATCGATCTGGTGACGACGCCCACAGGCAAGCCCGTCGCAATGGTCCACAGCAACAACTGCACCTCCGACCTGAACGCCTGGATCGACCTCTTTCAGGAGTTCACCCAGGCGATTGGCGTGGAGATGACTGAGTCCCGCCTCTACGAGACCCTCTACCGCGCCGCGCTGGCTGGGGAGCCGGACGGGGGCGGGCTGCTGGCCTACAATTACGTCTCCGGCGAGCACATCACCCATCTGGAAGAGGGGCGGCCCCTTTTTGTGCGCACGCCCAACAGCCGCTTCAATCTGGCGAACTTTATGCGCACCCATCTCTTCGCCTCGCTGGGCAGCCTGAAGATCGGGCTGGACATCCTCTTTGAGCAGGAGCAGGTGCAGATCGACCGGATTCTCGGCCACGGGGGTTTCTTCAAGACCTCGGAAGTGGGCCAGCGGATGATGGCCGCGGCCATGAATGTGCCGGTTTCGGTGATGGAGACCGCGGGGGAGGGTGGGGCCTGGGGCATTGCCCTGCTGGCCGCTTTTCTGGGCTGGAAGGCGGCAGACGAACCGCTGGAAGCCTATCTGACCGATAAGGTCTTTGCCAGGGAGCAGGCCACGACCCTTGCACCAGACCCGGCGGATGTGGCGGGCTTCGGTGTGTTTATGCAGCGCTACAAAAAGGGCCTGATCATTGAGCGGGCCGCGGTGGAGGGGTTGGCGGCAGAATAGAACGCGGATGACGCGGATTAGGCAGATTAGCGCGGATTGAACCTGTGAGTACCTGAAGCGAATAGCGAGTCAAGACTAGCGCCGGTTGAGTAGGCCGGGGTTGTTTCTGGCCATATCGAAACCAAGCGGGTAACCTCGAAATGGTTCGTAATGTAATATCCACTACCCAATACCTACTCTCCCCCAGAATGGAGAACTGATCAATGGCGGACCCACTCCTTCCCCACGCCCGCTGGTTTCCCGAAGCTCGCTACGGGATGTTCATCCACTGGGGACCCTACGCCGAGCACGCCCGGGGTGAACAGGTGCTTTTCCGGGAGCATCTGGACCAGGCGGAGTACGAACGGCGGGCCTGTGGCTGGAATCCACAACGCTTCGACGCGACGGCCTGGGCACAGACGGCTGTGCGCGGTGGAATGAAATATGCGGTCCTCACGACGCGCCACCACGACGGCTACTGTCTGTGGGATTCGGCGCTGACCGACTACACCAGTGTGCAGCAGAGGCCCAAACGGGATTTTGTGGCCGAGTATGTGGAAGCCTTCCGGGCCGCGAGTCTGCGGGTGGGGCTCTATTATTCGTTGGCCGATTGGCGCATCCCCGCCTATTGGGATGGGCCGAATCGAGACGCAGAGGGCTGGGCCGCCTTTCGGGCTTACGTCCACGGCCAAGTGCGGGAGCTGCTGACCAATTACGGCAAAATCGACGTGATCTGGTTCGACGGGGCCTGGCCCCAGAGCGCCGCCGACTGGCGCAGTGACCGGCTGGTGGAGATGATGCGCCAATTGCAGCCGGAGATTCTCATCAACAACCGCCTGGGCGCGGACGATCCCGCGGACGACGCGCCCGGTGCGGGCGTACCCGGCTCCGTCGTGCCCAGCACAGGCCGCTCCCGTCATCTGGGCGATTTTGGCACGCCAGAACACGAAATCCGCGCCCAGGCCGGGCTGTGGGAGTCGTGTCAGGTGAGTACCTGGCGGCTGTGGGGCTACACAGCGGGCGAGCAGTGGCGGCCCAGCGAGCTGCTGCTGGATATGCTGGTGGAGAGCGCGGGCAAGGGCGGCAATCTGCTGCTGAATGTGGGGCCGACAGCCCAGGGTGAGCTGCCCGCGCCCTTTGTGGAGCGGGCCGAGGCCATCGGGCGCTGGCTGGCGGTCAACGGCGAGGCCATCTACGGGGTGGAGGCGGGCGATGTCTGCGAGTTCATCACCTACGGGCGGCAGACCCGCAAGGGCGACGATCTCTACCTGATCATCCGCTTCTGGGACGGCAGCGGGACAGTGCATCTGGGCGGGCTGGCAACGCCGGTCAAGCGGGCCGTGCTGCTGGCGACAGGCCAGGAAGTCGCCTTCAGCCAGGACGACGACCACCTCTGGCTGACCGGCCTACCCTACGAAAAACCGAGTGAACTCTTCCCGGTCATCCGCCTGGAATGTGACGGCCCACCCCGCCCGACGGCCTGGGCCGCGCACCGGCTCTGGCAGGGCGATCCGACGCGCATGACGGCCTGGGCGCGGCAACGGGGCGAGAGTGTGTGGGTGGGGCGATAAAGGCGTGATGGCGTAAGGGCGTGATTGAATCACGCCCCTACACACACCAAAACTGACCTGCACCCAAGTCTGTGTGGCAAATGACGAATCCCGGATTCTGTGATAGGCTAAACGCGTTTGCTTGCGTTCGTTCTATTGCTATCCAAATCCACAACGCTCTCTCTCACGAAAGGAAACATCTGTGTACCCCAATCCCCTGAAAGAAAAGCTGCGCAACGGCCAAACTGTGCTGGGCACCGCGCTGAATGCACCGACGGCCAGCGTCATGGCGGCCACCTGCAAGACTGATATCGACTTTGTGTGGATCGATACCGAACACGCGCCCTATGCCAGCGAAAGCCTGGAGATGCTGCCGGTCATCGCCCGGCAGCACGGCGTGGCCCCGATGATTCGTGTGGCGTGGAATGATCCGGCCCTCATCAAAAAAGCCTACGACGTGGGCGCGGTGGCGGTGATGGTGCCCCAGGTCAGTACTGCGGAAGAAGCCGCCCGGGCCGTAGAGTACGCTTTCTACCCGCCTCTCGGCAAGCGGGGCGTCTCGCCCAATTGGCCCGCCCTGGCCGGTGTGGACTGGAATCACGCCATCAAGACGGCCAACGACGAGACAGTTCTGATCGTGCAGATCGAAAGCTTGGAGGCATACGGCAATCTGGAAGAGATCGCAAAGGTGCCGGGGATTGATGTGCTCTTCATCGGCCCGATGGATATGTCGGCCTCGCTGGGAGTAATCACCGAAATGCAGGATCCCCGCTTGCAGGAGATGATGCGGGAGTTTCCCAGAATTCTGGCCGAGAAGGGCATCCCCGCGGGGACGACGCTGGGAAATATTGAAGAGGTCAAACAGAAGCTCTCCTGGGGCTATCGCTTTATGAATGTAGGCAGCCCCATGGCCTATGGCGTGCAGGCGCTGAATGGGTACTTGGCGGAGATGCGGGGGTAGACAGCGGACGACGGCGACGGATCGCGCTCCGCTGATCCCAATTCCACGTAGTGCGTAGTGCGTGAACTGGTAGTAAAACCGGTACACGCACCACGCACTACGCCTGTAATCCGCCTATTGCCCCTCCTGCAAACCACCACTGTCAGCCATCCGCTCCCCA
>CAMDQF010000123.1 GCA_945905745.1 Litorilinea aerophila
ACCTGATCCAAACATTGACTCAATACCTGAAGTAGCGCAATAATGTCCATGAGGAGCCTTTGAGTAGAGATAGAGTAACCAACTTGTCCGTTGCTAATCTATCTTACTTCTTGGCTCCGTTTTTTCATCAACTTGGCGAAGGTATTGCACGACATCACCGAATTGAAACAGGCGGAGGCGCGCCTGCAACAGTTGGCCGGACGTATGCGCTGGCTGACCCAACGCGTGGTATTGGCCCAGGAAGAGGAGCGGCAGCGGGTTTCCCGGGAGTTGCATGACGAAGCCGGGCAGGCCCTCACAGCACTCAAGATCAGCCTGGAGTTGATCCGGGCCGATCTGCCGCCGGAAGCCGCGGCTCTGCGCCCCAATTTTGACGATGTGATCTCCCTGACCGACGCCACCCACCAACAGATTCGTCTGCTTGCCCGGGGTCTGCGCCCACCCGCCCTGGACACCGTAGGGCTGAACTTGACCCTGGAAGGCTTCTGCCGTGATTTCGCCCGCCTTACCCATCTGGACATTTCGTATACAGGAACAGAGAGCCGGCCCCTGCCCGATACGGTCAACATCTGCTTTTATCGCGTGTTGCAAGAGGCGCTGACCAATGTGGCCGCCCACGCCCAGGCCGATCGGGTCTGGGTGGAATTGCGTTGCGAATCCGTACGAACGTGCCTGATCGTCCGGGACAGTGGACGGGGCTTCGATTGGCAGGTGCAGACTACCGACAGACCCCGGGCCGGTATCGGTCTGTTGGGTATGCGGGAGCGGCTGGACCTGTTGGGCGGCTGGCTTGCCATCGAATCGACGCCAGGCCAGGGCACACGCTTGACCGCCTGTTTGCCCGTGGAGGTGCTGTGATGATACGCGTAGTAATAGCCGATGATCATCATTTGGTGCGGGCCGGTATCCGGGCGCTGCTGGAAAAGGCCGCCGATATCGAAGTGGTGGGCGAGGCCAGGGATGGACAAGAGGCCGTGGACCTGACAGTTCGGTTGCAGCCGGATGTTCTGCTGATGGATATTGCCATGCCCCATCTGAACGGCGTTCAGGCGGCTGGTCAGATTCGTAGCCTGGCAGCGACGACTCAAATGGTCATTCTCTCGATGTATTCGGACGAAGTGCTGGTGCGCCAGGCCATCCAGAACGGGGCAAAGGGCTATCTGCTCAAAGGATCGATCACTGAAGAGCTGCTGATGGCCGTGCGCGCAGCCAGCCGGGGCGCCACCTATCTTAGCCATGGGGTCTCGGATCTGGTGTTGGCGGATGGGTGGGGCGAGAGCGGCGAGGCCGAGACCGGCAACCCCCTCAGCCAACTAACCCCCCGGGAGTTGGAGGTGTTGCAACTGATCGGCGAAGGCCACACAAACAACGCCATCGCCCTCTCTATGCAAATCAGTGTCAAGACGGTGGAACGTCATCGCACGAATCTGATGACCAAATTGGACGTACACAATCTGGTCGAACTGATCCGCTTCTCCATTAAACACGGCCTGATCCAACTGGACGAATAACAGTTTTGCGCTGGATATGAGGGAAAACCCGCATTCGCGGGTAAGGGAATCCGCCCATCCACTTTGGCGGAACAACCCGATTGATGTTGCTTCTGATCTGTGCGAGTCTAAGTTGACTCTGTCTTTATGCAGATTCAACGGGACTTTCCATCATCTATTTCAAGTGAGAATGCCATGAACAGCACAGCAACAATGAGACAGCCCCTGTCGACCAGTTGGCGGAGCCTGAGCAAGCGCCTGAACGCACTCTGGCATGAGCCGGCCCTATACTTCTACACCGTGATTGTACTCGCCCATTGGGTGGAGCATTTGACGCAAGCCTACCAGATTTGGGTAATGAACTGGGCCCGCCCTGCCTCTTTGGGCGCGCTGGGATTGTGGGCACCCTGGCTGGTCAAGACCGAGTTGCTACATTTTAGCTATGCGGTCTTTATGTTGTTGGGGCTGATTATCTTGCGCCCCGGTTTTCAGGGCCGCTCTCGTTTCTGGTGGACCATCTCTCTGGGTATCCAGGGATGGCACTTCGTTGAACACTTTCTCCTCCAGGGCCAGGCCGCATTGAGTAACAATCTGTTCGGTTCCCAAGTGCCGATGAGTATACTCCAACAATGGATTCCCCGGGTTGAACTGCATCTGATCTATAACGCAATCGTATTCATTCCGATGGTGATTGCCATGTATTATCACCTCTACCCGCCTGTAGGCGAGCCGCATCTGCTCTGCAACTGCTCGCGACGGCGCAAGCCTGTGGAAGCGGCTGGAGACTAAGCGTTCATCCCAAAATTCGCCCGGTTCACAGTCAAGCCATTCAACTTTTTACAGAGAGTTGAGTGGCTTGACTGTTACTCTCTGGATGAACCTTTTGCACTCGCGGATAGGTAAAATGATGACACTCTTTGGGCAAACGAGCGCGGCGGCTATTCCTAGGTTTCGGATTTTCAGGTCGCTTCCTCGAAATCTTTGTGGTATCCAATTTCGACTGTTGCCGCTCGTTTTCCTGGCCTTTTTGTTGGCGGCGGCTCGTCCGGTCTATGCCCACGGCGAAGATGGAACACAAAATCTGGACGGGGTGTCTGTGGGCCCTTTTGCGCTTACGGTTTGGAGCTTTCCAGCCACGCTTCGGGTAGGGGAAGTCCATTTCACCGCGGCGGTAATTCAGCCGGCAGACGGCACGCCTGTGGTGAATAGTGATGTGGTATTTCAGGTAACGCCGCTGCACCATCATGGCGAAGCGAGCGAAGGGGAGAGACTGATCGCAGCGGCTGGCCCAGCCAACGTCACCACTGGTTTTATGCACGAAGCCGTCTTGCGGCTGGAAACCCCAGGGCCCTATCTGGTCAATGTGCGGGTGACGAATCCCGTCAGCGGGCTTGACGAGACGGCTGATTTTGAGATTTTCATTCAAAGCCCATCGGTTTTCTTGAAATGGCTTATCATCGGGCTTGGCATCTTCACAACAGCCGTCGTCATCTGGTATGTGTATGAGGGTATTCTGGTGTGGCGACATCGGCATTTCGCCTTTGGGAGCTGAGAGATCAGGTATGACTTCCCAGCCGCCCGCTACTCCAAACGCCAATTCCAACCGCCTGGATCGTCTCTATACCTTCCTCTCCACTGCCGTAGACCGGGGCGACCTGCCCGGCGCGGCGGTGCAACTTTCCCAGAGGGGCGAAGTCTTGCCCGCCCGGGCCTTTGGCCGCTTTGCCCCCGCCGCCGACGCTCCGCCTATGCAGCCCGACTCCATCTTTCTCGTCGCCTCTATCACCAAACCGGTGGTCGTCTCAGCGGTGATGCTTCTGGCCGAGCGCGGCCATCTGCTGCTGGACGAACCCGCCAGCCACTTCGTGCCGGAGTTTGGCGTCAACGGCAAAGAGAGTATCACCCTGCGCCATCTGATGACCCACACCTCCGGCCTGCCCGATATGCTGCCGGAGAATCAGTCGCTGCGGGAGAGCCACGCGCCGATGGCGGAGTTCATCCGCCGTATCTGCAATCTGACCCCCGACTTCCCCCCGGGCACGGCCATCCAATACCAGAGCGCGGGCATCGCCATTCTGGGCGAGATTGTTCAGCGGGTGAGCGGGCTGCCCCTGCGGGATTTTCTGCGCGGGGAGATTTTCGAGCCGTTGGGGATGGCTGATACCGGGCTGGGGATGGCCGGTCTGCCGAAGGAGCGCTTGGCGTTGGTGAATGTGCCGACCGAACAGATTGGCGCGGACTGGGGCTGGAACAGCGACTACTGGCGCACGCTGGGCGCGGCCTGGGGTGGGATGTTTTCGACGGTCAACGATTTGACCCGCTACTTGCAGGCGTTTCTCAACGGGGGCGAACTGGATGGGGTGCGCGTCTTCAGCCGGGCGACGGTAGCGGCGATGCTGCGGGATCAGACGACGCCGATGCCGGGGATTCCTGTCGAGCAAAAAGCCGTCCACGGCTGGGGATTGGGCTGGCGGCTGGCTCCGGCTACGGGCTGGCGCTACTTCGGCGATCTGCTCACACCGGGCAGCTTCGGTCACGGCGGCGCAACCGGGACAGTCTGCTGGGCAGAGCCAGCCCGGCAAACGACATTCGTTCTGCTCACCACCCAACCGGCGGTGTGGAGCGAGCCGCTGTTGGGGCGGGCGTCGAATTTGGCTGCAGCCTGTTTTCAGTGAACAGTGAACAGTGGTATGTCGGCATGCCACTGTTCACTGTTCACTGTTCACTGGTCACTTTCTCCGCCCATCTTATCCAGTAACACCTGCAACTCCAGGGGCAGGGGCGCGACGAATTCGCGTTCTTCGCCCGACGGCAGACGAAAACGTAATTTGTGGGCGTGGAGAAAGTGGCGGTCGAGGCTAAGTCGCTGGCGCTTGTGGCCGTAGAGGGTGTCGCCCACGACCGGGTGCTTCATCCAGGCGCAATGGACCCGTATCTGGTGGGTGCGCCCGGTGAGCAGACTGGCCCGGATCAGGGAAAAGTGGGCAGAGAGTCCGCTGACCAGCCGGGTGTGGTAGATGGCGGCAGTCTGGTATTCGGTGATGGCCTCCCGGCCTGGGCTTTCGCCGGTCTGGGCATCGACTGGCAGCACGGCCTGGCGCTTGCGCTCCAGCGGGTGGCGGCCAATCGGCGCAGCGATGCGGCCTTGCGGCGGGTCGATACGCCCTTCCAACAGGGCCAGATACTCCTTATGGACTGTGCGAGCGGCAAACTGGCGCTGCAAAAAGCGGTGGGTGGTGTCGTTCTTGGCGACGACAATCAGGCCGGAGGTCTCTTTGTCCAGCCGATGCACGATACCAGGCCGCTTCTCCCCGCCCACGCCGATTATCTCTGGGCAGTGGTGCAGAATGGCGTTGACCAGTGTGCCGCCGCTGTGTCCCGGCGCCGGATGAACGACCAGCCCCGCGGGTTTGTCCACCACCAGCAGGTCAGCGTCTTCGTAGACAATTGACAGCGGAATCGCTTCGGCCTGCATCTCCGTTGCGGCAGGCGTAGGGATATGCGCAGTCACCTGCTGGCCTGCCTCGACTTTCTGGCTGGCTTTGGCGGATTTTCCATCCACCTGCACCAGTCCGTCGGCGATCCAGCGCTGGATCGCACTGCGGCTGTGCTCGGGTAGCTGATCCGCCAGCCAGCGGTCCAGCCGTTCGTTGGGGGCGGGTGTGGGAATGTCAAATTGAAGGGGGATGGGCATAGCAGCTTTCGGGCCAGGATAGGAATAAGAATAGGGACGCAGATTGCGCTGAAAAGAATGAGCGACGCTGCGTTGCCCTGAGCTTGTTCACGGGATAGAATCAGTGCAAATCGGTTGTGTCTGCGATAATCTGCGTTCTGCCTGTGGGTCAGGCTTCGGCTGGGTCAGGCTTCAGCTGTGTCAGGCTTCGGCTGTGTCAGGCTTCGGCTGGGTCAGGCTTCGGCTGGGTCAGGCTTCGGCGGACTCCAACGTATCACCTGATATTTTGGCGGCCTTTTCGCGCCGGGCCGCCTGGATGTCCTGCCACAGTATCACAATGGCCAGACCAATCACGCCGCCCACCACCGCGCTATCCGCCACATTCCAATTGGGAATGTAGTAGAAACCGGGGATGCCGGTCACAACAAAATCGGTGACAAAGCCCTGCTCGATGCGGTCGATGACGTTGCCGATGGCCCCGCCCATCTCTAGCCCAAGGAGGAGGCGCACAAAACGCTCTGCGACAGGCAGATGTTGGGCTGTATAGTAGAGGATACCGATTGAGACAGCAATAGCGACAACTGTAAAGAAGACGCGCCCGCCCTGAAAGATGCCAAAGGCTGCACCATAGTTGTTCACGTGCTGAAAGCTCAGGTAACCTTCCAGGCTGGGGATCGGTACGATAGAACTATAGAGAGGCATAGCTGCCCGCACCAACTCCTTTGTCCAACGATCCAGGCCAATCACCACTCCAGCGGTGATCAATACGATCCACCAGCGCTGCGCCAGACTGCCCCCACTCAATTTCTGCGCCATTCCTTTGCTCCTCGCAAAAATATCAACTAAAAATCTGTCTTTGTCTCTTCGTGGCTTATCTTCTTGAATTTCCCATTTCCGTTATTGTATCGCACTTGAACGGAAATGGTGAATTGCAACAGATGTGCTATACTATCCCGGTTGTCAATTTTTAGCGGTAAGCAGCTACCCGAAGGAGACGGAAATGGCCCGTGAGATTACCATTGCCCTTGTGCAGATGGCCCCAGCCCTGGCAACCCCGGAAGAAAACCTGCGCAAGATGGGCGATTTCGTCGAGAAAATTTGCAGCGAACAGCCCACAGACCTGATCGTTTTCCCGGAGCTTTCCTACACGGGTACAGAGTTGGGTCTGCGCGCCACCGACCTGGCCGAGCGGGTTCCCGGCCACGCCACCAACTATCTGGCCAAACGCGCCAACGATTACAATGTCCATATCGTTTTTGGGCTGGTGATCAAAGAGAAGGTAGAGAGCATTCTCTATAATGGCACGGTCTGTCTGGGGCCGGAAGGGGATATTCTGGCCTCCTATCGCAAAGTTCACCTCCTGGGCGAAGAGCGCCAGGTCTATCGGGGCGGCTTTCGCTTCTTCAATGTGGACGCCGAATGGGGCCGCTTTGGGCTGATGATCGGCTCGGATCTGATCTTCCCTGAATCAGCCCGCAGCCTGAATTTGGAAGGCGCGGAATTGGTCGTCCTCAGCGCCAACTGGGAAGCCAATCACCAGGAGCAGTGGCGCGCCCACATCATCAGCCGGGCCGCCGAGAATGCCTGTTTTGTGGCTGCGGCCAACCGGGTAGGCCAGGAACCGACAATGCAGTTCGCCGGCGACAGTATGCTGGTGGGGCCGTCGGGCGAGGTTTACACTGTGCTGGAAGACCCAATTGAGGGCTATGCGGTGGCGACGGTTGACCTGGAACGGGTGCGGGAAGTGCGGGAAGAACGTCAGATTATCCAATTCCGCGAGCCGAACGCCTACCGCGCCGTCGTAAAGAAGTACTAACCAGAATAGAACGCGGATCGAGCTGATTTGCGCAGATAAGAAGTCTGCGCAAATCTCTGTTTTCTGCGCCGCTTGCGACCTCTGCGTCCCTCTTTTCTCGGAAGAATCCATGACTCAAGCCAAGCAAGCAGCCCGTGTTCTCTTTCAGCCCTTGACCAGCGGCGGCTGGCAAAGCCACTCGGAAATGGGCGACTACCGGGCCGAGTGGCTGAGCAGTCTACTGGTGGAACGGGCCAATTGGAAAGAGAACTCCTTTCCCCGTTCCTTTGGCGATGTGCAGATTGCCGGGCCGGGTTACGTCTGGTTTCGTTTCTGGCTGCCGGAACAGGACCAGGTGGTGGAGAAGTATTTCGACGCCGAGGGCAATGCGGTGGGCGTCTATGTGCCTGTGACCGAGGCGTTGGAGCGACGGGGCGATGTCTGGCGCACGGTCGAGTTGGTCTTGGCTCTCTGGCTTGATGCCAACGGACGGGTTTCAGTCCTGCGCGAAGATGATTTTGACGAGGCTGTGGAGCGGCAAATCCTGACCCCTGTCGCCGCTGAATGGGCCGAGCGCCGCATCCGGGAGCTGACCACCGCCATCGCCGCCGAGAGCTTCCCACCGCCGTTGGTGCGCAACTTCGAAATCAATGTGGAGCAGGTGTAGAAAGTGGCAGGTGGCAGGTTGCAACTCCATGAGCATATCGCTTCTAACCCCCAATCCCTAGTCCCCAATCCCAAATCCTTATGATCGCAATCCTTGACTACGGCGTGGGCAATTTACGCAGCGTCTACCACTCCTTTGAAGTGGTGGCCACGCCTCTGGGCATTCAGGTCGATATTGTGGACAAACCCACGGACCTGACCCGTTGGCAGGCGATTGTCCTGCCGGGCCAGGGCGCGTTCGGCGACAGCGCGGACAATCTGCGCCGCCAGGGTTTTGTGGAGCCTCTGCTGGAAAGCGTGGACGCCGGCCTGCCTCTGCTGGGTATCTGTGTGGGGATGCAACTGCTCTTCGACGAGAGCGAAGAGATGGGCCAGCACGAAGGGCTGCACCTGATCCCCGGACGGGTGCGGCGTTTTCCGGCGGCCATGCCCGACATCTCTCGTCCCGGCCATCTGCTGCGGGTTCCCCAAATCGGCTGGAACCAGCTCCATCGCCGCCAGGATGACCGGCTGCTGGATGGCGTGACCGACGGAACCTATGCCTATTTCGCCCACAGCTACTATTGCGACGTCGCGGATCCATCTGCGATTTTGGCCGTTACCGATTACGGCATCGACTATCCGTCAATTGTGCGCTATCGCAACGCCTGGGGCATCCAACCCCACCCGGAAAAAAGCCACACGGTCGGGCTGCACATTCTGGGCAATTTTATGAAAATGGTCACAGAGGGAGCGGAGAGTGGAGATCGGGGACTGGGGACTGGGGACTGGGAAGTGTCGCCCCCGATTCCCGATCCCCAGTCCCCAATCCCCAATCCCTGATCCCAATGCTTTACCTCATCACTCACGCCCACACCCAACAGAAAAAAGAGGCCGACGTTACCCGCTGGGACTTATCCTCGGCGGGGCGGGAGCAGGCCGCGGCGTTGGCGCGTCTATCCTTTTGGGACGGAGTGGATCGGATTGTAGTAAGCAGCGAAGCCAAGACCCTGCTGACGGTTGCGCCTGTGTTCGCCGCGCGCCGGTTGCCCCTGACCGTCGATCCCCGCTATGACGAACTGCACCGGGGCAGCGGATGGGTGGATGACTACGGCGCACGCGTGGCCGAGGTCTTTGCCAACCCGGAGCGTTCCATCGGCGGCTGGGAGAGTGCATCCCACGCGCTGACCCGTTTCCAGGTGGGCATCCACGCTCTGGCCGACGCTTTTCCCAAAGAGACTATTGCATTGGTCGGCCACGGGCTTACATTCAGCCTTTTCCGGGCCTATCTGCTGGGGTTGACACAGGTCAATTTCGGCGATTGGCAGCGGCTCTCCTTTTGCGCCTTGGCAGTAGTGGAATGGCCGGGCCTGCGATTGATAGAGGACTTTCAGCCAATCCCAGGCGCACCCCAAATTGAACGAGGAAGATAGACGATGAAAGGTTTTGTCCTTGGTGTGGTGGTCACTTTGGCCCTGCTGGCCGCAACGGTCAGCTTTGCCAAAGTGAACGAGCGCTCTCTGCTCCAGGCCCTGCTCCCCCAAATGGTTGTGCAGATCGAGCAGGACGTGCCGGTGACGGCCTATCTGCAGCTCCCCAACACAGCCGGGGATGCGATGATTGTGACCTTGCCTCTGACGTTGGCTGTGGATTTGCGGATTGGCCTGTCCAGCCCGCTCAGCGTTACGCTGGATGTGGGTGAGGGTTCGGATATTGTAGTGGTGGCGAACCTGCCCACCGAGCCTACCCAATCCCCAGCGGACGGTCTTGACCGCACCAATGCCGCCCAGGTGGCCGCGGCCAGCCTGACGCTTTTTCGCGAGCGAGATTTGGCCGGGCTTTCAGAGATCAGCACAGCAGCCAACAGGCGGATTCTGGCCGAATTGGCCGAACAAGGACCGTCCAACTCCCGTTATCAATCGGTCTTTCAAGGCTGGCGTTGGGATGCTGTTCAGGCGTGGGATGGGACAATTGAGGAAGTGCGCTACCGCCATTTTGTTGGCTCGGCAGACGAAGGCTACGAGGCCCAAGCCAAGTTTGGCGAACTCGACTACCCGGAAATTGCTACACTTGTACTGAAATGGGAAGACGGACAATGGGCCTTTGAGGATATCAGCAGTCCGAATTTGAGCACATTTGAAAAGGGGCGGGAGGAATTCTCTCTGGATTCCGCGCCCTATTGAGAGGTAGCCACAATGTCAAAACTCTCACTCGAATTTCTCGGCACAGCCGGCGCCATCCGCACGCCCCGCCCTGGCTGCTACTGTCGGCTTTGCGTTCAGGCCCGCCGCGTCGGCATCCCCTGGGAGCGTTCCGGGCCAAGCCTCTTTGTCCACGGGCCGAATGTGCTGATCGACACCCCGGAAGAGAGCGCGACACAGGTCAACCGGGCAGGCATCGGCCCGATTGCCGCGGGCTTCTACAGCCACTGGCATCCGGATCACACCGCGGGACGGCGAATGTGGGAGACCCGTAACTGGGACTTTCGCAATTGGCCGCCGGACCACATCTGCACACCCATCTATCTGCCGCCCAATGTGGTGCGGGATTTCGGCGTTTTTATGGGGTTGAAGGAGAACTTTGACTACTGGCAGGCCAAAGGGCTGGTGGATGTGCGCCAGATGGACGGCCCGCTCTCCCTGAGCGGCCCGCTCTCTTTGAGCGGCCCGCTCTCTTTGGGCGGCTGGTCTATCACCGCCCATCCGCTCCACGAGGAATACGTCTACGCCTTTCTCTTTGAAGAGGAGGACGGCCCCCGTCGGGTGCTGATCGCAATGGACGAACTCTACGGCTGGTCGCCACCCGCCGAGTTTGTCGGTGTGGACCTGGCCGTGCTGCCCACAGGCATCTTCGAGTTCAATCCTTTCACAGGCGAGCGGCGCATGGCCGCCGATCATCCGGTATTGGAACAGGAAGCCACTTGGCCGCAGACCGTGGAGATGGTGGAGAAGTTGCAGGCCAAGCGGGTCATTTTCGCCCACATCGAAGAACCGGACGGCAATTCGCCCGAAGAATTGCTGCTGCTGGCCGACGAACTCCGCCGTAAGCGTGGATGGAATGTTACCTTTGCCTATGATACACTGGTGGTAGAGTTGTGAAGCGAATTGCGAATTGCAGGTGATGCGTTCGCAATTCGCAATTCGCAACCCGCCTATCCTTTCACGAGCAAAGCATCGATGATCATTTACCCCGCAATTGACCTGCGCAAGGGGCGCTGTGTGCGTCTGCGCCAGGGAGACCCCAACGCCGAGACCGTTTTCGGCGAAGACCCGGCCGCGATGGCGCGCCACTGGGAGAGCCTGGGCGCGCAATGGCTGCATGTGGTCAATCTGGACGGCGCATTCGACTATACACCACCCGGCTTGGGTGACGGCGGGGGACTCACGCCACTGGTCACCCGTCTTGACTCCCCCGATGCCGAACTGCCTGCGGCAGAGTTACCTGTCAATCTGCGTTGTCTGCATAACATTCGCAAGGCGGTTTCTATACCGATTCAGTTCGGCGGGGGAATGCGCAGCCTGAATGACATCCGTCTGGCCCTGAGTCTGGGCGCAGACCGGGTGGTGCTGGGCACAGCCGCGGTCAAGAATCCCGATCTGGTGTGGGAAGCCATCGAGCGATGGGGGCCAGAGCGTATCGTTGTGGGGATTGACGCCCGCAACGGCAAAGTGGCGACCCACGGCTGGCAGGAGACCAGCGAGCTGGACGTCATTGAATTGGGCCACCGCATGGCCGCGCTGGGTGTGCGTCGGGTGGTCTATACAGACATCAGCCGGGATGGCATGCTGACCGGTGTCAATGTGGCCAGCACCGCCAATCTGGGCGATATGACCGACCTGCTGGTGATTGCCAGCGGCGGCGTCGCCAATATCAGCGACATTCGGAGCCTGAAACTCCACGAACACTTCAACATCGAGGGTGTCATCAGCGGTCAGGCCATCTACACCGGCAGTCTGGACCTGGCCGAGGCCATCGCTGTGGGCAACGAACCCCTGCGCCGTACCAGCGCGGGCCTGCTGCCCTATCGTCGCACAGAGGACGGCGTGCGGGTGCTTCTCCTCTGGAATATATTTTTCGAGCAGTGGCAGTTCCCCCGGGGTGGCAAAAAAGAGGGCGAGACTGAATTGGCCTGTGCCCAGCGGGAGTTTGGCGAAGAGACCGGCCTGCCCATTTTGCGCGTTCACGAGGATTTTCGCTCCAACCTGCGCTATGTGGCCCGCATCCGCAACTACGACATTGAGCGCGCGATTGTCTACTTTCTGGCTGAAGCCGGACCAGGCGAGACCCATCTGGGCCAGGACGAACACAGCGAATACCGCTGGGCCACACTGGACGAAGCCCGCCATCTGCTGATGGATACATCACCCGAACAACTGCCTGCCCTGGATGTGGCGGAAGCCTATTTTCGGTCGGAGTAGAAGAAACAGAGGTTACAGGTCGAAAGTTGCAGGTGGAACTACACTTACAACTTGCAACATTCGAACTGCGACTTTCCACCTCCCGGAGTTCCTATGCTCGCCAAACGCATCATTCCCTGCCTGGACGTAAAAGATGGCCGGGTGGTCAAGGGGGTCAATTTTATCGATTTGGTGGATGCCGGCGACCCAGTGGAGCAGGCGCGGGTCTATGACCAGGAGGGCGCGGACGAACTGGTCTTTCTTGACATCACCGCCACCCACGAGGCCCGAGAGATTGTGACCCAGATGGTGCGCAAAGTGGCCGATGCGGTCTTTATCCCCTTCACCGTCGGCGGAGGTATCCGCACCGTCGAAGATATGCGGGCCATCCTCCTGGCCGGCGCGGACAAAGTGAGCATCAACAGCGCGGCTGTCAAGAACCCGGAGATTATCAGCGAAGGCGCGCAGCGTTTCGGCAGCCAGTGTATTGTCGTGGCAATGGATGCCCGCCGTCGCCAGGGCGACGATCTGGCGACTCGGGGTCCCGGCTGGGATATTTTTATCAGCGGCGGGCGTATCAACACCGGGCTGGATGCGGTGGAATGGGCCAGAAAAGTCGAGCAATTGGGCGCTGGGGAGATTCTGCTCACCTCTATGGACGGGGATGGCACCCTGGAAGGCTACGATGTGGAATTGACCCGGGCCGTCTCCGACGCTGTGCATATCCCCGTCATCGCCAGCGGCGGCGCGGGCAAAGCGTCCGACTTCGCCGCCGCCGTTACGGAAGGGGGCGCGGCTGCTGCCCTGGCCGCCAGTCTCTTCCACTTCCGCCAGCTCAGTGTGATGGATGTGAAGCGCCATTTGCAGGCGGCGGGTGTGGCCGTGCGCATACCGGAGGGGAGCAAAGAGGAGATTGGGAGATTAAGAGATTAAGAGATTGGGCGATTGGTGTGATGTGCGCACTACAAAATCTTTTAATCTCCCAATCTCCTACTCTCCCAATCCCCTCACCACCAGTTCATTTGGAGTAGCCCGTGAACGACCCCGCCCTCGATCTCAAATTCGATTCCTCCGGCCTCATCCCCGCCATTGTACAGGACGCCGACACCCGTCAGGTGCTGATGATGGCCTGGATGAATGCCGAGAGTTTGCAGCGCACCCTGGCGTTGGGCGAGACGGTCTTCTGGAGCCGCAGCCGGGGGGAGTTCTGGCACAAAGGCGCCACCAGCGGCAATACCCAGCGGGTGGTCGAGTTGCGCGCCGACTGCGACGGTGATACACTGCTCGTCCTGGTGGAGCCAGCCGGACCGGCCTGCCATACAGGGGCGGTTAGCTGCTTTTTCCAAGAGATTCTATTGGTTGAATAGCTGATTGGTTGATTTGTTTTCACCGATTCATCAAGCGCAACCAATGAACCAATCAACTACTGAACTATTAAACTAATGAACCAATCCCCCATCCTCGAACATCTTGTCGCCACCATCGCCGACCGCAAGGCCAACCCGACCGCCGAATCCTACACCGCCTCTCTCTTTGCCGCAGGCATTGGGAAGATCGCCCAGAAGGTGGGGGAGGAAGGGGTGGAGGTCGTCATCGCTGGTCTCAGCCAGAGCGATGAACGCCTCGTCTCCGAAATGGCCGATCTGCTCTACCACAGCCTCGTCCTTCTGGCCGCGCGGAATGTGGCCTTTGCGGATGTGGAAGCCGAGTTGGCCCGGCGTTTTCGGTAGAGGGGATTGGAGATTAGAGATTGGGAGATTGGAGATTGTCGCCAGCGAACCGCTCAATCCCCAATCTCCCAATCTCATCTTTTACCCAGTCTGCCCAGCACGTACTTTGTCGCCCTACCCATGAATTTCCCCAATGCGGCCGGTGCAAAGAGACCGACCAAAACCTCTACCGCATCGGGAACCAGCCCAGCCAATTCCCCCACCAGATCGGCTACTTTTTCGTCGTCGGCCTTTTCGCCCTTCGCAGTCTCTGTTTTTAGTTCCTCGACTTTGGCCTGGGCCTGTTGACGCGTCGCCGCCGGCGCTGCCTGGACAGCCGCTTCCAGAGGCGCGAAATAGTTGGTCATATCACCCATTGACTGATTGACCCAGCCTGTCACCGTCCAGCCCGGCTGGTAGAAACCCCCGCTGACATTCACTTTGTCCCGCCCTACGAAGTCACCACCCGACATGTGTACGCCGCCTTCGATGTGTGCGCCGCCACCCGTATCAACTTTCTTATCTCCCATCACAACTCCTCCTTGCAGATTGCCCCCCACGGCGACGCCGCCAGCACCGGCTGCCACGCCACCGCCTGTGGCCACCGCGCCACTACCGCTGTGGGTGATATCCCCGATATGACCCACATTCCCGGCAATGGCGTTGCCGTGGACAGTGCCGGTGATATTCTGCACATTGCCGCCCACCTGCTGCCCCTGCTGGTTGATCTGCGCGTTGAAGGCCCCCGGCTCCGGCTCAATTTCCACATTCTGCAAGCGACTGGGCAGCCCTTTGGCCTGGACTTCCCCGCCGGAATGGAAGGCCACGACAAAATTGTCCGCCTGCTCGTAGTTGAGCAGCGGATGCTGCTTGTCCCCCGTACGCTGGGGCACTTTGCCGCCGGTGAAGATGGCAATATCCGCCACCCGCACTTTCCCGTCTGCCTGGGACGCGCCGTCGCCACACAGCGCCTCGAGCAGGGCCAGGGTGAAGGCGCTGCACGGCTTGCCCGCATAGGAGAGTTCATCGGCCCGGGAAGAGGCGATGATTACCTGTCCTTTGCCCGCCGCCAGCACAGCTGTGGCTTCCGGTGGCAACGGCGCTTTGGCGAGGGTAGCACCCACAGCTTTCGTCGGGTCCAGCCCCCCCGCGTGACAGCAGTCCAGCAGCAACAGAAGTTTCTGCGCGGGGATAGCCCGCAGCTTTTCAGCGAATTCCTGGCCGTTGATAGCAGTCTCCGCCAAGTCATCCACTGAATAGCCGAAAGGCATCAGGAAATGGGCTTTGCCCATGGTTGTCTTCACCTGATAGCCGTGGCCGGAAAAGTAGACGATGACCGTCGAATCCGGCTTGGCGCTCTGGGCCAGCTTGTCCAGCCCAGCCAGGACGTCGGCCCGGGTCGCTTTCTCCCCGGTGAGCAACTGCACCTGTCCCGGCGGATAGGCACAGCGCTCGTCGTCGGTGAGAATGGCGTTCAACTCCTTTGCGTCGTCGATTGTGTTGGCCAGATCGGCTCCGACGCCGACGAGTAGGGCGTGGCCTTGAGTGAAAGTGCTCATCTGTGGTCTCCTCTCCTACTGATTGCCCGCCGCTGCTCCGTGACCGGCGGGCGGGAATGGGTGATTTCTGGTTGAGCCAGCGGGCCACGGACCCGCTGGTAGCGATGCAAAGAAGCGAACGCAGAGCGTCCGGATAGCGTGGGACCCAAGCAGAGTTTGGGCACGACAGATTCAAAAAAAATGTTAGCGCGAAAAAGCGCTGGGTCAACAAAGAATGGCGGAATCCCACGGTAGGGGCATGAGGTGGGATGGCGGAAGAATCCTCGCAAAGAAAGACCGGTTTCATCGCCATCCTACCTCGTGCCCGCTCTGTTTGTGTCACGCAGTTTTGTGTCACGCAGTTTTGTGTCACGCAGTTTTGCGTCACGCAGTTTTGCGTCACACTGTCTGTGCCGCAGTGCCGCAGTGCCGCAGCGGGCACGAGGTGTGGCGGAAGCAAATGTAGCCGTCGAATGATACTCATCCCCGCCACACCTCATGCCCCTACCGTCTGATCCTAAGACATATTCGCGCTACCAAAAAAATCGATTGGGGGGCTGCGAACGCAGCCCCCCAATCCCACAGGCGCAGGGTGCTTCGCAGCCACAATTTCGGCCAGAGTATCCGATAGAATTCAGAAGAGCAGAAATCAGCAAGCAGAAGGCAGGAGGCAGAACCTAACCACGTGAGGTGGGGATGACAACTGCCCGAAACCCGATGTGGCTGGCACCGTACTTTTTGGAGTTTCTGAGGCGGGACCGAATTTTGGAGTCTTCCGCCCCACGCCAAAATGTCCCTCCGCGTAGCGGAACACCCCCGTCCTCGTTGGTTCGCGCTGTCCATTCATAGACATTACCTGCTAGATCGTACACGCCTGCAGGAGTTGCGCCTTCCGGATACATATTCACAGGTGAGGTCTGATTCAAGTTGCTCTCCGCTGTGTTGGCTTTGACCGGGTTGAAGTCGCCGCCCCAGGGGTACAAATCTTCAGTTCTCCCTGTGAAACGGGGGGAGCTAGAGGGGAGTGACGCTGCCGCCGCCCATTCGGCTTCCGTAGGCAAACGTATTTCTTCGTTGTTCCCAATTGTTCCCGCTCCACGTAGTTCAGCGGTCAGCCAAGCACAATAGGCCAACGCCTCATACCAACTGACGCCTACTACCGGTTGAGTGCTGCGGTTGAAATGGGCTTCATCCCAGAAGCGCGGACCGTCGCGCCAAGCTGAATCGTCGCGGTTCAATGTAGCAATCGCCTTGTTTGTCCACCAGGGCTTGTCCTCGTCATAGCCGCCTGCCTCCACAAAACGGCGGTACTGGGCATTCGTGACCGGATACTTGCCGATTTTGAAAGCGTAGGGGACCGCTGCCGTCGGCGGCAACTCGACAAATTCGTCCAGGTCGTCGGGCAGAATGTGGAGGTCGGCCAGAATCAGCCCGGCCTCCAGGCGCTGTGCGGGGGGGACATCCCGGCTCTGCATCAGTGCGGTGAGGAGGGGCGGCATCTCCCGCTTCAGCCGCTCGCCCGTCGCGCCTACGGCCCGGTGGGGGCCAAATTCCAGCCAGCCCTGGCCTGCCACCAGCAGACGCCGCCGGGCCTCCTCGCTGACAAAGCTGCCGTCGCCCAGCAGTTCAAAGAGAATGGCCTGGGTGGTGTTGTAGGCCGAGTTGCTGGTGGCATAGCCGCAGGCAAGGAGCACCACCTCCCGCCAGGTGTCGGACCCGGCCAGGTCCGCGGCCTGCTGGGGACAATCCGCCTGTTCCAGCAGCCAGCGGGCCGCCAGAAACTCCTGGAAGGTGCGATGGGGGAAGCTGAATATGCCCACACCCGTATCCACCAGCAGACCGCTGCGCTCGGCCATCAGCGCCACCACCCGATCCGCCCAGGCCCAGCCGTCGTGTCGTCGGGGATGGATGGCAGCCAGCCGGGAGCGCAGGGCGTCCGCGTGCAGGTCAGCGCTCTCAGCCCCGCTCTGGGCGTGGGCGACGAAGGTCATCTCCCAGAGTACCCGCTCCACATCCCCCCGTTTCAGCCCCACCCCGTCGGCCTGCAAGAGATCCACCAGCCCGGCCCGCTCGCCCCCCTCCCGGCTCTTGGCCGCCTCCCACTCCCAGAGCAACTGCTCCACACATTCGTGGTAGAGGTCGGCCCGGTTGTCGGGCAGACCAGAGCGGGCGTTGACCCGGGCCAGCATTGTGGCCAGCAGAGGAATTTCGGCCATCTCCCGCAGGTCGGGCCGCCGGGCCAGGGCCGCCTGCAACTGTGCCCGGTCTGCTTCCGCCTTCTCGGGGCCGCTGACGCCCGTGCGCGCCATTTCGCCATACCAATTGCGCAGAAAGCGTTCGATGCGCGGATCGTCCAGGGGGGCGAGGGTAAAGGCGGGGGTGTCGGATAGTTGGTAGATTTTCTGTTCGTAGGGCCTCACCCGGCAGGTGACCAGCACCCGGCAAGCCGGACGCACGCCACAGAATGCTTCCACACTCTCCACAATCGTGCGCCGCCGGTCCAAAGCCACAGAGCTGTGGGCGGTGGGATCATTCGGGTCTGCGCCCGGCGCTTCGTCCAGCCCGTCCAGCAGGACGAGGGTGTCGGGCTGGTTGAGCCGCTGCATCAGCGCGTCCCGTTCCAGCCCTGTCTCCTCCACCAGCGCGGCGTAGACCAGCTCCGGCCCGGCTGCGTCGCCGGGTTTCAGGCGGCTGCTCCACCTGCGCACAATCACGCGCAGGGGCAGGAGGGGCGCGGAAAAGAGATTGTCCAGGGCGGCCTGCCAGCCGGTTTCTTCGCCCAGGCGCGCCCCCGCGCAGAGGAAGGCCAGGTGATTGACAAATGTGCTCTTGCCGCCGCCGGGGTCGCCCAGGAGGACGAGACGGCGGTGGGCGGTCAGGGCTTCCAGTGCAGACTGCGGCCCAAGCGCGGCGCGCAGATCGCCGGTGTGCTTGCCGTAGGCAAAGAGCGGCGGGTTCGGGTATTTGTCCTCGTCGGCGTTGGCTGCCCAGTAGCGAATGGCGTCCAAAATCGTGCCGTCATCTCCTTCTTTTTGGGTCAGGTTTCGCTCTCCCGGCACTTTTTTCACCCAATGAACCAATTGTTTGCGCTGTTCCTTGCGGTTGGCGACGGGAACGGACATCCGGTGCAATATCTGCTCCAATGCAGGCCCGGCGGTCACCTGCAGGTCCACGTAGACGTTGACGAGTTCCGGCGTCTTGGCTTCTTTGTCCCGATCCCCCGCGCTGCGGTTGTCCTGGGCCAGGGGCAGGGCGTTGCTCTCCCGGCGCAGTCGGCGCAGATAGGCTGCCTCGGCGTCGGTTGCCCGTTCTTTGGCCGGGTCGGGGGGAAGCGGATTTGTGATGTTCTCGACTTTGCCGACTGTCCAGCTTGGCTGGTAGTGGCCGCCGGGCTGGACATCGATTTTGTCGCGGGTGATGGTTTCCGCGCTGGTTGGGGGTGGTGCGGGTGTCACCGCGGCGAGAGCCGCCCGCAATGCGTCGATCTGCGCTGGGGTGAGATTTGCTTCGGATTGGGTCAGCGCGGCCAGCAGGGCGGTTGCGGCAGTCTGTAATTCGTTGGGGTGCATTGTGCGAACTCTCGTGGGCGGTGTCCGGTAAGGTTGCATTCCATTATAGGGACAAGGCGTGTGTTGTCAAACGGCGTTTTTGGGGTTGCAGACGGATGACGACAATTGCGTAGGGGGGGGGG
>CAMDQF010000124.1 GCA_945905745.1 Litorilinea aerophila
CCAATGTGATTCGCCTGGCGGCCCAGTTCATCCGCAAACAGCGGGCCGAGGGCAAAGAGGTGGAAGTGGTGACCGTCGGGCGCAAGGGCCGCGATTGGCTTTTGCGCTACGATCCGGTGGTGCGGGCCGAGTTTATGGGGCTGGGCGACACACCCACCACCAATGACATTGCGCCCATCACCCACATTCTGCTGGATGATTACCGGTCCGGTCGTGTTGACCAGGTCTATGCCATCTATACAGATTTTGTCAATACCCTTGTGCAGCAGCCCGTTGTGCATAAACTGCTGCCAGTCACGCCAGCCGAACCGTCGGTCTCGATGGCCCCAGACTATATTTTTGAGCCGAGTCCTGAAGCTGTTTTGAACGAAGTGCTAATCGGTTTTACCGAAGTGCAGGTTTTGCAGGCTGTTTACGAATCTTCAGCCAGCGAGCATTCGGCCCGTATGGTGGCCATGCGCAACGCCACCGAAGCCGCCAACGAGTTGGTGGATGACCTGACCCTGCGTTACAACAAAGCCCGCCAGGAAGGCATTACGCGCGAATTGATGGATATTGTGGGTGGGAGTGTGGCGGTAGATTGATCCGTCAGCCCGCCTTGCCCTCCGAAACGTGAAACGTGAAACGTGAGATTACCGCCTGTTGTTCACGTTTCACGCATCACGTTTCTGTCCCGATGACAGTCTCTAATGTTAAGTGGTGATGCGTAGTCACCGGAGTATACGGAGCGAACTATGGCAGAAAATGGAAGCAACGGAAGCGACGTCAGAATTGTCGGGACGGTGAGTACCGTCGTTGGCCCGGTGATGGACTTTGCTTTTCCCGGCGGGGACTTGCCCGAAATTTACGATGCTGTCTATGTGGACCTGGACGGTGGCAAGGTTTTGACCTGCGAAGTGCAGCAGCACCTGGGCAACAATGCCGTGCGTGCCGTTGCTATGAGTACCACCGAAGGTATGCGCCGGGGTGTGGAATGCTACTCCTACGGCGAGCCGATTACCGTCCCCGTTGGTCCCGCTACGCTGGGCCGCATCTTTGATGTGACCGGCAAGGCCATTGACAGCGATGAACCGGTGGATGCAACTGCCTATTATCCGATCCACCGGCAGCCGCCTTCCTTCTCTGACCGAAGCACCACCGCCGAAATTTTTGAGACTGGCGTCAAGGTCATTGACCTGATTGCTCCCTTTACCAAAGGCGGCAAGACGGGTATCTTTGGCGGCGCGGGTGTGGGCAAGACGGTCGTCATCACCGAACTGATCAACAACGTAGCCGAGTTTCACAGCGGCTACTCTGTCTTTGCCGGTGTAGGCGAGCGCAGCCGCGAGGGCAACGACCTCTGGCATGAAATGAAGGATTCGGGCGTGCTGAAATCCACTGTGATGGTTTTCGGCCAGATGAACGAACCGCCCGGCGCTCGGTTGCGTGTGGGGTTGACCGGTGTCACAATGGCCGAGTACTTCCGGGACGAAGGCCGGGATGTGTTGCTCTTTATCGACAACGTATTCCGCTTTGTGCAGGCCGGTTCCGAAGTCTCCGCTCTGTTGGGCCGTCTGCCCAGCGCGGTGGGTTATGCGCCTACCCTTGGCACGGATATGGGCCAGTTGCAGGAGCGTATCACCTCCACCAAGACCGGTTCGATTACTTCCATGCAGGCTGTCTATGTGCCCGCTGACGACTACTCTGACCCGGCCCCGGCGACGACTTTCGCTCATCTGGACGCCACGATTGCGCTGGAACGCGCCCTGGCCGAACAGTCCCTCTACCCCGCCGTGGACCCGCTCGGTTCCACCAGCCGCATTCTGGATCCCAACATTGTGGGCGAGGAACACTACGCGATTGCCCGCCGTGTGCAGCAGACCCTTCAGCGCTACCGGGATTTGCAGGACATTATCGCCATTCTTGGTGTGGAAGAGTTGAGCGAGGATGACAAGCTGACTGTGGCCCGTGCCCGTAAAGTGCAGCGCTTCCTGACCCAGCCCTTCTTTGTGGCCGAGGTCTTCACTGGTCAGTCTGGCAAGTTTGTGAAAGTGGAAGATACTGTGCGCGGCTTTGCCGAGATTCTGGACGGCAAGCACGACGATCTCCCCGAACAGGCTTTCTATATGGTGGGGACGATTGAAGAGGCTGTGGAGAAGGGTGAGCGGCTGCGGGCAGGGAACTAATTTGTAGACGATTTTCCCAATGAACCAGTCAACTAATTCGTTGATTGGTTCATTGGTTGATTTGGATGCCCACGAGGATATTTCTATGACCATTCGAGTAGAAATTGTCACTCCCCGCCGGGAATTGTTCAGCGGTGACGTGCAAATGGTTACCCTGCCTGGCATTGAAGGCCAGATGGGTGTGATGGGTCAGCACGCGCCTCTGTTGACGACTCTGGAGATTGGCGAGATTATTCTGCACCGGCCCGGCATGGAAGATGACTACATTGCTGTCACCGGGGGGGTGGTAGAGGTGCGGCCGGACAAAGTGATTATCCTGGCCCGCTCCGCGGAACGGGCGGACGAGATCGACATCGCCCGAGCCGAGGCTGCCATGCGTCGTGCGGAAGAGTCTCGAGAAAGTCGGCCTGCTGGGGAGCGCCGCCCAGTGGAATTGGCGTTGCGCCGCAGCCAGGTTCGTCTGAAAGTGGCTCAGCGTCGGCGCCCGCATCGTCCAGGCATCGGGCCACGTGACGACGAATAGGCGTCAATCGTAGTGGTTGAATTTGGTGTAAATGCAAGGCCGGACTCCGCCAGGAATCCGGCCTTTTTTTATTGCGATCCTGGACGCGCAGAGCCGGGGGCTTGGGTTGTGCGCCATTGCTCAGCGTCTTTGCAGGCCCGCGATAATCACTCGCACACCATACAGCAGCGCCAGTATCACCCCGTCTATGACCAGTGTGAAGATCAGCGCGCTGACCAGCAGACGGATCGGCCCAGCCAGCCAGACTGCGGCCTGCAAAAATAGTTGGCCTGAACTGTCGAGCAGGATGTAGAGGCTGCCGACTATAACCAGATAGAGTACAAGCATTTTGAGCGGTTCCCGGTCGCTGGCGCTGGGCATCATCGCGTTGGCGATGGCGAAGATGGCCCAGGCCCAAACCAGCCCGTCCTGTTGTCCCCCCAGTGCTTCAAAGATAGAGACAACCACACCCAGCAGATTGCTCTGTGCCCACACCCCAGCCAGACGGTCCGCGCCGAAGATTTGGGACGCGATGAAGGCAACCCATGCGCTCCCCGCCAGCAGTGGGGCCAACCCTACCAGGCTATCGCGCACGGTCCCGCCCCGGTTGACGGTCACACTGCCCATGCCGATATACTTTCCCTTCTTCTGGGGCCAGACCCGGAACTTGCCGGTCTTTAGCCCCAACAGCTTCGCCATCAGCCAGTGCGCGCCCTCGTGGATAAAAATCCCTGGCAGATAAGCTAGAAAAAGGATGACCATCGCCATATCCCCGGAGCCGGTGAGCCGGAAGACGATCTCCTGGATGAGCAGGCCAATCGTCCTACTGGCCCAGGCCAGGGCCAGAAGCAGAAGGGCAAAGGCGATAAAGATGGCAAGGGTGGCGGTGGGCATGAGAGGGGGCGGGTGGTTGCTGATGCGTTATGGAAAGTTACAGGCGCAAGATGCAGGCGATTCATCCGCTCGACCAAGCAAGAGCGTCGGGTGAAACCGTAGACAGCCCATACGCAGTAGACCGCAGACAACTGACGACCGACCGCCGCTCAAATCGCGTAGTTTGGGTTCTCCCAGCAAGTGACCGTTGTTTACCCGACCACCATGTGGCGGGAGAACCCAACCACTGCGGTCTACTGATACCGCCGCTGATGGACTCAAAGCATATCAGTCTCATCCAGGCTGCTTACTGGAGAGTGATATCCGGATGTGATCATCCTGTGTAGAAGGCTGTCTGCATCTTTCAGCGTTAGTGTCCCTGTTGAACATGCCAGACGTGAATCCCCAGTGTGCCGGAGACACCCACGCCAAGCCGGGCTGCTACACGACGGCAACGGCGATCGTCTGTCAGCACGCGATGGTTGCGATGTCTGGCAATTGCCAGACACGATGACTCACCAGCCCCAAGTTCTTGACGCAGTTTGTGAAAGGTTGTTTGCTCCGCTGACGTAAGAGACAGAACCGGCATCCATGACCAATCGATCGACGGCAAGAGACCCAACTGTACACCAGCCACAAATTCAGCCAGCACATTCTCGGTGATGGCTGAATTTTGTCGAAAGACTTTTCGAAGAAGTTGTTCGCCCTCTGCGCGAGCGAAATTGGAGAGAACTGTGTTGTCGATGAGGGCGATCATATCAGAGCTTGTGAATTTATTCGATACTTTCTTCCATCGCCTCAAACACCGGCGTTGCTACAATCACGAATGGTCGAGCGGGAGATAGGAGGTGCGTTGTCTGCCAAATCTTAACCCACGGCAGAGTTTTCATGGGATCGACCAACCAACGCAAGGCAGGCTTTGCCTCACTGACCAAACTGTGTTGCAAAGAACGCCAATGTCAGGCTGTTGGCAGGGATGGAGTCTGGAGTCGTGGGAGCAGGGTCGTGCCCAATTCACGGATCCAGACCAGCAAGTTATGGGTGAGCGCTACCCATAAGGCCAGACAGCGGTTTTTGGCGATCCCGCGCACCCCACTTTGTTGCAGTCCATGCTGGGTGCGGGCTTGGGCATTGACACACTCGGCAGTCGCAGCCCGCAGTTTGTAGGTGGTTTTGGCGGTGGTGGTTCCCATCCGCTCGCGCCAGGCTGCGATCACAGGGGAATCGTTGGGCAAGGGTTGGTAGGGGTCCCGGTCAAGGTCTTTTGGCTTGGGTACCGGCGCAAAGAGTTGCACCGAGCTACCCCAGCTTTCGAAGTCGCTCAACTTGACAAAGCCGCCATCGATCAACCACGCTATGGGCAAACGGGCGTAACGACGTTGCAGTTGACGCAGCATTGGCTCCATTTCTCCCCTGTCACTCCCGTGATTGACCAGGTCTACTCCCACAATCACCTGGGCCAAGACATCGGTGGCGAATTGCCAGTTGTAGGCAGGTCGAAACCCTCCGTCGGCCATTTTCATGACCCGTGCTTGTGGGTCGGTACTCGATACCCGTGCTTCCGCCTGCTTTTTGGCTGGCTTGGCCGCTTGCACAGCAGGCAACTCTGCCAGGGCTGCTTCCAGACGGTCAATCCGCTCATTCACTGCCCGTTCCCGCGCTGACTGCTGCCGTGGCGGGAGTGCTGTTGCCTCACACCCACTGGCAGATTCTGAATCCAGCGCAGCGACCTGGGTCTGGCTGGCTGCCAAATGCCGTTCCAGCGTTGGCTGCCGATGGAACGAGGCTGCTCCCGCGCTGGCCCGCACTCGCATCCCATCCTGGGCTTGGGTTTCCCAGCCCACCAGTCCCGCCTCGGTCATGCCCACCACCACTTGGGTCAACAGGTCATCCAAGCCAGCTTCGTGTTGCACCCGAAAGTCATTCAACGTGTGTTCGTTCACCGTCACCCCGCCACACAGCCACATATAGGCTACGTGTTCCACGCACAGCCGGGCGATGGCGCGCCCTTCCATCTCCCCTTGACTCAACCCATACGTCCACAACGCCACCAACAACTGCGGGTCAATTGCCGGACGGCCTGGATGCCCCGCCGTTACCCGAATCTCGCTGTAGAATGCGCTCAAATCCAACTGGATAATTATGGCCCATACCTGCCTCGCCTGATGGTCCTCAGCCAACAGGCCGTCTATGTGTGCCGCAATCGGCACTATTCCCTCCCGGTTCGGACGCCGCAGGCGTAGCCCTGCTCCCGCTTCATTTGGGTGCGGATGGTTTTCCGCAGACTCTGGGCTGGTTGAAAATTTTGGCGTCCTCATGAGCATTCCTCCGGTAATCTCTATTGACTCACTTCACTTACCGGCACTATACCCAAAATCCTTTTTCGCCTCAACTCTCATCCCCAGACACCTTCCTCCTCCTATTTGATTTTTTCACAGGCTCTCAGTTCATCGGTCAGCCAATGGGTAATGGACTGTATCTCTGCCTTCGCTGCGGCCAGGTCTGCTGGGCCGAGCAAGAGAGGAATTCCCAAGTCGATCAAACGCTGTTGCAGTTCAAGCGCTTGCAGGTCTAACATCTCAGCCGCTTTTGCGAGACTGATTTGTTCGCCCAGATAGAGATCGATGACCAAAGACCAACGCAGTTCCCTGTCTTCGTTCAGCATCCGCTGTAGCGTTTTTTGAAAAAGTGCAGGGCGTTGTCGAAAGATACTGACGATTTGTTCTATTGCCACAGGATATTCTTGGATGACAAGTTGGATAGACATGTCGGCTTTTCTCCGAGGAATCAGTATTACTCTGTATGCAAGCAAGTATAGCAGAGGGTAGACAGCAGGACAATCTCTCGTCTATTCCTTTCTGCCGTGCTATAAAAATGTCGGATATCCTCACTCCCTCATCCATTTTCATCAAGGGGCAACCAAATGCTCCAGCCATCCCAGGGCAGCGTCGGCGAAATCCTGCGTCTTGCCACCCGCCTCGGCTTCACCGCTTTTGGTGGACCTGCCGCGCATATCGCCATGCTGCACGATGAAGTGGTGACTCGACGCGGCTGGGTGGACGAGCAGCACTTTCTGGATATGGTGGGGGCCACCAATCTGGTGCCTGGCCCCAACTCCACGGAGATGGTCATCCACGTAGGCTATCACCGGGCCAGGTGGAAGGGGCTGATTGCGGCCGGTGTGGGCTTCATCCTGCCCGCGGCGCTGATCGTAGGCATTCTGGCCTGGGCTTACGTGACCTACGGCAGCACGCCCCAGGGCGCGTCGCTGCTCTACGGCATCAAACCGGTGGTCATTGCGATTGTGCTGCAAGCCCTCTACAAACTGGGCAAGACCGCCGTCAAAGGGCCGCTGCTGGCCGCCGCGGGGATCGCTGTCTTTGTTCTCTACCTCTTCGGCGTCAACGAACTGCTGCTGCTTTTCTGCATCGGCCTGCTGGTGGCTCTGGTGCAGTTTGCCCGGCGCGACGGGGGCTTTTCTGTCAAGGGGCTGCTGCCCGTGGACCGGTCTGGGCGGCTTGCCCCTGATCGTATCCCAGTTGGTCCCCGTGAGCCTGGATCAATTGTTTCTGGTCTTTCTGAAAGCGGGCGCGCTGCTCTACGGCAGCGGCTACGTGCTGCTCGCTTTTCTGCGCAACGATCTGGTGCTGCGTCTGGGCTGACTGACTGACCAGCAACTCCTCGACGCTATCGCCATCGGCCAGTTCACACCGGGGCCGGTCTTTACGACGGCTACGTTTGTGGGCTATATTCTGGCCGGTGTGCCTGGCGCAGTGCTGGCGACTGTCGGCATCTTCCTGCCCGCCTTCTGCTTTGTGGCTGTGCTGCGCCATATTGTGCCCCTCATGCGCCGCTCCCCGTGGACCGCGGCCCTGCTGGACGGGGTGAATGTGGCCGCGCTGGGGCTGATGGCGGGCGTCACCTGGCAACTGGGCGTGGCCGCGGTCACCGACTGGCTGACCCCCGTGCTGGCTATCGTCGCCACGGCGCTGCTCTTCCGCTTTAAAATCAACTCGGCCTGGCTGGTGCTGGTGGGCGGGCTGGTGGGGTTGGCCGCGGGGTGGGTGGGGTGAAGGGTGGGAGGAGGATAGCGAGATTTGATCCGTGTCCAAGAGGTACAACTGACGATCAGTCATGCACTGTATTGTCAATGTTAAGAGACTGTTCATCAATCGACTGGCGATAATCTGCAATCTCGGCCAGGAATTGGGGCCAATCGGGGTCATCGGACCACATCCCGGCGCGGGACAAAGGCAATTCGTCTCGTTTCCCAGCGCTCCGGCATGGGAACGGGCATGCGACGCGTCTGCCGCAGGTTGGGTTCTTCTGGCGTAGACATCTGACGAATCCTGTGCGTTGCTTACCGCAGAAACCTAACGTCTGACCAATCATTTTTTGGTGCGGAGTAGATTTTGACTTCTGTGTTGACTAATGCTATGGTAACGCCAATTAGTAGATATCTCGCAGGCCCAAACATCGTTTTTCTCCCTCCTCCATCACTCCACCGGGCCTGACCTTCCACGTGTATGCCGCGGCAGCGGCTCTGTCTTGTTTGTCTTGCATCTGGCTTTGCTAATTGGTTTCCCTGCGGAGGTTGCCATGCGCATCCGTCCCTTCGACTATCCCTGTTTTCTGCTGGTCAGCGCGGTTTGGATGTTGGCATCCGCGACTCTGATCGTTGGGATCATCTCCGCAACGGCATGATTCGCCGCACCTGCAGATCGGGGAACCCCTGTGTGTGGCGGCTTCTCTGCATGTGCATACAGCGAGACAGCGAAACGCAGTTGGCTCCCTTAGTTTTTCAGAAATAAACAGGCGGTACGCTGCGTGAACTGGTCATCTGACCGGTGCTGGATACTCTCCAGTGAGTCACAATGATTTAATTCTTGCTTTTTATCCACGTAGCCTACCCTTCATCGCTCCGGTCATCCTTGTATTTTGTTCTTTCTTTGCTGTTTTCCCCAGAGGAGCGTAATGTGTCTATCCGGATTTTCCAGTGGAACGTAAGCCTCCTGGCCCTGCTTCGCTAACGCAGTCGGCTTGGCTTCGAATACTTGGGTAGCAAATCCCTGTGGTGCGCTGCATGGCTATCGTAGGTTTGAATATTCTTTACTTGAATGTCTATTCGGAACAAGACGAGGAGAAACAGAATGTACACCAAGAAATGGTTTTCAAACATTGTGACGCTGCTGTTGGCCACACTGCTTGTCGGTACACAGCCAGTCTGGTCGGCACCGATTTCATCAGTCTCTACTGCACCCCGTGCCGCGCTAAACGCATTCAAGTCCACCATTAGCTACCAGGGATATCTGGTAGACGCAAATGGCAATCCGGTGAACGCCGCTGCGTTGGCGATGGTCTTCAAGCTCTACAATGTCGCGAGCGGCGGCGTTGCCTTGTGGGCAGAGACCCAAAATGTGGCCGTAAGCAATGGTCTCTTTTCAGTGGAATTGGGAGCCACTACGCCATTTTCCACTTCCATGCTGGCCAATAACAACGATCTCTGGCTGGGGATCACCATTGGGTCGGACACAGAGATGTCGCCGCGCGAGAAGATCGCCAGCGCTCCCTACGCATTGCTCGCCAATGTGCCTGATGGCTCGATTACAGAACCAAAACTTGCTGCAAGTGCGGTCACATCACCCAAGATCCAGGACGATACGATCACAAGCGCAGATGTCAACGATAATTCGTTAACAGCGAATGATCTGGCTGTCGATTCGGTTGGGCCAAGCGAGCTGAAGGCCAATTCGGTTGGGGCGAGCGAGTTGGTTACCGACTCGGTTGGGACGAGTGAGGTTAACGACAATACACTGACGTCGGATGATCTTGCCACCAATTCGGTTGGCGCAAGTGAGTTGGCTGCCGACTCGGTTGGGACGAGCGAGGTTAACGACAATACACTGACGTCGGATGATCTTGCCACCAATTCGGTTGGCGCAAGTGAGTTGGCTGCCGATTCGGTTGGAGCAAGTGAGTTGGCTGCCAATTCGGTTGGAGCAAGTGAGTTGGCTACCGATTCCGTTGGGACGAGCGAGGTTGACGACAACGCATTGACGTCGAGTGATCTAGCCCCCGCCGCTGTAAAGGCAGACGAGCTTGATCCAACCGCCTTCGATAAACTGGTTATAAAACCCTTCGACTTCTCGCTTGGTTGCAGAAATGACTATGGCAACGGTCATGCAGGTTGCGAACGCCGATACAACTTCACGTCTGCGTTTCCGAATAAGACACTCTTTGTAACGGCAAGTATACACTTGGCGGGCAACGAAGTGTTCTGGCATTGGATTCCTGTCGGTGTTTACAATGTGGACAAAACCGGGTTCGATCTGGGCTTTGTGACTTACACTGATGCTGGTGCGGTTGGTTGGTATAACCAGACAAACACCCGTGTGGTTGGCTATGCGGTGGGATACTGAGACCCCATCAAAATAAGATACGCATGATGGATCCATATCCTATTCAGCGATAAACAAGGTTGTCGTTCACGAATATCTATATCGGTCTGGCTCTGGTACTTATGTTGCGGATGCCTCCGCTTGTGCTAGTTTTCACCAAGGCGTAGGTATCTTTCACCGGGGAACGCGGCCTAATCAAGGCGATGATTCTCGGTCGTTAGTGGCTTTCTTGCGTATGGGTCAAGGCCCTCAGTTGTTCAATTTTGAAGAAAGACCATTCGCCGATTGAGCGCATTTCACGATATTCGATTTGTCTGTGTAATCTGCACACTCTTTGGACAAATTCCGAGAATCCCTTGAAACCGGTTCTTCTCGTCAAAGGAGATTCAGCCATGTGTCGCTGTTTCCATAAGCAATCCTTGCACAAGACCTTTGCTTTTGTTCTGGCTATGCTGCTTTTCGTGCAGACGGCGCTGCCTGCTGCCGCGCAAAGTGCAAATCCGCCCACAGGGGATACCCCTGTTGTGGCGGAGTCTGTAGCCGCCAGCGGCTTGTTATACCGGACGCAGATCAGTGTGACGAACTCAGCGCGCTGGCAACGGCTGGAATCGCTTGGAATCACGATTCTGGAACGCACAGACGACACGGCCGTGGTGCTGGTGGACGACGGGCAGCTCGAACGGCTGGCCGCCTTGGGCTTCCGTCCTCAGCAGACCGACGCAGTCGAGTCTATGGTGGTGGCGCAAAGCCAGCCCTGGCTGGCGCGCAGCCTGCAACCGCTCTTTCGGGAAGCGTCGAGTACGCGCAGCCGTATGGCAACTGACGATAGCCAGCAGCGGGCGGCGTCTGTTGTGCAACTGCAAGCCGCCATGACGGCGCTCACGGCGGAGCAGCGTCTTGCCGTGGCTGATCTCACCAGTTTGGATGACGACGGCGATGGGCTGTCCAATACGCAGGAGGGCTGGTGGTGTACGAATCCGCTCGATGCTGATAGCGACGACGATGGCAAGAACGACGGCGTAGAAATCGCAGCCTTGAAGGCTTGGATGAACAATGAGCGTGACCGGGCACCAGGTGAGACCCCATGGGTCGGCTGGCCCTTTGTACCCGCTAACGAGGCCTGCCCCGACAAGGATCTCGACTCCATACCCAACAATGCCGAGCGCTGGGAATTGGGGCTGAACCAGGATCGGGAAAGCACGGATCGGGATCGCTATGATGATGGGCAGGAACTGTTTGGGACTACCTACTGCCCGGCTACTGGTGGGTACTGCGGTTACGGTTTGCTGCCCCGCACTGTAGACTCGGGCACCGTCTTTGCGGAGATGCCCACCTGGGTAAAAGCGCCTGCCAATCATCCCCTGGTTGCTGCGTTCCCAGTAGTCGAAATCGACCTGGTTGCAGATGAAGCAGGCAATACATTCCGGGTTGAAACGGTGACGACGATTACTTCGGATCAGACCGTCACGACGGGAACGACGCGCTCATACAGCACGGAGAGCAGTCAGAGTGTAAGTACAGGTGTGGAGGATACGATTACCTTCAATGACTACGTGGAAGCCTCAAAGTCGTATGAAGTGCCTGTTCCATCCACCCTACAACGTGACTCACCTCCAATTGGTATATGTAATTACGGAGATGATAATAAACAGGGATGTGAATCGCAGCAAATGGTGCAAGGCACGTCAACAAGCTCTGATCAGGCGTTGCAAGCAAAAGAATTTAATCTGGCGCCCGGAGAAGAACTATGTACCCGTCCATATAGTTACTTTTCAGGAGTCGATCCTCTCAGCTTTGTGCAACTAACATCGATTGCTGACGCCCAATTTACGGGGGGGTCAACAGCGGGTGTCGCTGCTGGGATCTTAGAACTTGGCAAGAATCTCCTATTCTCAGAGGGGAAGACCGGTAATCTCGACTGTTCATTTTCATTTCCATCGTGGTCAATCCCTGATGTCGATCAGCCTAGCGATTCCGATGTCATACCAGCAATTGATGAGGAACTAAATCGGACTCACGCATTTTTGCCCGAAGATCAACGGGGAAATTTCACTGGTAATTCCGACAGGCAAGTCATAGTCAACCACAACTTTGATACGAGCAACATCGTGAGAGGTCTCGACGGTATGGCCCTGGCCTATCGTGAGACCGGTGAGTTGATCGGCAGTGAACTCCATGGCGTCTCGATGAGCATCGACGATCTTACCAATGCCACGTCTGACGGATTTAATAAAGTTGCGAGCGGGTTGAACACCATTGCTGGTGTATTGGCGGCCCCCAGAGAGACCACGACAACACTCAAGGGATCATCTCGCGGTGGCGCACAGACCACATCCCATACTCAAATCCAGTCGAATTCAGTGATTACTGGCGAGGCTTTTCTCACTCAAGAGTCCTGGAGCCAGGCCACTGCCGTTGATGCTGCCCACGCTGCCGATCTCTGGTTTACCTACGACATTTCCAATCAGGGCACAGAGTACGCGCTCGATATCTGTGATGTAGCCTTCAATATCTACATCAACAATCTGTCGCTGCCCGCCTACACCCACTATGTGGGAGCTGATCGCGGGGGAGACACCTGCTTCAGCAACTTCATGGCTGGGGAGAGTCACAGATATACCACCAAAATCCCTCTTTCACTTGAACAGTTGAAAGCGATTGACCTGAATCCGGCATGCAGCAAGGAGACAGGCGGCAGCGGCTCACCAGCGGTGTGCGCTGGGGGCAAGGTCGTCATTTCCCTGGAAGATTACACTTATGGTGTGGACAGCGAATTGCTCTATCAAGACGCCGCCAACAGTGGCGTTCTGATTGCCGTGGAGGATGGCACAGACGATGGCCAGGAGGAGATCAACAAGTTTCTCATGCCGATTTGGGGGGATGACACAATCCTGGATGTGATCACACGCTATTTCCCGACGCTTACCGATGACGATGGCGATATTGTGGCGATTTGGACCCCGGAGGGTGGGCCAACTCCCGCTGATTGGTGTCAGGCTCCCCGGGTGGTGGGCAGCACAGTCTGGTGTCGCCACGCGCTTTCGACCGCCGAATGGTGGAATGTCTACACGGCCAATCTGGCTGTGGGCAGCGATGGGTACGAGAATTCGGCAGCCGTCCCCGGTTCGGTGGTCTTCTTCCGCTTCAACCAGGACTCAGACTGGGATGGCTACAACGATCGAATCGAAGTAAGTCTGGGCACGGATCCGAACGACAGCACCTCCTTTCCCTGGCCCGAACTCATCGCCGGTCTGCTAAGGACTCGCGTCGGCAATCAGGTAACCGCCTCACTTTCTATGCTCAATTTGGGGCTGTCGGATGCCTTTGCCATCAGCGCCGTGATGGTGGCACCGGACGATTCGATCACAGTCGTCGACAATGCCGTGGGTGGGGCCGGTCGGGTACGCGCCCAGACACAGGTGAATGTAGGCGCTGTGATCAAGCTGCAAGAGCCGATTCCAGCGGCCTGGTATCAGGCGGGTCACGCCAGACTGTCAGCCGGTGGTTTTTATGTGGGCAGCGCTGAACGCACATACTCGTTCGCTGTAAGTTGTGTTGAATCAGCCACCTGCGTGGTCGGTAGCGGTTCTTGGACTCTGGCATGGACGGATGGAACGGGCAACAGCGGGACGTTGGATTTTGATGCCGGTTATACTTCTCCCCAATTTGTGGAGGTCGGTGACTTTGGAGTTCGGATTGCCCTGGCCGAGGGATCGGTTTCGAACGGAGAAATCTTTGCCGTTGTCGCCCGCCCCAGTTTGGATACATTTCAATATACGGTAAACCGGGAACCGCACACACCACCCATGGTGATCGTCTCCTACAACGATCCGAAGGGCAATCGTCGTTTCGTCATTCCGCCTGCGGCGACCGATCTGGACGATCCCGTCACCCAGTTGCGCGGCTACCGCGGCCAAATGCTCCACAACGTTGGCGTAGATATCTTTACGGTCGGCGCTGTGGAGGCTGGCTCCAATACCACAAATCTGATCGTCAGCAATCCGACGGATGCCACACTGGCTAATGCACATCTGATTCTTGAGTTTATTGATGCAGATGGACGGGTTGTGTACCGGATCAATCAGCAAACAAATCTGCCGCCAGGTCCACAGGTACGCGCCGTGATATGGGATACGAGTCAATTCTCGACCCCTTACGATGCGGACCAGGGATACCTGTTGATGGCCTACCTGACCGACTACCAGAACATCATCCTGGACTCTGCGGCCAAACCGATGGAAGTCTACAGTACACCGGAGCAGCTACGCAAGGTGTTTGTGGCCCATTCTCAGCAGGATGTCGGTACTGTGCCCTGGCCAGAGACATTTACCGTCCTCAACAGCCTGTTGGGTGGATCGCTGACGTCTACGCCTCTGAAACAGTCGCTCAGCTATCGACTGCAAGGCAGCACGGGCGAGCCAGTGGTAAACCATCAAAGCGTCAGCTCTTTCTACACCCTGCGTTCAGGGTATTGGTCGGCAATTCTAGCCAGGCTGGAGCAGTTGCGCACCCGATTAGCTTCCAGAACAACGGCAGAGGCTTCTGACGCTACGGATGCTGTCGCTCGCTTCCCCACACAGCGGTTTACGCTGGTAAATGAAGGGAATTCGCTTCTGCAACTGCGCGTCGCCAATCTGGATAGTGACATTACGCTTATCCAAGCACCTGCTGCGGTATTGGCCGGAGGCCAACATACAGAACTTGAGGTACGCCTGAATACGAACAATTTGGGTGTCGGACCATTCTCAAAGACTTTTTCCGTGTTCACGAATGACCCAACCCAGCCTGAGATTCCACTGACCATTTCCGGCAATGTACAGCGGCAGGGCGATCTCGTCTTTGTGCGTGATAGTCAGACAGTTGTTCAGCCACTGACCAAGATTGTGCGTGTGAACAGTGCGCGGGATACGGGTGCCAAGGTCAGCTTCAAGCACGAAATCTCCTCAGATATTCAGAACCTGTATCCTTTGTTTCTCTTTGCCGGGAATGAGACAACCGAACTGGGGCAGGGTGATGTGCTTACACCAACTGCGCCTACGCTGCATCGTTTCAATGGTGATGCCGCAGCTACGGAATTGACGCTGCCACAGGCCACGAGTACCCGGCGGGACTACGTGATCCGCTACGGGTATCAGACCGTTCTCAACGCTGCTGGCTTCTGCGTGTATCAAATGCCAGTACCTTTTCGTTACTACGATACTTTTACGATTGATGTGGTTGCTCGTAACATGGCTGCTGGCCCAGTCCAACTAACTCTCGACATAGGCAACAATGTCAGCGTTGACTGGCAGAGTACCAGCCTAAGCAATACAAATCAGACAACCACGACAGTGAATTTGGCCCAGGCAATCAATAATTACCTGGCCGGTCTGACCTGGAGTGTAGGCGGCTACGCAACCGTGCCGATCAAGTTTAGTAGCAGCACGGCAGGCACTTACTTCCTCACAAACGCACGAGGAACGGTTGGTCTCAATACCGATCTCAATCTGCCACCGGTTCTGCAAGCGAGTAACTCTACTCCTATAGAAACGGATACAATTCAACTCTGTACAACTGTCCGCAATAATGGAAAAAGCTCGATTCCGGTGGCGATAGTTGACTTCTTTGTGAGAATACCTGAGGCAAATGCCAATCTTCTGATTGGTTACGATATAGTGACCGATCTGTCGGGATTTGGTGGACAGGCACAAAGCTGTATTGATTGGAACACCAAGAATTTCGATGGCGCATTGCCAGTATACGCCGTGATCGATTATCGCAACGAGTACGCAGAAACGGTCGAAACCAACAATGTGGCAGAAGGATTGGTGACTGTCCTGTCGAGATCAGATCTGTTCGTTTCACAGATTGTTCTGGATGATCCCGAGCCAGTTGTCGGTCAGCCAGTCGGCGTACACATCTCCGTAGGCAATCAGGGTCATGTGTCTGCGGGCTTGTCTACGATGACTCTCTTTGAAAATACCACAGACATTACTTCAACAGTATCCAGCGCCGATACATCTGTGGTAGCGGGAGGCGAGTCCACTGTCGCTCTCGTCTGGACGCCGCAGAAAACGGGATGGCACCGACTCTACGCCGTGGGTGACCAGAACAATGTTATCCCCGAACGGCATGAGAGGAACAACAGTCGTTGGATTGATGTCTACGTCGGTTTCGCAGGTTCTATCGAACTCGATAGCGGCAATCCAGCCAGCGATCCTACCTATACAGCAGAAACAGGGGCTGGCGTCATCGAGAATGCGCAACCTGATACGCTGGGGAACTGTGGCTCCGAAAATTATCAAACCTATCGCCGCGATCCCCAGGGCCAACTCCAATATCGCTTCGATCACCTGCTGCCGGGCCACTTCTATCACTTGGACGTGACCTTCTACAACTGCCCCGGTGAACCACAACGCTTGCAGGCGATCGCCGTAGATAGCAATCTCATCACCGATGCACCAGTCGATCTGGGCGATGGGCAAGTTCACCGCCTTTCCTTCTTATTGGATCCGGCCCTCTATGCGGACCGATCTGTCGCTGTTGCGATTGCCGATGCCGACAATGGCATCAACGGTGTCGTGATCAACGAGATCAACCTGCGCGACGTGGATTACCGCTACGCCGACGCAGGCAGTAACAACGATTCTCAATATCCAGGTCAACGAGGCTATGGCTGGTTGGACACCACTTCGACCACCAGCAACGGGTGGGGGAGTCTGCCGTCCCAAACGGTGCGTATTGACCAGGCCGACAGGAACTTGACCTATCGCTTCGACAATCTGTTGCCCGACAAACGGTACAAGATTCAACTCTCCTTTTTGCAGGGAGCCGGGGCAAATCCGACGACCCTCAAGGTGCAGATCGACGGTCTAGACCTGGGTTCCACCTTCAATCTCGCTACGGGTGTCCCACACGTAGTCAACGCGTCGATTTCACCGCTCTATTATGACGATGGAACGATCCTTGTGATGATCGTACGTCCCGATGGGGCCGGGCCGTTTGTCAACCAGATTGCACTCGAAGAAGAGACGGTTGTGGTCGCTTCCAATTGTGAGGTGTCGGCGACGCCTTCCGGAATGAATGTCTATGGCAATGTGACCATTACGGGCATACCCGCACCTGTAGGTACTGTCGTCGAGGCCGTTAGTCCTCTGGGTGATATTGTGGGCTGCTTCGTCGTAACAACCGCTGGGATTTTTGGGGCCATGCGGATTTACGGTGAGGACGACACCGCGACCCCGATTATTCCTGGCATGCGCACGGGAGAATTGGTCGCATTCCGTGTGGCCGGTGCCCAGACAGTTGCATCTCCCCCAATCTATTGGAACGACGCGACGATGCAACAGGTCGATCTGGACGCTGGCAGCGTGGTAGGCCAGTCCATCCTGTTGAAGTCGGGCTGGAATATGACTTCCTTCTCTGTGGAACCGCCGTCTCCTCTCGTTGCGCAGGTCCTAAGCAGTATCAACGGGCGCTATGACCGGGTATTGGGCGAGGGAGTTATCTACCTTCCCCAAGTGCCCCTAGCCAGTACACTGGAAGAACTCCATTGTGGCCCCGGCTACTATCTGCGCCTGACCGGTAGCACCAGCGCCAACTTACTGGTCGAAGGAGTGCCCTGTCCTGTGGACACGCCCCTATCACTACACCAAGGCTGGAACTGGATCGCCTATCTTCCTAATAGCCCGGCCCCCACAGCGGAGGCATTACAGAGCATTGACACTCTCTATCAGTGGGTGATGGATCTGACGGAATGGTACGATCCGGCTGACCTTCGATTCAATACGCTTCATCAGTTGCAGCCAGGAAAAGCCTACCTGATCTATATGAAGGAGGCTGCAACGCTCACCTATCCTGTGGCAAATGCGGCAGCGAAACCCGGTCGTGAACCAGCACAAGGCGCGGCTTGTGACAATGTCCAGCCTACACCTTTTGCGACGATGGTATATGGCAACATCGCCATTGGTGATCTGCCTGCCCCGGTCGGGACAATGGTCGAATTGTTGACCCCGGCTGGCGATGTCGCTGGGTGTTTCATCGTCAACCAGCCAGGGCTATATGGCATGGTATTCGCTTATGGAGCGGATACGACTGCGGAGCCACAGTTGCCGGGTTTCCGCATGAATGAGCCAATCACCGTCCGTGTCAATGGCAGCAATGTGGTCCTTTCAGACCCGGTTCTCTGGCAGGACGATAAGGCATCGCATCAACGAGATATCTCTATTGCTCTGGACCGTTCACTTTACCTGCCATTTATCGGAGGGCTGGAGGAATAAGATGCGTAGAACCTGGCCGGTTCAGCTACTGCTAGTTGTGGGTTTTTTCTGTATTGGATTGTCCGGGCAGGTTATCCTGTCCGGACAATCTGCCCGCCTGTACGCGGCAATGCAGTGTCCTACAGTTCAGAATACACCCAGCTTCACAATTCTTTATGGACCAGTTACGATCGACGGCGGTTCTGCTCCGGTGGGGACAGTGGTCGAAGCTGTCAGTCCACGTGGCACAGTGGTTGGCTGTCAGACCGTGCGCAGTGCTGGTTTCTTGCCAGCCATGTATGTCTATGGTGAATATACATTTCCTGGTGTGACAGTGCCAGGAATGAGGATTGGAGAGACGGTCGCGTTTCGAGTTAATGGGTACAGCGCTACGTCAAACTCTGCCATAGTATGGAGCAGCGATCGCTCTCCCCATCTGACTCAAATCAGTATGACCACTCCGCCGATGCCAACCAAGACGCCGACACCCACATTCACCTTTACGCCCGTGCCGCCGACGCCAACGGTTACGCCGACACCCACATTCACCTTCACGCCAGTGCCACCGACGCCGACGGTTACGCCGACACCCACATTCACCTTCACGCCAGTGCCGCCGACGCCGACGGTTACGCCGACACCCACATTTACCTTCACACCGGTGCCGCCGACGCCGACGGTTACGCCGACACCTACATTCACCTTCACGCCAGTGCCGCCGACGCCAACGG
>CAMDQF010000125.1 GCA_945905745.1 Litorilinea aerophila
TTAGATCGTCGCTGCGCCAGCACCACCCTTCACCCCGCTGGGAGAGTGTCATGTCAGCACCGTCCATTGCCGTCAAAGAAATTGTGTCACTCCAGGCAGACCTGTCCGTGCATGGGCTGCTGCTGGATATCGACCGATTTGCCTCCCACGATGGACCGGGCATTCGCACAACCGTCTTTCTCAAGGGATGTCCGCTCTCCTGTGTCTGGTGTCACAGCCCGGAATCCCGTCTCAGTCATCCAGAACTCATCTATCAGGAAAATCGATGTACTGCCTGTGGACTCTGTATCGAAGAGTGTCCACAGCAAGCGCTCCGCATGGGGTTCCACGGCGACAAAGAGATAGCGCTCCTCAATCGCGTTCTGTGTGACACCTGTGGCAAGTGCGCCGAGATCTGCTATCCAGGCGCACTCAAGATAGCCGGGCGCGACGTCACTGTGGGCGAATTGGTCGCCCAGGTGGAGAAAGATATTCCCTACTTCCGTAGCTCCGGCGGCGGCGTGACCCTGAGCGGCGGAGAGCCGACCCGTCAGGCCAGGTTTGCCTATCACTTCCTCAAGGCCTGCCAGGAAAGAGGGATTCATACCGCCATGGAAACCACCGGCTATGCCAGGTGGGAAGCCCTTTCCCCGCTGGCCGATGTGGTCGCTCTCTTTTTGTTTGACATCAAATTTGTCGATAATGAATCCCATCGCCGCTACACCGGTGTCCCCAACCGCATGATCCTGGACAACTTGCAGAAGCTGTCCGAGCAGGGCAGCAACATTCACGTGCGTGTGCCCTGTATTTCCGGCGTCAATGACAGCCTGGTACAGATCGCAGCCATCTCCCACCTCGTAGCAGGGCTTGGGCTATCCCAGATCGTGCTCCTCCCCTACAATGGTGCAGCCGGAGCCAAGTACGAATGGCTGGGCCGCGATTTTGACCTGTCCGGTATAGAGACCCAAAGCGAAGAAACGATGGACGCATTGGCTGCCATCTGTCGTCAAGATGGCCTGAACGTCCAAATTGGAGGCTGACTGAGGAGGAACCCAGCATGGCAACGATGACACCTGTCCATCCCACAGAACGACCCGCGACAAACGGTTCGCACCCGCCCCTGTTCAAGTCCAATGGCGACGGGGGGCTGCCCTATGCGAGTCTGGATGCGGCCCGTACAGACCCCCACCTGCGCACATACACACCCAGAACCCAACGTCTCTACGATCTCGTGCGCGAGCGCATGACCCACCCACAGACCACATGGGGTGACGATCTCGACATCTTTGATGATCCGACGCTGGCCGCACAACCCCTGCTCCTGCGCCGGGCCGCGGCCGTGAACAAGCTCCTGACAGAGATGCCCATCGTCATCGAGGACGACGACCTGATTGTGGGCAACACCCTGCAGGATGGCCTCATCGTGCGCACAAAGCTGCCTCGCTACGGAACCCCAGTGGAGTATGCCCAGGCCAAAGCCGAGGGTTCCGCCCTGTCCGCCCAACTCTCTCACAAAACGCCCTTCTATTACGACATCCTGGACAAAGGGCTGGCAGGTATCATCGCCGACATCGACGCCAAGATCGCTGACATTTCCAGCCGGCAGCCCTCCCCGGAGCAGGATGAAAAACTGACCCTTTTCCGGGCCATGAAAGTCGAGGCCAGCGCCGTCATTGCTTTGGCCCATCGCTACGCCGATCTGGCGGAAGCCCAGTCGCTCCAGGTGAAGACGGCTCGTCGCCGGGAAGGATTGACAACCATCGCCCAAGTCTGTCGCCGGGTCCCCGAACACCCTGCCCGCACCTTTCACGAGGCAGTACAGAGTTTCTGGTTCATCCACTACGCCCTCTTCTGCACAGGCACCAGTCTCTCCTGTGGCCGCTTTGATCAGTTTCTCTATCCTGCCTTGCAGGCAGATTTGGAGGCTGGCTCACTCACTCTGGCCCAGGCACAGGAGTTTATCGACTGCGCCTGGCTGCGTTTCAATGACCGGGGCCAAATTTGTCGAGAGAATTTTTTCGGCGCAGACGATGAGGAATCAGCCGCCTCAAATGAGTCAGAGCTGGCAGCTTCAAAAAAAACACGCAAATTGGTCGATAAGGGGCCTCAGAACTGGAACGCCGGTCATCGCAAGCGTTTCAGCTATGCGACCGACGCTGCCGACGCCATCAATCATTTTGGACAAAATATCCTCCTCAGCGGCATCCGGCCCGATGGCTCCGATGGCACAAACGAGATAACCTACCTCTCCCTGAATGCTCTGGAAAAATTCGCCTTTACCAGTCCGGTCGTCACCGTGCGCCTACATAAGGATTCGCCCCGGGCTCTGAATGCGCGCGCTGCGGAGGTGTTGAAAACTGGCGGTGGCATGCCCTACATCAACAACGACGATGTGTTGATCCCGGCCTATGTGGATCTGGGGGTCTCTTTGGCGGATGCCAGAGACTACGCCAACTCCAACTGCTGGGAGACCATGATCGAGGGTAAGTCTGACCAGGAATTGATACGGGGCATGAATTTCCTGCTCTTTCTGGAACTGGCCCTCTATGCTGGCGTCTCTAAAATGCACGGTCGGATGGGGCCAGATACCGGTGATCCACGCAACTTCGCTGCTTTCACCGATTTGATGGAGGCGTGGAAGGTCCAGGCCGATGCCCAACTGCGCGCCGGTATCGACTTTATAGGCCAGGGCATAGCCGCTGGCACGCTGGAACACAGCAATCATGGCAAGTACAGCTTCAACCCATTGCTGTCGGCCCTGACCCTGGACTGTATCGCGAACGAGAAGGATGTGATTCGGGGCGGTGCCCGCTACGTGATTTGGCATGTGATGGGCGAAGCGGTTTCCAACGCCATTGATGCCATGGCTGCCATCAAACAGATGGTCTACGATGAAGGCAGCCTGCGCATGGATGAACTGCTGGATGCCCTCGACCGCAACTGGGACGGCCACGAGAATCTTCGCCGTCGATTGGTGGCCCGAGCGCCCAAATTTGCCAACGACAACGACTATGCTGACGCCATCGGCCAGGAAATGATGGACTTTTTCATTGAACGCTCCCAGCGCTATGCGCACCAATATCCAGATGTCATTTTCCCCTGTTCGGTAGGCACTTTCTCCTGGTATGCGATGATCGGCAAAGAGGTGGGGGCCACGCCGGATGGGCGGTTCTCCGGTGATGCTATCGCCGCTAATTTCTCCCCAGCGCCTGGTTCTGATATGTCCGGCCCGACCGCGGCCATCAATTCATATCTAAAAATGAATGTGGACTGTATGGCGGCCGGCGCGCCCCTGGATCTGCGCCTTTCTGCCAGCAGTCTGAAGGGTGGCGGCGGAACCCAGCGCCTGGGTGGGTTACTCCAGGCTTTTGTCGATATGGGCGGCAACATGCTGACTTTCACAGTCACCGATGTGGAGGAACTGAAGCGGGCCATGGCTGATCCGGAGAACTACCGCCATCTGCGCGTGCGCATGGGCGGTTGGTCAGCCTACTTTGTCATGCTGAGCGAGGAACAGCAGCGCCTGCACATTCAGCGGGTCGAACACGGACTGGTGTAGAGAATGCCCATTGGCATCTGTGTCTGTACAGCGCTTCACCTGGAATGTGCCTACGATGGCTGAGAGAGGCGGTAAGCGATCATAGATATGGGATAAGACGGCTGCCAATGCCCATAAACACGCAGGTGCTGATGATTCTGGCAATCCTACTTCTTCTTCGCAGTCGGAAGCGTATCCAGTGGCTCTGTGTCTCCCCATAATAACAAAAATGGGCCAGGAAGCCACGAGAACATTTGTTCGTTGATTTTGACATCTCCGGGAGGTTGGGGTATACTCCCTCTCGAAAGGCATTTCCGCTCACCGGCGGGAGTGCCTTTTTTGTTGCCAGTTTTCAGTTTTCAGCTATCAGCCATCAGCCATCAGCTATCAGCCATCAGCCATCAGCTATCAGACGATAGCTCCGCCTGGTTGCTGGTCTCTGATACCTGCACGCTGACCGCTCTACCCGGAGTTTTCCCATGCAACACCCGACTGCCCATCACCCCATCACTACCGAAAACCTGCCCTGGCAGGAGCAGTTTCTCATTCGCCTGGATGAGATTGTGGGGCTGCTCGACAGCATCGAGAGTCGGTTAGCTCGCTGGGAAGAGGTCAGGTTTCAGCTTTCAGGCTGTCAGGGAGAAGGTACACAGGAGACTCTACACGCTGATACCAGTCTACCACCTATTGCCTGTCCCCTGCCATCTCCCGACGGCGAGGAGCAGCCCCAATGATGCCCTCCCTGCGCTCGGATACGACCTTTCTGCTTATGCTGGTCGGCCTGCTCCTGGCTGCTCTGGTGGTGACCAGCGCCGATATACCGGGTGCGCCTGCTCTGGCTTCACTGGACCCCCGGCCCTTACCCACCTCCACGCCCACACCGACACCGGACTGGTGGGCCTATGTGAGCACGGCCACACCGACCCTGCCCGGCCTGCCTGCCCTGCCTGCTGTGAGTCTGGGCGGTGGGGGAAGCGGGGGTGCAAGCGACGGGCCGGTTGCCTTCCAGGTCGTCGCCTGCCCAGGCGGAGGGGCAAGTATCAGTGCCATCACCCGTCAGGGCGTCTGGTGGGCTATTGCCGGTACTGCCCAGGCCGACCCCTTCTGGTACTGGAAGATGGAACTCTCGTCCGACGACACCAAGTGGACCGTCCTCTATCGTAGTGAAGCGCCGACGAACAGCGGCCATCTGATGGACTTCAACACAACCACCGTACCCAGAGGCAGCTATCGAATGCGCCTGACCGTTGTCGAGCGGGATGGCAACTACGATGAGCCGTGTGTCATAGCCATTGGCACGTAGCGAACAGCGGTCAGCTATCAGCAGTCAGCTTTCAGCGGTCAGCCATCAGAGTACGGGGGAGTGGTCCCTGAGAGGGGAAGGTCGTTGCCTATTTCGACGTGGGCAATACTGGACCGTAGGATGTCGCTTATCACCGCATCAGACCCGAATGACCCTGTCTCGCCGTCGAGTTAAGGCCTGGCCTTACTTCGTTGTCGTGATCGTTTAGCAAAAAAGTATCGGGCGTGACCCTTCGGTTGCCAGAATGATCGGAAAGCTAAATCTGACCTCTGAAAGTTGCTACCTATTATCTGCCCACCGCCATCTATTTTTTTGACCGCTGAAGTCTGAATGCTGACCGCTGAAACCTGACCGCTATTCACCATCGGAGCCTCCTATGACCAAAAACCCCATCATCCCCATCCTCCTCGCCCTTGCCACCTTCGCTCTCCTGGCCCTGACCCTCTGGCCCCAGGAAGAGCCGACCGCGGTGGTGGTCGTAGCCGCCCGTGACCTGGGGGCGGGCAGCATCCTGACTCCGGCGGACCTGAAGACGGTCGTCCTGCCCCTGGAGCAGGCCCCATCTGACGCCCTGGCCGACCCGACACCGTTGGTGGGGGAATCCCTGGCCGTGGTGCGCTATATGGGGGAACCGGTGACACCCAAACACCTGGGACCCGCGGTGGTTCTCGCTCCCGACGAGCGGGGCATCGCCGTGCGGGTGGAGGCAGACACCGGGCTGGCCGGTCTCCTGCGCCCCGGCATGGAGGTCGGTGTCATCGCCACTTTGGAGTCACCGATCTCCTCCTCCGACTTGGGGACTGTGTCCGGGCGGGGGCTGCCTTTTGCCAAGTCCATGCTGGAAGGGCTGCGGGTGCTCTACGTGCCGCCGGACTTTCAGGCCCGTCCCACCCAGCCAGTGGTCTACAGCAGCGATGGCAGCCAACCTGTCCCCTCCTCTGTGCCGCCCGTGCGCGAGGGGGTCATCGTCCTGGCCGCCAAGACCCGACCGGAGCCGATTCAGTACGAGGAAGCGGAAGCCATTCTGATTCGGGAACTGAGGGAAGATGACAAGGTGACAGGGGGAGAGAGTGAAGGGGTGACAGAAAGCCGGGGAGAGCCTACGGGCACGACGGAGAACGTGCGCTGGGCTGTGCCCGTGGAACTGCTGGCCGCCCTCAACGCCGCCGATGCCGCCTTCACGTTGGTACTCGTACCGGAAGACGCCCAGGCGTATACATCGCCGGGGGTGGAACTGAGCGAATTGCGCAAGAAGGCGATTGGCGATTAGCAGTTGGCCTTCAGCTTTCAGCCGTCAGGTATCAGCGGTCAGGTGTCAGAGCCATAGGGCACTATTTCGACAACGAAGGAAGCCTCGGAGCAATTGGCTACCATCGAAGCCAGGGCTACTATCGATGTCGCCAGATGGTTCCCCGATAGCGAGCCTGTCGCCAATCGCTAACAGCCAACTGCCCGCTGCTGAAAGCCGACAGCTTCATCTATCCACCCCGATTCAAACAAGGACCTTCCCATGCCCTGGACACCCGACAGCCAATTGCCAATCGCCAACCGCCAGCCTCCCATCTCCTTGCTGATTTGTGCTGAAAATCCTACCCCCCTGTACAGTGCCCTGGTGGGCGATGCCCGTTTCCAGGTGCAAGCCCTGGCCCGCACGCCGCAGGAGGTGACGGAGAAACTGGCCCTGCAACCCCAGGCTCTGCTGGTGGAAGGAACCCTCTATCCCTCGCCGGAGGAGTTGAACAAAGCCCTGGCGGGGGTAGGTTGTCCGGTGGTGGTACTCCTGCCCGCCCACGTACCCAAAGAGGGAATGGAGCGGGTGCAGCGGCTGCCCCAGGTGGTGGCCGTGGCCTCCGGGGAGAACGACCTGCCCGCCCTGGCCGACCGTCTGGTCGAAGCCGTACACAACCGGCAGGGAGCTACTCTCCAGAATGATAGTTTCCGCCCTGCCCGTGCGGTGGCTTCGGCAGGCTGGCGCTGTGTGGCGGTCTGGAATCTGGCCGGGGGTGTGGGCAAGTCCACCGTCGCCACCGCCCTGGCCCTGGAAGCGGCCCAACGGCGTCTGCCCACCCTGCTCATCGGTCTGGGTGCGCCGGACAGCCTGCCCCTCCATCTGGGTCTGCGCCCCCACCCCAACCTGGGTAGCTGGCGGGAGTCGCCCCGGGGCGAGACGCTCCAATCTGCCGTGCAATCGGTGGATGCCCTGGACATCCTGGCCGGTTTTCCTTCGCCCGTGGAACTGGCGGCCTACCTGCCCGACGCCTTGGAAGGAGGCAGCAGTCTGCCCAGCCTGGCCCAGGCCGCGGCCCATGCCGGCTACGCGGTGGTCATTCTGGATGTCTCGGCCCAGGAGTTGGCCGCACCCGCCCTGGCCGCCTGCAACAGTGTGGTGCTGGTGGGAGCGTCCACCCTGGCCGGGGTGGCCCTGACCGTGGAGTCCCAGCGCCTGGTACAGGAAGTCCTGGCCGGTCGCCATCCCATCCCGCCGGAAGCCATGCACCTGGTCCTCAACCGGGTACGGCCCAGCACCCTGACCCCGGACGAGGCGCTCAAGGCTGCCCGCCAGTTACAGCGCCGGTTACCGCCTTTGGCCGCCGTTATCAGGGACGACCCGGCCATCGAGGAGTCTGCCTCCCTACAACGGCCCGCCTACTTCCATTCCGACCCCCTGCGCCAGGCCGCCAAGTCCCTGGGTGATCTGCTCTTTGCCTTGCCCGCGACCACGAAGAGCCCACCCCCGGAGCAGGGGAAAGTCTACACGGTGGGGCCGCTGCGGGTGAGGGTGTGAGGGGGCAGCGGTCAGCGCTCAGCTATCAGCCGTCAGCGAACAGCTTTCAGCGATTGGCTATTGGCTGTTGTCCACGATCTTATTTCGACGCGAAGCTGACGCAGACGACCGGGAGAGGGAACGGCCAAGAAAGGGCCAACGACTACTATGCCGCTATGTAGCCGGGATGATCGCCGCACCGTGCGCTATCCGGCCTTCAACCGTCGGCGACGTTCATTCCGCCATCGAACTTTGAAGGCGACAAGTGATCGGACACAGCGTTCCGCCATGCGGTATATGCAAAGGAGCGATCATCGAAAAGCACACCGAATGGGTGACAAGTAACAGAGGGCAGACGACAGAGAGCAGCCTTCCTTCGGCGACAACTCCAATGATGACACATGTGTCGCCGTAGTGTGCCTGCCTGCCCTGACATCTGCTACCTGTGCGCCAACGGCCAATAGCCAACCGCTGATAGCTGACCGCTGAAAGCTGAGGGCTGATTGCTATGTGCCAATCGCCAATCGCCAATTGCCAACCGCTGATAGCTGAAAGCCGATAGCTGACCGCTTCTCACATTCCCGAAAGGAGAACCACGTTTATGTCTTGGTCCAACTTCCCAACCACCCTCACCACGGAGCAAATCTCCTCCCTCGTCGACGAGAGCGCCCGCTCCCTGGGCGGCCTCTCCCTGGCAACCCTGCGCGACCGCAACGCCCTGGCCCAGGCCGCAGAACAGGCGGTGCGTACAAGTGCCCGCACCCTCGGTCTCCCCCTGCCCCCGGCCCACCAGTTGCAGGCGGTGCAGGCCCAGGTCCTCGCCAAAGTAGGCGGTCTGGGCTTTCTGGATGCCCTTCTGCCCCCGGCCAGCTTTGCCTATACAGACCTGCTCCTAAACGGCGACGGCTCGGTCTGGGGACGGCGCAAGGGGGCCATGCGCTTCGAGCAGTTGGACTTGCATCCTTCCGTAGCCGAATGTTGGCGGGCGGTGGAAGCGCTCCTTTCCCCCCAGGGCCGGGCGTGCAGCGAAGCCACCCCTTCGGTAGATGCCAAGCTGCCCAGGGACAAGGCCGTGGGTTTCGGCGGGGCCCGGGTAAAAGTGCTGCATCCCCGCATCGCCTCCGGCGACGGCTACCCCTCGTTGGCACTGCGCCTCTATGAACCAGAGCCTGTGCCGCCCGAAAAGATTGTGGAGTGGGGGGTGCTGCCCCAGTCGGTGATGGAGGGGCTGCTCAGTGCCGTCTCGAAACGTCTGCGGGTGATGGTTGTCGGGGGCACGGCCACAGGCAAGACGACCCTGTTGGCTGCCCTCTGCCACGGCATCGAGGAGCGCGCCCGCATCGTCAAGGTGGAGGACCCGGAGGAAATCTGGCTGCCCCACCCCAACGTCACCACCCTGGAAGCCCGGCCTGCGCCGCCCGGTTCCGATGTGGCCGCCTACACCGTGGCCGACGGGGTGGACGACGCCCTGCGTCTGGCCCCCAGCCATCTCATCGTGGGGGAGGTGCGCACGGGCAACGCCGCCCTCTCCCTCCTGCGCGCCCTCATGTCCGACCACGCCGGGCTGACCACCTTCCACGCCGACGGCCCCCAGGAGGCGCTCTTTCGCCTGAGCGTCATCCTCTATGCCGACGCCCAGGTGCGCTTCGAGGCGGCCAAGGCCCTCTGCGCCCAGGCCATCGATCTGCTGGTGCATGTGGGCTGGCAGGAGGAACGACGAGCCTGTCTGGGGGTCTGGGAGGTGGCGGGGATGGTCGGGAACAACGTGGAGTTCCGCGCTTTGTGGGAACCGGGACAGGAGGCGATGGAGGAACCGCAGAGGAAGAGGGGGTAGCAGTGCAGCTATCAGCTATCAGCCGTCAGCGATTGGCGATTGGCAGTTGGCGCTCAGCGGTCAGCCTTCAGCGGTCAGCCGTCAGCGATTGGCGATTAGCGGTTGGCAATCAGCGCTCAGCCTTCAGCGATTAGCTTTCAGCGCACAGGCTTCAGAAGGCAGAAGGCAGCGCTTGGCCGACTGGCGAACCCTGACCTCTGACGCCTGCAACCTGCAACCTGAGACCCGTATAGGTGCAAGTATATCAATTCGTCCTGACTCCATCGCCGTCGAAGGAAGGGTCTTTTGACCAGACAGGGCAGGTGTCAGAAGGCAGAGGACAAAGTTCAGCGACGAAAGAAGTGTGGACAACCATCTGCCAAATCTGACCTCTGTTATCCGACATCTATTGCCCAATCGCTAATTGCTAACTGCTGGCCGCTGCCCCCTGAAGTCTGAAATCTGACCGCTGACCGCTATTCCCCAAAGGATACTTCCATGGAAACCTATCTATTGCCCCTCGCCACTTCCTTCTGCGCCGCTGTCACTGTTTATCTGCTTTTCCTGCGGGTGCGCCTGCCCTTCGGCTCCCGACCGGCCCAGGCCCTGGCCACCTATCTGGGAGAGGTGGGGGAGGTCCGCCAGGAAGGGCGTGATCCCCGCATCAGCCGGGAACGGGTCATCTGCGCCGCCCTGGGGCTGCCCGCCCGACCAGGAACCCTGGTGGTGGTGCGTCTCGTCGCCGGTCTGCTGCCTGTGCTCCTGCTTCTGCTTCTGGGCTACCCCCTGGTCCCGGCCCTGGGTGCGGGGGCGCTGATTGGCCTGCTGGTGCATGGCTTGCTGGAAGGACGCTGGCGGCGCTTTCGCCTGGGGCTGGAACGGGAACTGCCCACCTTTGTCAGCCGTCTGGCCTCCACCCTCCTGGTCACCGGCGCACCCCTGGCCGCCCTGGAAGAGGTGCTGGCTACCCTGCCCGGCGATTCGCCCCTGCGCAGTTGGCTGGAACGGCTGGCCGCGGGGCTGCGTACCCAGGGACAGGCCCACATGGAGCAGGCACGCGAGGAGGCCGCCGCCCTCTCCCCCTCCCTGGCCCTGGTCGTCTTTGAACTGGGCCGCTTCTTCGAGACCGGGGGCACAGGCTTTGTCCAGGCTTTCGCCACCACCGCCGACGAACTCTCGGCCATCCTGGAAGCCCGTAGCATCGCCGGGGCCAAGGCCGATGCCGCCAGAGGCGCGGTGCATATGATGCTGGGCATCCTGGGTGGCATCCTCCTGCTCATGCTCTCCTCACCCGTCCAGCGCCAGGGCTTTGCCCACCCTACCGCCCAACTGGTCAGCGCCGGAGCGTTGCTGGTGATGGGCGGCGGCTATGTAGTCTTGCAGGGGATGATTGAGGAGGCGACGGGGTAGAGGGCAGCGGTCAGCGTCTGGTGACGGGCAACGGGCAGCGAGCCACGGGCAGGGAGCCAGCCGTCAGCAGTCAGGGAACAGAAGGCGACAGCGAAAAACGCAGATCGTCGCTGGAAGACCTTGTTGCGACGGTAGGCCAACAGCCAATCGACAAGGACCCACCGCCAACTGCTTCACCCTGAAAGCTGACCGCTGCTACCTGTTCGCCCATAGCCCCCTGCCCCTTTTGCCTTTCCCTTTTGCCTTTTGCCTTTTCTTATGGAGACTCCATGACCATCACAGACCTATTCCCGTCCATCCCTCCAACCCCCATCCTCCTCCTCGCCGCCTCCTTCTGCGCGGCCCTGCTCGTCTACGTGCTGACCTCCCGCCTGGACCTGATGCTGGCCCCCGCACCGACGAAGGCGTTGGCCCGCTACTTTGGCAAGGATCGGGAGGACGACGGGGTGGAGCGGCTGGGCGGCTGGCTGCTCCGGCGGCTGCCGGGTATCACCGGACTCTTCCGTCTGGACCAGCACCGGCGCTGGCTGGCCCTCAGCGGGGAAAGCCCCTCCCTGGCCTACACCCTGGGCCTGGCTGTGGTCCTGGGTGGACTGGGGCTGGGGCTGGCGCTCATTACTCGTGCCCCCGTCGCCTTGGGGCTGGTGCTGCTGGGCGGGGCCTACCCTCTGGTGCGTCTGCGCACCCAGGCCGGACAGATGCGCCGGGCGGTGGTGCGTGCCCTGCCCGAACTGACCGCACTCATGGCCGCGGAGCTGGCTGCGGGCAATCCCCCGGACAAAGCGTTGGAACGGGCCGGGGAGTGGGGCGGTCCTCTGGCGGCCCTCATCCGGGAGGCCGTGACCCAGGCCCGCATCCAGGGCCGTCCTCTCTTTGGACGGGGCGGCAGCGGCGGTGTGCTGCTGGCGGTGGTCGAAAGCTACGACCTGCCCGCCCTCTCCGCCTTCGCCTCCCAGGTGGAACTGGCGGCCAGGAAGGGGGCAGCCGGTCCCGAACTGATGGCGGCCCTGGCCCGCACCCTGATTCTCGAATACAAGGAGCAGTCCCTGCGCAGCGCCGAATCCCTGGAAAGCCGTCTGGCTGTACCCAGTGTCTTGTTCTTCTTTCTGCCTTTTTTGTTTCTGATATTGACGCCGTTGGTGTTGCCGGTTCTTGATGTACTGTGAATCGTCTCGCGCTTCCATCGGCGGTGGGCAGTGGTGCTTCGACAATTGACACAAAGCCATCAGCCATCAGCTCTCAGCGGTCAGCAACTGGCAAAAGACGTCAGTAATTGGCCGATAGCCACTGGCTGCTAGCCAATAGCCAACAGCCGGATTCGTCGGTTCGTCAAATGCCTGCTGCTCGCTGCTCGTCGCCCGCTGCTATCTGCCCGTTGCTCGCTGCCTTTCCAACCGCCAATCGATTCGACCTTCCATGCCACCAACAACCATCCTTCCCGCCCTGGCTCTTTTCCTCCTCCCCTGCGCTCTGCAGGACTACCGCTCCCGGCGGGTGAGCAACTGGCTGACCCTGCCCGCCTTCTTCGTAGCCTGGCCTCTGGCGTTGTGGCTGGGCGGGGAAGAGCGGCTCTTTTTTTCCTTCGCTGTCTTTGCGGGCTGCTGGCTGGCCTGGGGGATGAAGTCGATGGGGGCAGCCGACGGCAAGCTGGCGACCTGTGTGGCGGCGGTCAGTCCGGCGGCGTTGGGGGTGGGGGTGCTATTGCTGGTGGTCGGGTTTGTGGGGATGCGCCTGTGGCAAGGTCGGAGTGCATCCCTACCCGCTGCGGTGGGGTTCTACGGGGGCGCGGTGGCGACAGCTCTGGCAGGGTTTTCCCCTGTTCTCTGGACATAAGCGGCTCTGGCAGCTTCAGCCTCCCTGTGCGACAATAGGCTATATCTGCTCTCGTACAGATACCTCTTATCCCAGTCAAGGAGCCATCCATGAACTTACCTCCGAAAGAGTCAATCTCTGTTCCCCACCACTCCTTGCACATTTTTGTGGCCCAGGCAGCCCAGTCCGTCGGTCTGCCTGCCGACAAGGCCGAGTTGTTGGCCGAACTCCTGACCAACAACGACCTGCGCGGCGTCTTCAGCCACGGCACGACCCAGATCGCTACCTACGCCCGGCTCATGCGCGATGGCGTGCTGAACAGCAGACCGGCAGTCTCGGTAGTCAGGGAGACGCCGGTGAGTCTGCTGGTAGACGGCGACGGCGGTTTGGGTTATTTCCCCGCCTACGCAGGAACCCTGGCCCTGATTGAGAAGGTCAAGAGCCAGGGGATAGGGGTCCTCCTCACCCGCAACCACGGCCACTTCGGCGCGGCCGGCATCTATTCCCGTCTGACCCTGCCCCACGACCTGCTCGCCTTCGTCACCTCCGGCCATCAGCTCGACCTGCAACCCGGCCAGCCTATCTTCGCGGCCGCGGGTGGTTCGCCCATGTCCTTCAGCGCACCGGCAGGCGAGGAAGAGAGTCTGCTGCTGGACTTTGGGGCCATACACGACCTCTACGCCAGTTCGCCCCATCGGGATGAGATTGCGCGCCTGGCTCCGGGTACGGTCTTTCGTTCTATCGGCATGGGCGCCATCTGTCAGTCCTGGGGCGGCTTCCTGGCTGGTGTTCCCCTGGACCCTGGGCGGGCCCAGCGCACATTCAGCGGGGCCAACCAGGGCGCGCTGGTGATGGCCTTTCGTATCGACCTCTTCCAGTCTGTGGATGCGTTCAAGCGGGAGATGGACGACTATGTGCGTGCCGTGCGGCGCTTATCTCCACTGGAAGGCTTCGACGAAAGCTTTCTGCCGGGCGGCGTGGAGGCAGCACGCGAACGGCGCTACCGGGCGGAGGGAGTGCCCGTGGGCGTGGAACACCGCAAGCGATTGGAGACGCTGGCCGAGGAATTGCATATCCAGGCTCCCTGGTAGCTATGTCATCTGGTCCCTGTTGCACACCAGCCAAGGAGCAGCAGACCACCAGCAGTGGAAGAAGCACCCTTCGTCGGTTTTCACCTGTCCACACAGCCACACGGAGCATCGCCATGACTGACCTTGCCTACATGTCTATCGGAGAGGTTGCCAGCCTCTTGAAACAAGGCGCGCTCTCCCCTGTGGAGTTGACACGCCACCTGCTCGACCGCATCGACCGCGTCGACAAGCATCTGCACAGCTACCGCACGGTCCTGGCCGACAGAGCGCTGGCACAGGCGCGCCGTGCGGAAAAGGAGATCGCGCGGGGTGAATACCGGGGCCTCTTGCATGGCATTCCCATTGCGGTCAAAGACCTCGTCTATACGGCGGGAATTCCCACCGCCTGCGGCTCCATGCTCCTGGATGGCTGGCTGCCGGACCATGACGCCACGGTGATGGGCCGGTTGAACGCGGCTGGCGCTGTGCTGTTGGGCAAGCTGCATATGACAGAATTCGCCCTGCGCTGGCACCATCCGGCCTGGCCTGCACCTGTCAATCCCTGGGGCGCTGACCGGTGGTCGGGCGTCTCCTCCAGCGGTTCGGGGGTAGCTACGGCGGCGGGTCTCTGTCACGGCTCTCTGGGCACAGACACGGGCGGCTCCATCCGCTTCCCAGCCGCGTGCAATGGCGCAGTCGGCCTCAAACCCACCTACGGGCGGGTCAGCCGCTACGGTGTCTTCCCCCTGGCCAAATCCCTGGACAATGTGGGACCCATCACCCGTCGCGTCGCCGATGCAGCCGCCATCCTGGGCGTCATCGCCGGGCATGACCCAAACGACCCGACCTCCAGCCATGGGGCCGTCCCCGACTACGTGTCCCTGCTGGGACAGGATGTCAGCGGCCTGCGCATGGGCATTGACGAGCGCTTCCTCAGCGAAGGGGTAGACCCGGAGGTACGGGATGCGGTGTTGCAGGCTGTCACCCATCTGGCCGGGCTTGGCCTGCAAGCTGTCGAGGTCGTGGTCCCGCCCATCGAGCCGAATTTCATGATGGATACCTGGTCAACCCTCTGCGCCAGCGACGCGGCGGACGCCCACCGGGAGACCTGGCCCGCCAGAGCAGAGGAGTATGGCCCCTTCCGTCAGTGGCTGGCGTTGGCGGATGGGAAGAGCGGGGCCGACTACGCTGCGGCCCACGCCACGCGCCTGGAATACGCGGGCAGGATTGCTGGACTCTTTGAGGAGATAGACATCCTGGTCTGCCCAGCCATGCCCTATGCCGCGCCCCGCATCGGCGACGACGCACTGCCCATCCCTGGCGACAATGTGGTGCGTCCGCGCTTCACCTACCCCTTCAACTTCAGCAACAGCCCCACCCTGACCTTGCCCTGCGGTTTTACAGCAGACGATCTGCCCATCGCCCTGCAACTCGTCGGTCCCCACTTCGCCGAGGATACACTGCTGCGCGTCGGCCATGCCTTCGAGCAGTCCACCTCGTGGCACACCCGTATACCACCGGTGTAAGGGCGTAGCCGACGATACCCCTGCTTTCCCGCCTCAGGCAACTGTTCATCTGCATTCAGCGCAGCCAGCGGCGTCAAGCTGACAAAGAGGAAGAAACAGCGGCCAGTGCGTGAACCCAGACCTCAACACCACCCAAAAGGCCACCAGCACCACAATGCCTAACAACAGCGCCGCGCCACGCAGCGCTTTATAAAAGCCTTCCCAGTCCACCGGGTGACGGGCTAACTCGCTGGCGAGATAGGCTTGCCACGCTTCTCCCGATAGTGCCAATGCACCAGCAGGTTGGCCGGATCGATGGCTGTGGTTACTTGGGCCTTGGCGAACTGCCAAAAGAAAGGAGCGATTGCAAGCATTAGCCCGTAGACTACAACCACCATCGGCCATATATCGCATAGCGCGTTGTTGATCCACAGAACACCGCAAAGTTGTCGAAAATGCACGATGAACAAGGGCAGATGGATAGTCACGACGTCACTTGTGGTGACTGTCCATCTGCCGCGCCTTCTCACTTCTTATCACTCACTTGATAGTGACATAAGAGGAGGATATCCTCTAACCGGTCAAGAGATTCTGGCGCAGATGTTTGCGCCACCTCGAATTTCCAATCGGCAGCGGCGTTTTTCTTCACATCCTCAACATCAATGTCGAGTTTAGCGGTCAGTCTATGCAGCAACTGGCCAATGGGAGTTCCATCTTGTAGTGGAACAACGTTGCCATCAGGGGATGTTACTTTTAATGCAGCCAAGTTTGGTGCTTGATCCGTTGCCAGGTCTGTCTTAGGAATGCCATAGAGGTCAACGCCTGTAACGGTAATAGTCCGCCCTTGGAATAAGAAGGGAAAGCGCTCCTTACCCAATCCAAAGGTCTGGGAATAAACAGCGTATACCTTTAGCGTCTGGTTCTCACTACAGATCAGGTACTTGACGTTCTTATCGTCAATCGCCCATTCGCTTCCGGCCCGTTCGACGGTTACGTTTGCTTGGTTCGTCAGTTGCTTTTTGCGATCTTGAAACACCTTCCGTAGCTCTTCGGACAATTTACCGTTGTCCAACTCTCTGACAATATCTGTAAAGTCTTGGTCAACGCTAAACAAGCACTGATCACCTTTACCCGCGGCTGTCGTTGTGAAACGATTCCATTCGGTCGGAAATTCGCTTCGCAACGAAAAGAGCCGCATACAGCCTGAATTTTGGGCATCTTGGATGATTTCGGTGAGATGGTCAACCGCAGCTTTACGCAGCAAGCTGCCACCTTCGCGGGCGGTGTAACGGATATGAAGGATGACATCGGCAATCGTGTCATAGTCAAACTGGCGAAACTCGGAGGGCAATTCTAGCCGCCATGTGCTGATCGCACCGGCTCCTTCAAAGGGCAGATAGCGTTCGTCGCGCAGATTGGTTTCAAAGAGACCACTATCGTTCTGGGCATGACTGGTGACGATGGATTGGATTGCGCCAAAGTTGTAGGCGAAGCGCGGGTCGCTGGCTTCTTCCTCTGCATAGTTGCCAGAAGCCGTGCTGCTCTTGCGTACTTTGTTTTTTAGTAAAGTCAGCGTGCAATTGACGCTGGTGTAGGGACCGGTGACGCAAGGGATGGTCAGGCTGACGCTTTTGACGCGCCGCATGTAATGACCGGAGTAGTCCATATCGAATAGTGCTTCGGGCAGATCTACCGAGCATTGACCAGTTGTTTTAAGTGCGATCAAGGCGAGTGGGTTGATCTGTAGCAGTGAAACGTGCTTGGTAATCTCATATTCACGTTTGTTTTTTTCGAGGTAAGCCATCTCCATGCGTTTGAGATCAAGGGTAAGCCGCTCGCCTGCCAACAACCCTTTCTTCAGGCTGTCCCAGTAGCCAAACTGGATAAAGTTGGAATCTTCTAGTCCCAGCTCGAAGCGGTAGGCGCGCTCGCTACGTTTAGCCACATCATAGGCTAACTGATAGCTTTGAAAGTAAACAGCCGCAATCTGTCCCACCATCCAGTCGTAGAGTTCCTGGTTGGTAAATTTATCATGCATGGCGGCGTCAACCGCTTTGGCGTTTTCGATCTGCAGATCATGGTTCTGCAACTCTTTTTCGGTGATTGCCTTGCGAATTTCCGCGGATGCAATTTGCTTACTAACCTGTTTTAACTCTTGGCTTGCCACATTGGCCTGATGTTGCCACTCTTCCTGGCGGCGCTGGTAGCTAGCCAGGGTTGCACTAAGCGATGCACCGGCGCTGAGTACGGCTGCCGCAGTACCGGCGGCCTGACCAAACGCCTGTACGCCACTTGCAATGTTGGCACCCCCGTAAGTGATCCCAAAAGTCGTTGGCGTACCGACCTTCGTGTTAGGAATCAAATGTAGGATGCCAGCCAAGATTTCTGCGCCGATTTGTGTCATTTGGGACTTCATACTAGTGTCCATGCGATCAAGATGGGCGAGCTCGAATGCATTGATAGGTGTTCTCGTTGAGAAGTATGTCTGACGAATTTCAATGGTTCTTTGAGACTCAGTAAGACCAGCCAACGTCTCCGTTGCTTCGGTAATTTGTTGCTTCTTTACGTTGCGCATGGCGTCCAACACGGCAATTTCATGCGTTGTACGCAGACGGGCTAATTCTTCGGCATCGCGCTTCTCTAATGCTGATAGTAGCGCTGCACCAAGCGACTTAACTTCGGCACACAGTTCTGCCGCTTTTTGCGCCATGATCGTAAAGCGATAGTGCGGCTGTGGGGTGTTGACATCGCTCAGGACGCTGCTCAGGCTGATGCCAGCCGCGGCGGCGCGCACCAACATGGCCGGGTCGATGGGCGGCTCAAAGAGTGGCAGCGGTCGATCTACCCCTTCAATGTTCAAGCCATGGCGAATCTTGAAGAGCCGGTCAGCTACAGTGTCCCAATAGCTCCAGAGCTTATCATTTTTGGGGATGCCAAAGTAAAGCAGGGATGGCAGCGCCAGCACCGATACGTCATTGGTTGAAGATGCTGCCCCAGCCATGCCACTGGCGACCAGATTTTCCGCCTGCACCAATGGGTCGGAAAAATCATCGCCCTGCAACTTGGCTGCCAACCCACTGTAGGTTTGAACAGGCGCGCTATAGCGCGGCTTGATTACCTCTGGCCGTCGCCCCAGGATTTCAGCAGCCAAAATGTAGAGTTGGGTCGATTCATTGATCGATTCGATGGTGTCGCGACGGAAAAGTTGGTCACCCCAGGCAACCAAATTGTCGATATACTTCATCACCACGGTTTTCTGAAACGCCGTAGTGCGCATCCGAGCGACAAGCTGAGGTTTGAAAGGGTCTTTACGCCAGCGTTTGACCGCATCGATCAGGTCAGCGTCTCCACCGGCAATCAACTTGAGCAAGGTCTCAATCTGTTGTTCATCATAACCATCTTTCCCTTTTCGCATCCGCTCGTAGAACGGCTTTGTCTGCCAGTAATGTTGTTGTGGCTCCTCAGTGGCTTTTCCCGAAGTGTCGGTCGGGTTGAAGATATAGTGGAACCACTCCATGGCTATAGTTGACCCCGTTGTCAAGACCACGAGAGGCTCGAAATAAGAGAGAGCCTGGTGTGTATGTCGAGGGGTGATGAAACCCTGCTCCCGTCGTCCGTCGCCATCGCAGGCAAGAGTAGAGCGCTGGCTTGCCGCTTTGTCAAGGGCC
>CAMDQF010000126.1 GCA_945905745.1 Litorilinea aerophila
CGCTTCTTTCGGGAATTTCGCACTAAGTCGGATGAAATCGGTGCTTTCCCTAACGAAAACAGTTGCCTGACCCTTTTCTTCCTCGTCCTGCAGCGGGAACACGCTAAACACCACCGGCTGCCCGTGGCGAATACTTCGTGACACTAACCGTTCGCCCAGTTTGACCCACCGGGCTGGCTGATCTCCACAGCGCAGGGAGTAGCGTTGGTGGAGCATTGTAAGTTCTTCTTTTAGGCGGAAAATCAGAAGGTTTTCCGCCATGCAAAGCACTTCTGCACTTCGCTGAAGCCGATGCTGTCGTAGAGACGGTTGGCGGCCAGCCTATCCCCTGTCCCTACGAAAACATCCACCGCGCCCAACGCCCGCAGACGGATCAGCCCTTCCCGCATCAGGGCCTGGGCCAGCCCTCGCCGCTGGTGATCCGGGTGGGTGCAGACCGGCTCGAAGATGGCGTAGCGGTTGGCCGCGTCATAGGCGATGCCCACATAGGCGGCGAAGCTGCCGTCCGGCGCGACAGCCACCAAATCCAACTCCGGGTAATAGGAGAGGGCGAGACGGGTGAAAGTCTGAAACTCGACGGCAGTGTGAAAGTCCCGACGAAAAGCGGCGTTGAGCAGATCAGCGATCCGCTGGCAGTTGGCAATCTGACCCGGTTCTGCTGTAGCCAGCAAATAGCCCTCGGCCAAGGCGGGGGGGAGCAGGGGCTGTTGGCCCAGCCGCATCCGCCGGGTGACGCCGTAATCGTCGGTTTTTTCGTAGCCCCGGCGGGTGAGGAGACTTTGGCGCAGAGCATCGTAAGTGAAGACGTATGTCTCCAGCACCCGCTGCCCTTCCATTTTCTCGACTGTCAGCTTTTCCTCGGCCCAGACGAATATTTCGTCTTCGATGTGGCGGTAATCTGGGTGAATCTGGATGTGGACATTGCCCTGTCCTTCGGGATGGGCGGCGGCGATCAGTTGACCCGTCGCTGTCTCCCACAACTGGCAGCGCCCTCCGGCGAATGGATTGTGCTGGGGGTCAGGGTCGTGGAAGCGCTGACCGTCCCAGCGGCGTACTTCCCAATTGAGGCCAGTGGGGGTGATGGGGAAGGTGTCGATAAGAAGCTGGCGCACCCGCCAGAAATCCTCGTCACCCCGATAGGCATGAGAACGGATTGGGGTTGTCATAGACGCCTCCAGAATCGGGACGCAGATGACGCTGAAACGACAGATTAGCGCAGATCAAGTCTACGCCCATCATTCTTTTCAGTGTCATCTGCGTCCTATTCTCAGCCTGCTAGAATTTCTTGCTCTTCACCAGTTCCAGATGCTCAGGCAGATATTCCACATCTTTGCGATCCCAGGCGGCCCGGCCCTCCACCGCGTGGATGCCCATCAACTGGCGTTTGTGGGGTGTGTCGGCCCAGTCAATGATGGCTTGATGGGGACGTTCGCTCTCAAATTTCTTAACCCAGAAGGGCATATAGCCGTAGATGGCGATGCGCCGGTCCCGCTGGCTGGTATTGGCAAGGCCCGTGTGCCAGCAGAGGACATTCCAGATAATCGCGCTGCCGGCTTTGCCCACGATCTTTTTCAGACCCGGCATATCTTCCAGGGTTTCGTTGACATACTGGCCCCGGGGCGGGCCGTCGTCCAGTTTATGCGTGCCGGGAACCAGTGTGAAGCAGCCCATATCCGGCTCCTGATCGTCCAGGAAGTAGAAGACTTTGGCCTTCAGCGTATACAGAGGATGGCTCCATGCGGGCCAGTCCCGGTGCCAGCCCGTGTGGGCCTGGGTGTTCGCGTGGTGACAGTGGGCGACGATTTCCATCGTCTGCACATCGATCCCGACGATCTGTTTGAGCAGGGGCAGAATGCGCGGATTGGCCGCAATATCCAGCCAGAGGCTGTCGTACTCATAAATATGATCCATCGTATGCGCGTCGGGGCCGTTGCCATAGCCGCCTTTGTAATTGCCCTCAACCAGTGACTGCCGCCAGGCCGGTTCGGTCAACCGTTGGATGTACTCATAGGCGGCGTGGACACGCCCCAGACCGAAGTCGTCCAGAGCATTTTCGATCATCACATAGCCGTGTTCTTTGTAGTAGTCGAGTTCCGATTGATTGAACATTTCGTCTCCTGTCTATGTTTGTAGTGAGGGAGGCGCAGGCAAAGATGCGACCTGCGTGTCAACCGGACGTGAAAGGTGAAACGTAAAACGCGAAACGTGAAATCACCTGGCCTTTCTCACGCTTCACGTTTCACCTTTCGTTTGCCCAATTGGGCTGAACGGTCAGCCAATCACCGCCAACGGCTTCTCCCCATTCGCCACCCGCTGCAAATTCTGGAAGATGAAGGCACCCCGGCGCTGCCAGGTGTCGTAGGTGACACCCGCGCTGTGGGGCGAGAAGAGAACATTCTCCAATTGCAGAATCGGATTGCCGGCGGCGGGCGGCTCTTTGTCGAGCACATCCAGCCCCGCGCCGCGGATACGCCCCTCTTGCAGGGCCGCGGTCAGGGCCGGTTCATCGATGACCGGTCCCCGGCAGGTGTTGATAACAACCGCCGTCGGCTTCATCAATGACAGAGCACGGGCGTCGATGATGTGGCGGGTCTGCTCATTCAGCGGCACGTGGAGAGTCACAATATCCGCCCGGCGCAGAAGATCGTCCAGGGTGCAGCGCTCCACGCCCAACGCCTGCTCGACTTCCGGTTTGGCCGGGTAGGGGTCATAGTAGATCAGCTCCGCGCCGAAGGGGGCCAGCCGCTGGGCCACCTGCCGCCCGATGTGGCCCAGGCCGATGATACCGACGGTCTTGCCGTGGATGGTAAAGGTGTGCAGGCCACTGTCGATGACTTTCCAATTATCATTACGCACATTACGATCCATCTGGGGCATCAGCCGGTAGACGCCCAGCATCAGGGCAATCGTATGTTCGGCCACGTCGATGCTGTTGGTGCCGCCGTTATTGGCGACGGGAATGCCTCGCGCTGCGATGGCGTCGATGGGCATCTGATCGAAGCCTGCGCTGACCAGTTGGATCAGCTTCAATTTCTGGGCGGCTTCCAGCACTTCTACTTCCAACACCGGCGGGAAGAGAATGAGAAAGTCGGCGTCGGCGGCTGCCGCGGCCTTCTGCGCCACAGGCAGTTTGGCCGAGTGGACCTGGACATCCCAGCCCGCAGGGGCGGGGGCAACGATCTGCCCGGCCAGTTCCGGGACGAGGTTGGTAAAGAAGATGACTTTGGGCATAACTTTTCCTTTGTAACGCAAGCTGTTAGCTTGCGCCGGATAACCGCAAGCTAACAGCTTGCGTTACGGGATTGGGTGCTTCGTGTAACTCCACGGCCAGTCTCGCCAATTCGTAACGAGACTGGCTTTGACCGGGTTGTTCAGAATATATTTTACGATCCGTTCGTGTTCCTCTGCATCGCGCACCGCGTGATCATAACTTTCGTGATGCCAGAAGGCTCCTTCTCGACCGAGTATGTTATTTGCTTCGTGGGCCGTATACCCTTTTAGCGATTGCATAATGGATGACAGGGCATGAGGTTTGCCAGTTTTTGCTGTCAATGGGGTAAACAGCACATGTCCATGCGTTGCCATTATACAAAAGGTATCCAAATCGTACACGCGCCCGTGCCGGTAGTGCAGACTGTTTGCTACCAACTGGGCAATAGCTGGTTCTTCCAACCAACGCGGGCCGGTTGTGGCTGCGTCGAGAAAGGCATCCATACGGCCAAAGGCCCGGCGTTGAGCAGCATACGCCACTTCTTGTTGTTCCCGTACACTGAGGGTTTTGTCAATCTCTGCGATGCTGCGTTCGTACTCCTCTTGCAACCGTTGGAGTAATTCCACAGGTAGTGAACCAGCGAGACGGAAGGTGATGAATAGGGGTGTATTGACCGGTTGGTAGTGCGGCAGGTTTCGACGATAAAAGAGGCGGTAGTTGTTGCTCATCGAATCCTCCTGTAACGCAAGCTGTTAGCTTGTATTATTCACGTAACGCAAGCTAACAGCTTGCGTTACGGGTTACGGGTTGCCAGCGCAAGCTAACAGCTTGCGTTACAATTGGGGTTTCACCCACCCCCCAAAGACTTCCTCTGCGTAAGCAGCAGCGGCCAGGGCCACATCTTCCCGCCAGGGCTGGGCCGTGAACTGGACGCCGATGGGTAGCCCCTCCGGCGATGTACCCACCCGCACGACTGCGCTGGGCCAGCCGGTCAGGTTATGGGTCATTGTGTAGGTAAATTTGGCGATCTGCTCCTCAATTTCGCCCACAGGCAGAGCCGGCCCCGCGTTGACCGGCGCGACGAGCAGATCGTAGGGCTGGAACCAGGCCAATGCCTCGGAGCGAAAACGGTCTACCCGCTCCAGAAAGAGTTCCACTTCTTCCGGCCCCGGTGCTTTGGCCGTGTGGACAAAACTCAGGTTTGTCTCGTCCAGACTTGTCCCCGCCCGTTCCAGGGCCATCTTCAATCCAGCCCGCCCGGTGATGCCCAGCAACCCGCGCAGCAGGGCAAAGCTCTGCTCCATCCCCGGCGGGCGGGACTCCTCCACCCGACAGCCCGCGCCAGCCAGCGCACCCGCCACCCGCTCCACCACAGCCGCGGTCTCCGCTGTCGGCGCGGCCACGCCGTTGTCAGTGAACCAGGCCACCCGCAGGCCGGACAAATCCACCTGCCGGTAATCGCCCAGCGGCATTGGGGAAATATATGGGTCTACGCCGTCGGGACCGACAATCACCGACAGGGCCAGAGCCACATCTTCCACCCGGCGGGCCAGGGGGCCGACCTGTGTCAGCAGATCGGCCAGACCACCAAAGGAGACGGCGTGGCCTGTGCGGGGAACCCGCCCGCTGGTGGGGCGGATACCGGCGATGCCGCAGAAGTGGGCGGGCAGACGTACACTGCCGCCGGTGTCTGTGCCCAGGTCGATAGGGGAGCCGCCCGCAGCCACAATGGCGGCCGCGCCGCCGCTGCTGCCGCCGCTCATCCGTTCGGTGTTGTAGGGGTTGCGGGTCGCGCCGAAGAGGCGGTTGTTGGTGTAGAAGGACATCGTAAATTCGGACGTGTTCGTCTTGCCCAGCAGAATCGCGCCGGCGGCTTTCATGCGGGCCACGGCGGTGGCGTCGGCGTCGGGGACGAAATTCCGGCGGCCCACTGTGCCCCAGGTGCTGACAACGCCTGCGGTGTCGAAGGAATCCTTGATCGTCATGGGCACGCCGTGGAGGGGTCCCCACAGTTCCCCCGCGTGAAGGGCAGCGTCGGCTGCTCGCGCCCGCTCGTGGGCGTCCTCGGCCAGGGCGACGACGGCGTTCAGCGCCGGGTTCACTTGTGCAATACGGCGCAGATGGGCCTCCACCACTTCGGCGGAGGAGACTTCCCGTTCCCGGATGCGCCGGGCGATTTCCGTGGCGGAGAAGAAGATGAGATCGGGCATCTGGAGTTCCTCGTTTGTTGGTGGGGGATATCAGAATTCGGTCAAAATCGGTACGCTGTATTGACCGATCTGGGCGTCCAGCGTTGCCAGAGTCATCCCATTGGCAAGCGCCTGGCTAACGAGCAACCTGTCGAACGGGTCGCGATGCAAGAGCGGCAGAGAGGCCAGGGGCAACAGGCTGCTTTCATCGATATCCAAACTCAATATCTGGTGTCGTTGCCGTTGGGCTGGGATATAGAACTGAGGCGCCTGAGGTAGGGGTAACTTCCCCAATTGGTATTTGATGAGCGCTTCCCAGAGAGACACCACCCTTCAAATACAGTGTATTTGAAGGGTGGCGCAATTGCGCCACATATTTGGCGGACAATTGCGAATCAGCGCTGATATACCAGAGAAACGTATGGGTGTCCAGCAGGATATTCATTTTTCCTCAAATGTATCCAGAAGATCATCAGGCAGGGGATCGTCAAAATCCTCAGGAACGACGAACTCGCCCCTTGCCAACCCATAGGGGCGCAAACCAGTCACCAGGGTAGTGTCCAGGACCGTTACAATCGCCCGACGGACGCCAGAAAGATCGGTGGGTTCCAGCAAATGCACCGTTCCATCTTTCTCAATGATTGCCTGTAAAGTTTGCATTTCCCTCCTCCGATTTTTGTAATGGAATAGCTGGGCGTCAGTATACCACAGGCAATTTCCACACTTTCTGTGCTGCTTTCCCAAATATCCACGCCCGCTCGTCCTTGCTGAGATCGGCGAAATAGTCCATCGGGAAGGAGAGGGAGCTGTCGTAGCCCTCCCGGCTGCTGACCGGCGGCCAGTCACTACCCCACATCACCCGCCGGGGGCCAAAGGCTTCCAGCACCCGGTCGGCAAAGTCGGGCACATCCCGGAAGGGGTGGGGCAGATGGCAGAATTCGCCAAAACCGGGCAGTTTGATGGTCAGATTGTCGTGGGCGGCCAGGGTCAGGACAGGCACGAACTCGTCCAACGTCATCCCCGGTTTGGCCCCACCCAGGTGTTCGATGACAATCGACAGGTCAGGGAAGAGGCCCAGGAGTTGGGCAAATTCGGCGCTGGCCAGGCTGGCCGGGCTGCTGGGCGCGCTGACCACTAGCCCCAACTCTGCCGCGGTGCGCCAGTGGGCAAGAGGATCGCTCCCAGTCCCCCGGAAGTTGGCCGCCAGACGGATGCCGCGGATGCCCTTCTCCGCCCAGGCGCGGATGGCGCTGCCGTCGTCGTCCGCAGGGACAATCATCGCCGCCGCGAATTTGCCCGGATGCGCGGCCATCACATCCAACAGATACTGATTGTCGCTGTTGCCCATATATTGGATGAAGACGGCCTGGGCCACACCTGCTCGCTGCATATGAAAAAGCAGAACCTCCACCGGTTCGTACTTGTGCAGGCCGATGTGGCAATGGGTGTCGATGATGCGCATTTGTCTCAATTCCTCGCAAATACTGTTCTTGAAGTTGGTGATTTTTTGACCACCCCACCAAACCCTCATTCAAACCAGCCGACTGATAAGACTTCTCGTTCGGCAGTCCCCCCATTGTAACACAAAGCGAAAGCGTCCCCCCGTCGTTTGTCGTCCGCTGTCCCTGCCCTATGGGGTATCTTCCCCACACAGCGAAGGAACAACGCCCGCTTTGTCTGCCAAAGATGGGGCGCAGGATGGGGTGCGTACCGGATGGGATCGGCGCGCGCTCTGTGCTATTGTCTAGGCAGGTTTCGCTCGCTTCACTCGGTTCAAAAGGAGTTTGCTATGACAATCCAAGAGCTGTTTTTCGCCGTTTTGATTCTGCTCGTCATCGCAACAGTGCGCTTTGGCGTTCCCCTCTTTCTGATGTGGCTGGGAAAAACAATCCACAGCCGGGTGCTGCACATGCAGTCCTGACAGGCCTCGATCCATTTTTCAGCCGCCCAACGAGAGTGAGGACGAAATGAAATACTGGCCCACATTTTTCATCTACACAAACAGACGCCGCTGCGGGCTGGTCGTCTGTAGCATCCTTTTGCTGGCCCTGGCCGCGGCGCTAAACAGCGGTACAATCGTCTACGCCGGTGAGGGCGACCCGCCTGGCGCGGAGCCTTGCGCATCCTGCCATTCACAAGAGACCGATGCCTGGCTCGTTTCTCCCCATGCGGTGGAAGCGGGCGATGTGATGGGCACAACCGGCGCGGCCTGCACCACCTGTCACGGCGACTACAGCCGGGGCCACCCGGACGACGGGGCGATGGAATCTCTGACTGTTGATTCTGCCATGTGTCAGGAATGTCACGAGGCCACCTTCGACCAGTGGGAACATTCGATCCACGCCGACGAGGGGGTGCAGTGCATCGGTTGCCATCAGGTCCACTCCCAGGAACTGCGGCTGACCGACGAGCAGCTTTGCCGTTCTTGTCACAAAGAAGCCGTGGACGATCCCTTCCACACAGCCCACTGGTACGGCGAAGTGGCCTGCACCAACTGCCATATGGCCGCGATAGATGTACCGGACGGCAATCGGCTGGTCAGCCACAACGGGCTGCCCGCGTCGGCAACACTTCCCAGCCACGACTTTGTGACCGTTTCTTCCCAGAATTGTCTGACCTGCCACAAAGAGGGTGTTGGCCCGGAAGCTGTGCGCAACGACCCCACCCTGACCGAACTCCACGCTGTGACCGCCAATGCAGAGATGCTGGGCAACAAATTGAGCGCCGCCCAAAAGGTAAGTAAATCCCTGGAACGGCTGACACCCATGACTCTGGGGTTTGGTATCGGCATCGGCGGCATTTTGGGCATTATCTTCATGCTCTTCGTGGCTCAGTACGGCCGAAAGGTCGGTCAATTATGAGTGCAATGAACACAGAACTCTCGCGCCGTGACCTGCTGAAGGGGATGGGCTATGGCCTTGCAGCTCTGGCATTGTCCACCGCAGTCGTCGCAAACGCGACTGTGGCCGAAGCCAGCGGTGAGCCTGTCAACGAAGACGCCTGGGGCATCCTCATCGACTTGACCCGCTGCACGGGTTGCCAATCCTGTGCGCTGGCCTGCCAAGAAGCCAACGACCGCCCATATCCCAATCATGTGCCCATCACCCTCGACACCGATTCCTACAGCTTCGTGGAGGAACGGCAGATCGAGAACAGTGTGGGTTTGCTGGAAACGGTCAACGTCAAGCGCCAGTGTATGCACTGCCTCCACCCGGCCTGTGTATCGGCCTGCACCGTCGGTGCCCTGCGCAAGACGGCAGAAGGGCCGGTGGTCTACGATTCCGAAAAGTGCATCGGTTGCCGCTACTGCCAATATGCCTGTCCCTTTGGCGTACCCACCTACGAATGGGAGAATCCACTGGGGTTGATCCACAAATGCCAGATGTGTGCCAGCCGTCTTGCCAAAGACGAACGCCCCGCCTGTGTGGCCGCTTGCCCGAATGGAGCCCTACGCTTCGGCGTTCGCCACGAATTGCTGGCCCAGGCACACGCCCAGATCATCTCGAACCCAGAGCGTTATGTCGAACAGATCTACGGCGAATACGAAGTGGGCGGCACTTCGGTACTCTACCTGTCGCCAGTGCCCTTCTCACTCTTGGGCTTCCCCGAACTGGGCGAAGAGCCGAATCCCCGCTACGCCGAAGCGGTGATGAAGCAGACGCCCGCCATCGCGCTGACCGTGGCCTCGGTGGTCACTGCGCTGCATCTCTTTATGCAACTCTTTATGCAACGACGGGAACATATCAAGGGCGAAGTCACTGTCGAGACGACGACACAGAAACCGGGAGCTGAATTATGACGATCCAAGCCCCTTCTATTCAACAAGCATTTCAGATCGGTCCCTTCAAAAAGGGCGACGTGATCGCCGGGCTGTTGGGCTTCCTCACAATGATTGGTCTGGCCGCCGGCGTCGGACGGCTTCTGCTCGGCATGGGTGCCACCACAGCGTTGACGGATGGCTATCCCTGGGGCATCTGGATCGGCTTCGATTTCGCCCTGATCGCCTTTTCGGGTGTCGGTTTCACAATGGCCGCGGTGGTGCATGTGCTGCATCTACACAAGTTCCAGCCGGTGCTGCAGCCGGCCATCCTGGCCGGGCTGTTCGGTTACGTGGCCGTGCTGATGCTGCTGCTGCTCGATCTGGGCCGCCCTGACCGCTTCTACAATTTCCTGCTCTTCTACAATATGCACTCGCCGCTCTTTGAGATCTGCTGGTGCGTGCTGCTCTACACGACAGTGCTGGTGATCGAAGTCAGCCCCGATCTGCTCGCCTTCCTGCCCTGGAAGCGGCCCTTGCGTCTGGTCTACCGTCTGATGCTGCCGGTGACGATCATCGGTATCACACTCTCCACCCTCCACCAGTCCACGTTGGGGACGCTCTATCTCAATATGCCACACCGGCTACATCCCCTCTGGTACACGCCGATCCTGCCCGTACTCTTCTACACCTCCTCGATTTTGGCGGGGTTGAGTCTGGGCATCATCGTCTACAAGATCGCGGTGCGCGTGGGCGGCCAACAAGAGGATCCCTCCATCGCCATTGGGTTGGGCAAAGGCGTCGTTTTCGTCGCCCTGCTCTATCTGCTCGTCCGTGTCGGCGAGGTGGTCTACGCCGGCGAGCTGACCCTCCTCCTGGCAATGACCCCGCTCAGCCAGCTCTGGCTCAGCGAGATTCTCTTCTGCGCTGTGCTGCCTATCGTTCTGTGGAGTGTAGCGTCCCTGCGTCGTCAGCCGTGGGTACACTGGGTTGCGCCGCTGCTGGTACTCCTCGGCGTGGGGATGAGCCGATTCGACGCTACCCTGGCCGCCCAGTTTGCCGTGGATGGCGCGGTCTACGTACCCAGCCTGCTGGAATGGTTCTCCACCTTCGGCATCATCGCCGCCGCCATGCTGCTCTGGTATCTGGCTGTGCGCTTTGTGATGGGCTTTGCCGTGAAGTTGGGGTATGAACGTCATTGAGTCATGGAAGACCGTAGACCGCAGACGACGCTAGACAGCTATAGGCTGGGTTTTCCCACCAAAGATGACAATAGAAAACGGGAACGAGTGCTTATGTACTCGTTCCCGTTTTCTATTGTCATTCGCGTGCAGACTGCTGAGTTCTGCCGTTTACGGTCTGCCGTCGTCCGCTATTTGTCGGGATGACACGCATCACAATTGTCACGCGTCGCAGTGAAGGAGTGGCCGGTGGCACCGTCGCCTTTGACAGGGATTTCGTCTGGGCGATCCAGATGACAGTCGATGCAGCGCAATTCTGCTGCGTGTTCCGTGTGGACATCGCTCTGAATTTCCGTCTTGTGGCAGAGCGCACAGAGCGTCTCTTCCACGGCGTCTGTGCGGGTATTTTGCGTGTGAACTTCGTGGCAGTCCAGGCAGATGACGCCGACCTGGCCGTGATTGCTGCTCTCCCACTCGGTTTTGGTCGTCGCGTGACAACTGCCACAGAAATCCGGCGAGGTAGCAATCGCCATACTTTCCTGGGGGTGTTGGGGACGATAAGGGCCGTGACAGGCTTCGCAGGTGACACCAGCCAGCACAAATTGGCCGCTGCCTGTGTCATAGCCGGTGGTGTGACAGGCGAAACACTCACCCGGTTGCTCAATCGTCTGCATATACGTGCGCACGATTGGGTCAAAGAGCGCGTTGGCGTGGCTGGTGTGGCTCCACGCCTGGTAGATCTCCTCGTGACATTCCCGGCAGCGCTGGGGACTCTCGTAGCCGGTGCTGGATAGCCCGACGGATTCGGGTGCGGGCGCGGCCAAAGAGGGCGCAGGCGCAGGCCAGAGCAGTGTCAGCCCCAGAGAAATGGCGACAAGACAGCCAGACAGGAGCAGAGCGATCCAGTGGCTCTGTTCTTGCCAACTTTTGCGTTGTGACTGCCGGTTTTCGGTTGAGCCGTTCGTAACGACCTCCTACAACAAGAGTGACAACCACCGCCGTCTAGCAGGCTCTGTTCTCTGCCTCAGCCTCGGCCTGCCAGCGTGCATCGAGCCGGTGCAGCCCGTAGCAAACGGCTGCTGTGATCAGCAGGGGCACACCCAGACGCAGTAGGAAGAAGCCTGCAATCACCAATGCTGTGTAGAAGCCGTCCATCGATTCTCTCCTTTGGGTGGCGTTCCCGAGACCCGGCTTCTGAAAAAAGTCGAATCTCTGCATTGACAGTACCACTTTCCAGGCAAAGAATCTATTGGGACTTCGCCACATCTTGCGGATGGGTAGATCGCCCCACAAAGCTGCCCTATTCCACCTGAATCAGCCCTTTAGAAATGGCGTACTTCACCAGCTCCACCCGGCTGTGCAGATTGAGCTTCTGCATGATATTTTCCCGATGGCGGTCCACCGTCTTCGGGCTGATGACCAGTACATCGGCGATCTCCCGATTGGTTTTGCCTTCGGCGATGTGGGTGAGAACTTCTCGCTCTCTGGACGTTAGCCCCTCCGTGGAGGAAGGCTCAGTTCTGGTCTCGTGGGCAGGCAGCACTTCGTTGAGCAGAAAGCGGGCCAGGGACGCATAGAGAAAGACATTGCCCTGGCTCACCACCCGGATGGCGGAGACCAGATCGTCCGGCGCGGCCCGTTTGGGAATGTAGCCGGATGCACCCGCATTGAGCATCTCGAAAAAATACTGCTCCTCTTCGTACATCGTCAAGGCCAGAATGGCTGTATCCGGGCTGCTTTCTTTGATGCGCCGGGTCGCCTCAATGCCGCTCATACCGGGCATAGCCACATCCATCAGCACCACATCCGGATGCAGTTCCGCCACAGCCTGAATGGCCGCGGGGCCGCTGCCCGCTTCGCCCACAATTGTCATATCCGGCTCGGCCAGAAAGAGCATCCGCAGCCCAGCCCGCACAATTTCGTGATCGTCAACCAGCAACAGCCGGATTTTGGACATTTTCGGTCTCCTCTTGCAAGGGAATGCTTACCCGCACAGTCGTGCCCTGGCCCGGCGTGGATTGGATCACACAGTCGCCCTGCAGCAGACGGGTGCGCTCCTGAATGCCCAGCAACCCCCAACCGCTGCGCGTCTGTCCGCTCTGGTGCAGCGCTGCTGTGTCAAACCCACGCCCGTCATCGCTGATGGTGACGACCACTGCGTCAGGCCGCGCTTCCAGACAGACGCTGGCGCTGCGTGCCTGGGCGTGGCGGGCCACATTGGAAAGGGCTTCCTGCACGATGCGAAAGATCACCGTTTCAGTATCTACGGGCAGACGCACAGCCTCGCCGGCGAGTTGAAGCTGGCACTGGACGTTCCAGCGGGTTTGGAAATTCTGTACATACCAGCGCAGGGCCGGCACCAGCCCCAGATCATCCAGTTGGGGTGGGCGCAGGTCGGCGATGATGCGGCGCAGTTCACCCAGCGCGCTGGTGCTGTAGGATTCCAATTCCCGCAACTGGCCGACTGTGACCGGCTCCCGTTCTTCCAGAACCCGCTGCACGCCGCGCAGCCCCAGAGAGATGGCGGTGAGGGATTGGCCGGTGGCGTCGTGAAGCTCGCGGGCGATGCGTTGCCGCTCCATTTCCTGGGTGTCCACCAGCCGGTCCAACAGGTCGGCGAGTTTCTGGGTGGTCAAGCGCAACTCTGCGTTCAATTCCTCCCGCTCCTGGCCGATGCGCCGCTCGGCCAGCAATGCCTGTTCCAGACGGCGCTGACCTTCCACCTCAAAAGCGTGCAGGGCGCGGGCCATATAGAAGGTCAGAACTGCAGCCAAGGCGGCCCGAAAGAGCTGCACGGGAATGCCAAACCACTGGAGAAAATCTGTGCTACTGAGAAGCTGGCTAGAGGTCAACAATGTTGGGCGCACAAAAATCTGACCGACGACGCCGTAAAGCAGCAGCGCCGCCGCACACCAGACCAGATCCCGGCCAAATTGGGGAAGATTGTGGGCGCGGAAGGTGCGCTGCTGGGCCATCAACGCCCAGGCCCCCAGCGCCGCGCCGGGAATGCCCAGGCTGTAGCGGGCCAGCACATCCCCCACGGCCAATAGTTCTTCTGGCGGCGGGGCAAAGCGGGCGCTGACCACGATGAGACCCAGCACCCAGAGCGCCAGCATCCCGCCAATAGCCAAGTAGGTGCGCCAACCCTGACCGGGTGAGGAGGTCAGCAGACCGATACCGAAGGCGAGCAGGCCGACGAATGAAGCGACCAGAAAGGTCAGGCGCAGACTCTCTTCCCAGAGGGCGGGGCTGTAACCGCCGGTGAGCGCCGCATATTTCTGGTACATTTCGTACCATTCGTGCAGGCCGTGCAGGATGCCAAAGGCGGCCAGGGGACGGATGGCCTGGGCAAAACGAAACTCAGATCGACGGCGGGCGGCCAGGATCAGCACCAGGCCCAAGGCGAAAAAGGCCAAACCGTAGAAAAAGAAGACGATAATGATATTGCGGACGAAAAAGGCCGAAACGGGATTCACCGGGTGTGACTCCCTACACTGTGCGTTCGTTGAACTGCTGTCGCGCGGCGGTAGATAATCCGACGATTTTCGGCGTGGTGCGTAGTGCGTGTACCAGTTGACGCACCACCCACTACGCAGCAACAGACTGCGCCAGGAGTTATGCCGTCGTCTACTACCCCCGACTTTGCGCGGCCAGGGGTCTTCCTTGTAATTCCTGTCTCTCGCGCAGCCAATCCCAGCCACTGAGAAGCAGAGCCAGCACAACAAATCCCGCGGCCAGCCAGAAGGCCTGGCGGGTGCCTGCGACCTGCGCCGCTACGGGCGTGCGGGTGGCGTCTAAGAAGCCTGCGCCCGCATGGAACAGCACCTGGCTCACCCAGAAAGCGCCGATGATGGCGATGCCTGTGCTGCGTCCCACCGTGCGCACCACCGAAGTCAGACTGGATGTCATCCCCAGACGTTCGGGTGGCGTTGCCCCCATAATCACGCTGTTGTTGGGCGACTGGAAGACCCCCAGCCCTGCGCCCAGTGGGATCATCCGCGCAAGGAGCCCCAGTGTCGTTGTCTCTGCGTTCAGCGTACTCAGGGCCACGCAGCCGATGAGAAGTAGCACGAGACCGGTCACGGCCAGGGGGCGTGTGCCGAATCGGTCGGCCAGTGTGCCTGCAAAGGGGGCGGTGAGACCAAAAAAGAGGGGCATGGCCGTCAAAATCAGGCCCATCTCGCCGGGTGCGTAGTGGAGAACGTTTTTCAGAAAGAAGGGCAACAATAGGCCAGCGCCAGTGTAGACGACAAAACTGATGAAGCGCAGCACCACATTGACGCTGAAACGGCGCATCCGAAAGAGACGCAAATCCACCACCGGATGCGAGTGGCGGCGTTCGACCAGCACAAAAAGCGTAAAGAAAAGAGCCGACAGACCCAACAGGAGCAGCACCAACGGCTGGCCGTAACCGTCCTGCTGACCGTAGGTGGTGGACAAGAGAAGAGCAAAGAGCGCCACGAAAAAGAGAGCCGCCCCCGCGTAGTCAAAGGGCTGGCGACCGCCGGGACGAACATCGGGTAGATAGCGCAGGGAGAGGGGAATCCCCAACAGGACGATGGGGATATTGATGAAAAAGAGCCAACGCCAGGAGAAATAATCCAAAATGTAGCCGCCCAGGAGCGGGCCGATGATGATGCCCAAAGAAACCAGCGCGCCGATCACACCCAGCGCTTTGCCCCGTTCGCTGGGTGGGAAAGCCTCGGTGGCGATTCCCATCATCAGCGCCATAGACATCGCGATCCCAACCGCCTGCACCACCCGAAAGGCGATCAGCCAACTGATAGTGGGCGACAGACCAGCACAGACCGCGCCGATCCCGGCCACCACAAAGCCGGCTACAAAAATGCGCTTCTTGCCCAGGGTGTCGCCCAGACGGCCCATCACCAGCATCAGGGCGGATTGGGTGAGGACAGAAGCCAGCACCACCCATTGCACAAGCGCAAAGTCAATGCGAAAGGTATCGACGAGGGTGGGCAGGGCCAGGGTGATGCTGCTGGAGTCGATGGTCTCCAGCAGGGACCCGACACCCATCGCGGCCATCACATACCATTTGCGGCTATAGTCAATGGGGGGAGTTGTCATTGGGTTTCACCAGAAATAAGGACGGAAATAGAATAGATGGAACGCGGATGACGCGGATTGGGCGGATTGGGCGGATAAAACAGAAAAAAAATCCGTATTAATCCGCCCAATCCGCGTCGTCCGCGTTCTATTCTTAAATCACATACTGGAACAGTTCCTGCCGCGGCTGCACGCCCAGACCGGGGCCGCTGGGAAGGGTGAAGTAGCCCGCGGCGCAGGACATATCGGTTTCCAGAAAGGCCAGGTTGCGGTCGAAGATCGAATGCTGGTACTCCTGCATGGCCAGATTGCCCAGGGTGGCGGCTACGTGCAGGCTGGCAGCCTGGACAATCCCCACATTGATTGTGGCGTGGGGCATGACCAGGCAGTGAAAAGCCTGGGCCAGCTCGCAGATACGCCGCATCCCTGTAATGCCCGTATGCGCAACCTCCGGCTGGATCACATTCATACAGCGGCGGACGAAACGGGGCAGGTATTCGTAGACTGTGCGCAGTTCTTCACCGATGCCGACGAGGGTTTTCACCGACGCCGCCACCTGCGCCTGGCCTTCGATGTCCTCCGGTGCGACGGGCGCTTCGGCCAGGTAGAGGTCATAGGCGCAGAGCTGGTCGATGAGGCGGATGGCTTCCAGTGCGGTGTAGTGCCAGTGCAGATCGACGAGAATTTTTGGCCCCGGCCCGACGGCTTCCCGGATGGCTCGCATTTCGACCAGTTCGCCCGCGTCCGCCACCGCCCCGGCAAATTTCAGGGCAGAGAAGCCCCGCTCCATCCACGTCTTCGCCAGCGCAGCCCGATCAGCCACAGTCTTGCCCGGCAGACCGGAGACGTAAGCGGGGATGCGTGTGTGGCGCTTGCCCCCCAGCAGTTGCCAGACCGGTTGGCCAAGCAGTTTGCCCCGTAGATCCCAGAGGGCCATATCCAGCCCGGCGATGGCGTCCAGGGCATAGCCGCCGAAATAGCCGCGCACCCGCTGGCTGTCGTAGAGGTCTTCGTAGATGCGTTCGGCGTCGTGGGGATTGCGCCCGATGACAAAGGGGATGAAAATCTCCTGCAGAATCGTCTGGGCCACCTGGGGTGCGACGACGCCGAAGCATTCGCCCCAACCGACTGTGCCGCTGGCGGTCGTCACCTTCACCAGCAGGGTCTGGTCGTGGATGCTGTAGATGGTGCGGTTGCCGGGGCGGATGATATAACCCCGTTCGTTGGGCCGGTTGCCCTCCTCCAACGGCCCCAGATAGGGGGTGTCGCGGGGGATGCGCAGGGGGTAGAGGTCGATGGAGCGGATGGTGTCGGTCACAGTGCGTTTGTCTTTCGTCTTAAAAGGTGATGTGTGAGGTGTGCGCGTACCCGCCGAATCAATTCGGTGTCTGCGGCTGTGGCAGCTATGGGAAACCCGTTGAAACGGGTTGACGTTTCAGTGCGTTTCAACGCACTTCCCGTGACAGGCATCGGTTTCAACCGATGCTGCGCCTGGCTGATGATAGGTTGACGGCTGTATAGGATCGGGCTACACTATTCCCAAGAAATGTTGACTGATTTCCCTGGAGGTATCGTATGCCATCACCCTTTCCCGGAATGGACCCGTATATCGAGCAGAGCCGCCTGTGGGTGGATTTTCACAGCGATCTGGCGTCGGAAATTCGGGCTGAGCTGAATTCCCAAATCCGCCCTGTCTACTTTGCCCGGCTCACTCCCTACACCACCTACGAAGCGATTGAGCTTTTCCGCTCCCGGCGACAGGCCATCCGGCCCGACGTGGGCGTGCTGCGGGAAGTGGCCGCGCCCTATTACGCGGGGAACGTCGCCGTTTTGGATCCTCCGATCGAGAGCGAAATCTCGATGGATGATCTCCTGGATTTTCTCGGCGTCGAGATTTTGCGCAGCGGCGACGAGCAACTCATCACCGCCATCGAAATTCTCTCCCCGGTCAACAAACGTCCCGGCCACGACGCCCACTGGGACTACCGGCGCAAACGGCGGGATCTGCTGCGCTCGGATGTCCACTTTCTAGAAATCGACCTGTTGCGGGGAGGTGAGCGCACACTATTGGAGCATCTTGCTCCCGATACGCCCTATTGCATTTCTCTGAGCCGGGCCGATGATCGCCCGTACATCTCCGTCTGGCCGATTCCCCTCAACAGCCGCCTGCCCACCGTCCCGGTGCCGTTGGATTTCGGTGACCCGGACGCCGTGCTGCCCCTAGGCCAGATTGTGGCGTCGGTCTACGAACGGGGCGGCTACGACGCCCAGATCGACTACCGGCAGCCTGTGCCGCCGCCCGCCCTCTCCAACGAAGAAGCGGCGTGGGTGGATACGCTCCTCAACCGTTAGAACCACAAAAGCACGAAGACACAAAGGAAGAAACAGCCGCTTTTGTATCTTCTTTGTGCCTTTGTGGTTATACCGTAAAGAGCGGTTCTACGTCAGCCAGAATCGCGTCCAGTTCCCGCTTGTCCGCGTCGTCCAAATACTTGCCCGGCGCACGGCTGAGGGTTGTGGAAAAGATACCCCGGCGCTTCAGCACTTCTTTATAAGTCGCTACGCCGTGCATCCGCTCGAAGTTGATCAGCGGCAGCAATTGATTGAATAATTTGCGCGCGCCGGGTTCGTCCCCCGCCAGCAGTCTGTCCCAAATCGCCACGTGGACTTCCGTAGATTGGCTGGCGGGCATATTGCCGTGGCTTCCCCGGTTGAACTCGTCAATCATATAAATCCCGCCCTGGCCGCCGAAGACCCCCTTGCAGGCATCCCCCGCCGCGGCCAGGGTGCGGCTGATGGCGCGCGGCTCCGGCAGCGTCTCTTCTTTCAGATATTGCACCCACTCCAGCTCTTTGCACATCCGGGCCAGCAGATCGGATGACATCGGCGTGCCCGCTACCCCCGCGTAGTTCTGGATGAAAATCGGGATGGACAGATTGTCCGAAAGCGCTTTGTAGAAGGCGTAGCAGCCGTCGGGACCGGGGGAGAGGATGGAAGGAGGCATAGCCATCACCCCGTCCGCGCCGATCTCCTGCGCCCAGCGGCTGAGGGCGACAGCAGGCAGTGCATGGCCGTGGTTCGTCGTGGCGATGACCGGCACGCGCCCCGCGGTCTCCTCCACCACAATCTCAATCCAGCGTTTGCGCTCGTCGTCCGAGAGGGTGGGGAATTCGCTGGCGTTGGCCGGGCCGACCAGACCTGCCGCGCCGGCGGCAATACAGAAATTCACCTCCCGGCGCAGGGAGGCTTCATCCAGCTCGTAGTTTTCCAGAAAAGGGGTGACGACGATGACAAAAATACCGCGCCAGGGCTGGGGCATAGGAGACCTCCAAGGGTGGGGTGTTAAGTCTTGCTGCGTAGACGTGTATCAGTAGTGTCCTGTCACGCATCAATTGATGGGAATTTTGTAGGGGCGCTGCTTGCTGCGCCCGATGTACTGCGGGCGCAGCAAGCAGC
>CAMDQF010000127.1 GCA_945905745.1 Litorilinea aerophila
GAAAAGTCGCTTGCTTTCTTGACGCGCAGAATCTCTAGTTCTCGTTGGGCGATGGTCATCAGATATCCTCCTGGATGTGGGTTCTATCTGATTATCCTCGCCTCCTACGCCTGTAGTCAAGTGGCGAATAATTCCTGACACTAACAAATCCAGAAGGCGGAGGTCTGGCGGGCCTCATCCAGGGTCCAGTTCTCCTCCCGCGCGCCGGCTCGCTGACGGGCGACCTCCTCTGCATCGTTGCCGTCGGGGGTCAGCCCATAGCGCTCTGGCGCATCCCGAAAGAAGAGCCAGCCCAGAGGGATCATCACACCGACTGTCAACGCGGCAAAGCCGATCCACGCACCCCGCCAGCCCCAGCCACTGATCATCGCCTCCCCCAGCCAGGGATAGACGAGCAGGCCAAGCGACAAACTCTGCCCGGCGATGCCCATGGCAAAACCCCGGCGACGGATAAACCACTGGGCGATGACATTATTGCTGGCGATTTGCAGGGAGCCAAAGCCGAAGAAGCGTATGCCCAGCAGGCCGACAAAAAGGGAGACCGGCCCCTGCGCATTCACCATCCACAGACAGGCCAGCCCCAGGCCCAGACTGATCACCACCACCAGGCGGCGGGGGCCGAAGCGATCCACCAGCCGCCCGGTAGCGGGCAAGAGAAAAGCGGCGCCCAGACTGGCCCCACCGTAGAGCAGGGAGACAGTGGAGCGGGAAAGGCCCAGGTCTTCCACCCACAGGTCGAGAAAAAGGCTGACGGTGAAGCCCTGGCTGGGTCCCATCAGGAGCAGGCCCAGGGTGCCTGCGGTTAGCACTACCCAACCGTAGAAGAAGGGCGTGGCGTTGATCACCCGGCTGGTGCGGGGTTCGATAGTTGGGTGCATGAGATTCCTGTGTCTATTTCGCCAGAAAAGCCAGGAGCGCCGCGCCTGTGCGGATGCCGTTGATGAAGCGCACCACCTCCAGGTTTTCGTTGGGCGCGTGGTTGGCTTCGTCGTGGTTGGCGTAGGGAACAATAAATGACGGCACGCCCAGAATCTTCGTCCAGACGTAATCGGGCAGGCTGCCCCCCATAGGCGGGACGAGCAGCGGCTCCACACCCCAGGCCGCCAGAATGGCCTGTCGCAGGGGTTCCGTGAAAGGCGAATCCAGCGGCGTGGACGATGGCTCCATCCCGCCCTGACGAACGACCGTCACTTCGGGCGCGTGGCGGGCTACGTGGGCCTCCACTTTGTCCAGAATTTCATCCACGCCCTGCGCGGAGATCAGCCGCATATCACACTTGACGAAGGCTTCGCAGGGCAGGACAGTCTTGGAGCCGGGGCCACCGTAGCCACTGTGAAAGCCATTGACGGTGAAGGTGGGCCAGAGCGAAAGCCGGTCATAGAAGGGGCGATCCTGGGGTGCGTCCAGTCGGGTCATCCCGGTTTTTGCCATCAGACCAGCCACATCCACGGGCAACCTGTCCAGTACTTGGCGGGTCAGCTCCGTAGGCGGCGCGATATTGTTGTAGAAACCGTCAATCGTAATGTGCCCCTGGCTGTCCTTCATCGAAGCCAGCAGATGGACGAGGGTCCAGATGGGGTTGGGGGCTACATTGCCCCAATTGCCCGAATGGAAATCCCTGTCCGCATGGCGCACCCGCAGTTCAAAGGAGGCGATGCCCCTCGGGCCGTACTCGATGCAGGGCTGGCCGTTTTCCAGAACCGGGCCATCCGCGGTGATGACCAGATCCACATCAGCCAGCAGTTCCCGATGGGCAGCCACACAGTCGGCGATGTGGGGGCTGCCCAGCTCCTCTTCCCCTTCCAGCAGGACGATTACATTGCAGGGCAGCCGGTCGGTCACGGCCAGCCAACTTTCGATGGCAAGCAATTGGGCCAGGTGTTGGCCTTTGTTGTCACCCACGCCCCGGCCATAGATGCGCCCATTGCGGATTTCCGGCTCGAAGGGCGGCGAGACCCACGCCTCCAGCGGGTCCGGCGGCTGCACATCGTAATGACCGTAGAATAGGACGGTCGGCGCGCCGGGTTGGTCCATCCGTCTGCCGTAGACAAAAGGCCAGCCCTGGCTGGGCAGGAGTTGGGCTTCCATTCCCAGCCCTGTCAAAAATTCCAACAGAAAGTCGGCGGTCTCGGCGATGCCGATGCCGTGAGCGCTGATGCTGGGTCGGGCGACGTAGGCCAACAGACGCTCGATGAAGCCGTCGCGCTGGCTGTCGATGTGGTCAAAGACGCTGGATAGTTGTGGGTTTGGCATAGGAATCTCTTTATTCTCGCGCCCATCGCTCCGCGTGGGCGCAATTGGCAGGACGCTCTGCGTCCAAAGGGTCGGCCAGTCACGTGGGGACGCGGAGCGTCCGGGTGGCATTCCCACGCAGAGCCTGGGTCCCACGCAGAGCGTGGGAACGAGGGCTGTCTTGATTTGCTCTGCCCCTGACAGCCGCCTACAATGGACAGATTCGTCGTCATCTCAGCATCCCATCATCTGGCAGGACGTGATTGTGTCTACAGTATCACCCATCTCTACCCGTCGCGCCGAATTTTGGGCCGGGGTGCGCGCCACCATCCCCCTGCTGATCGGGGGCGCCCCCTTTGCGCTAATCTTCGGTGCGCTGGCTCTGAACAGCGGGCTTTCCCTAGCCGGAGCAGCCGGATTCTCGGCGATTGTCTTTGCCGGGTCGGCCCAATTCATTGCGGCAGGGCTGGTGGCCTCCGGAGTCAGCGTCGGCTTTATCATCCTGACGACGCTGATTGTCAATCTGCGCCACGCTCTCTATGGCGCGACGCTGGCCCCCCACACTGCCCATCTGCCCCAGCGCTGGCTGATCCCCCTGGCCTTCTGGCTGACCGATGAGACATTTGTGGTGGTGGCTTCCCGCTACGCGGCAGACGATGATTCCCCCCACAAGCACTGGTACTTCTTCGGTTCGGCCATTTTTATGTACGTCAACTGGCAGGCGTGGACCTGGCTGGGCGTTCTGGTCGGCCAATCCATCCCCAACCCCGGCGCGTGGGGGCTGGATTTCGCGCTGGTGGTCACTTTCATCGGGATGCTTGTGCCCTTTGTCAAAAACCGCAAGATACTGCTGGCGGTGTTGGCGGCGGGAGCGGTGGCGGTGCTGGTCAATGGCTTGCCCAACAAAATGGGGCTGATGGTGGCCAGTCTGGTGGGTGTGGCTGTGGGCGTGGGGCTGGATTGGCTGGAGGGTAAAGGCTCCGATACAAAGGCGCACAGCAGAAGAGGCACCAAGCAGAAGGAAGAGGTCGCGTGAACGAATTTCTGTTGATTGCGGGTATGACCGCGGTCACCTTTGGTGCACGCTATGTGCCGATGGCCCTGCTGCGTCGTTTCACCCTGCCAGATCCGCTGTTGCGTGGGCTGGCCTATGTGCCGCCGGTGGTGCTGATGGCGATTATTGCGCCGGCAATGCTTCTGCCTGCGGACAATCGACTGGACCTTTCGCCGTCCAACGCCTATCTGTGGGCCGGGCTGATCGCCTTTGTCATCGCCTGGCGTGGGAAGAATCTGCTCCTGACAATTGTGGCAGGGATGGGGGTCTTTCTGGTCTGGCGGCTGATGGGATAGCATAAGGTGGACGAGCCGCCATTTGCGGGCCGAAACGTAAGGCGTGAGACGTAAGAGTCGGTGACAGAACATTCACGTTTCCCGGTTGTGTCCAAAGAACTAACGCATGAAACGACGAACTTGCGGTCGTACGGAATATTTACGATCTGGTTGCCACTTTACAGGTATTCAGGAGGAAAGCCATGCAGGAAGTCCGTGTTGCTATTGTTGGAATGGGGATTGGCAAAGCCAATGCCCTGGCGATCAGCCGTAACCCCCGGGGCCGGGTTGTCGCCCTATGCGATCTACTGGAAGATCGGATGGTCGAGTTTGCCGCAGAGCTGCCCGAACCGGTGCAGCTATTCACCGACTACAAAGAGATGTGCCGCAGCCGTGAGATCGATGCGGTTTTCGTGGGCACGCCCAACCAGTTCCACGTGCCGGTGGCGATGGAGGCCCTGCGCCAGGGCAAGCACGTCCTCGTCACCAAACCCCTGGCTGACGGCGAGGAACCAGCCAAACAGCTGGTGGAGCTGGCCGAATCCAGCGGGCTGGTGAATATGATGTCGCTTTCCACCCGTTTCAGCGTCGGTGTCCAACATCTGGGCCAGATGGGGCAGCGGGGTGAATTCGGCGAAATCTACTACGCCCGCGCCCGCAGCATCCGCCGCCAGGGTATCCCCGCCTGGAGTCCGGGCTTCATTCTGAAGGGGGGCGGCGCGTTTCGGGATATGGGTGTGCATGTCCTCGACTCGGCTTGGTGGCTGCTGGGGATGCCCGAACCGGTCAGCGTGACTGGTGTGGCTGGGGCCAAATTCGGCCCCCTGGGCAAGGGCTACTTTGGCAAAGGCACACCACCAGCGCCGGACTATTATCGCCAGTTTGCGGCGGACGACTACGGCGGCGGTTTCATCCGCTTTGCCAACGGTGCGGGTCTGCAAGTGGAGAGCTTTTGGGCCAGCCACCAGCCCGGCGATGTGAATATCGAGCTATTCGGCACAGAAGCAGGCGCCCTGTTACGCCCACTAACGATCTACCGGATGCAGGGGGATGAGGAGGAAACTGTCACCGTCGAGATACCCGAAAATGCCAACCAATTGGCCTGGGACAATGTGGCCGCCCACTTTCTCGACAGCATTCTGGACAGCACACCCTGCATTGCACCCCTGCGCCACGGCTGGCTGGTGCAGCGGATGATGGAGGGGTTGCTGGAGAGCGCGGCCACAGGACGAGAGGTGCGGTTTGTGTAGTGCGGTATGAACAGAGAGTGAGAGATTGGGAGATTGGGAGATTGGAGATTCGCTCAGCCAATCCCCAGTCCCCAATCCCCAGTCTCCAGTCCCCAGTCCCCAGTCCCCAATCCCCTACTTCCCTATTCCCTCTCAATCAGCGTCATCGCTGCCCGCATCCAGCCAAGCGCGTGGGCCATACTGGCGTGCCAGGGTGCGCCACATTCCAGCAGAGGCGTGTGATCTGGGATTAGCACACCGTCGAAGCCGTTTTTGTGCAGGATGCGCAGCACACGCAGCATATCCGTATCCCCGTCGTCGATAAACATCTCCCGGTAGTCGGGCGCTTTGCCCCGCACGTTACGCAGGTGGACATAGGCGATTTTGCCCGCGGCGCTGTAGCGTTCCACCGTCGCATAGGCATCCGTCCCCGGCATTTCACTGATCGTGCCTACACAAAATTCGATAGCGCTGGCCGGGCTGGGGTGCAGATCCAACACTCGCTGGAAGTGATCCCCGTGATAGACCAGCCGCCCCGCCCCGCGCAGAGTGGGCAGGGGTGGATCGTCCGGGTGGAAAGCCAGTGTCACCCCCGCCTCCTCCGCCACAGGCAGCATCTCGGCCAGGAAGTACTCCAACCGCCCCAGCACCTCCTCCGACGAGACCGGTGGCAGCACATCTGCCGGGTCCGCTGCGTTGAAACGATCCACATCGTAAATCATATTCCAAACCATCCCGCCGGGGATAGGCGGCTGGGGCGGGTTGTGGAAACCCACCGAGCGCGCACCGGCCCTGGCCGCAGGGGATTCGCTGCGCCCCCACGTCCCGGCCACTGTAAAGCAGTAGCCCATTGTGGGAATCCCCAACCGCCCCAAATTGCGTACAATCTCTTTCAGATGGGCCATCTGCTCGTCCCGCCGGGGACCGCCCAAAAGCACGTCGTACCAGTGGGCCGGGGCAAAGTTTTCCAGGGCTTCCAGCACCAGCCCTTCCGATACTACCAGTGCCTTCAAATCCCGCAGCCCCTCATAGGTCCAAATTGGATCGTCAGCTTCCGAAATGCCAAAACCGGCATCCGCGTTGTCGGATGTGATGATTTTCGCACCGTCCCGCACAAAATGGCCGGGCAGATGGGCGACGATGTGGGTGCAGCCAGCTTGCCGGGCAAAACGCAAATTCTCCGGCGTCAACAGCGCACGGTAGAGGCCAATACCGAGTTTCATACAATTTCTCCTTCAAAAAGTGGGTACGGACATAAGAATAGAACGCGGAGGACGCGGATTGGGCAGATCAACGCGGATAGAAGACGCAGAGAACCAGCACTCTGTTCGTTTTTAATTTGTGTATAGTATACTCTCAAACAGGTGGTTGGGAAATTGATCCGCGTCCATCTGCTAAATCCGCGTCATCCGCGTTCCATTCTTCCAGGAGGCAGACAATGCCGTTTGCGACGATTCGCGACGAAACCAATTTTGACGAAGTAAAAGCCGGTGTCTTTGCCAGCCTTGGCCTGCAACGTGTCAACTCCGGCCTCTATGACGGCGTATGGGCCGAGACCGCCGGGCGCAAAACCATCGCCGTCCATTCCCCCATCAACGGCGCAAAACTGGCCGATGTGGCCGTGGCTGGGGAAGGCGACTACGAACGGCTGATCGGTAACGCCTGGGACGCCTACAGCGCCTGGTCACGAGTCCCCGCGCCCAAACGGGGCGAGGTGGTGCGGGCGATTGGGGACAAACTGCGGGAATACGTCGATACCCTCGGGCTGCTCGTCTCGTTGGAAGTGGGCAAGACGCCCAGCGAAGGCAAAGGCGAGGTCCAGGAGATGATCGACATCGGCGACTTTGCGGTCGGCCTCTCCCGCCAGCTCTATGGCGTGACGATTGCCAGCGAACGACCCGATCACCGCCTCTACGAGCAGTGGCATCCCTACGGCGTCATCGGCGTCATCACCGCCTTCAATTTCCCCTGCGCGGTCTGGTCGTGGAACGCGCTGATTGCGTCGGTAATCGGCAATGTCGTCATCTGGAAGCCCTCGCCCAACGCCTGCCTCACCGCCATCGCCACCACCAACATCGTCAACCGCGTGCTGGACGAGATGGGTCTGCCGCCCCTCTTTCTATTGGCCGTGGACGAAGGCCGGGCCATCGGCGAGAAGCTGAGCGCCGACAAGCGCATCCCCCTTCTCTCCTTCACCGGCTCCATCCGCACCGGGCGACGGGTGGCCCAGGCGGTCTCGGCCCGGCTGGGACGTTCCCTGCTGGAACTGGGCGGCAACAACGCTGCGATTGTTACCGCCAAAGCCGATCCGGAGATCGCGCTGCGGGGGGTGGCCTTTGGCGCATTGGCGACTGCCGGCCAACGCTGCACCACCACCCGGCGGCTGATTCTGCAGGAGAGCATCTACGACCAATTTGTGGACAAACTGGTGCGGGCCTACGAGACGGTAAAGGTGGGCAACCCATTAGAACCCGGCGTACTGGTCGGCCCGCTGATCAACCAATACGCGGTGATGGCCTACCGTCAGGCTATCCAGCGCGCGCTCGACGAGGGCGGGCGGGTGCTGGCGGGCAACCGGGTGCTGACCCTGCCGGGGCTGGAGGGCGGCCATTACGTGGCCCCCGCGCTGGTGGAAGGCCAGCCCGATTTTGAGATCGTCTGCGAGGAGACCTTTGCGCCGATTCTCTACGTCCTGAAATATAAGGAGCTGGACGAGGCCATCGCCATCCACAACAGTGTCGATCAGGGCCTGTCATCGGCTATCTTCAGCACAGATATGCGGGAAGTGGAGCGTTTTCTCAGCCTGCGGGGCAGCGATTGCGGATTGGCCAATGTCAACACAGGCACAGCCGGCGCGGAGATCGGCGGCGCCTTTGGCGGGGAGAAGGAGACCGGCGGCGGTCGCGAGAGCGGCTCCGATTCCTGGAAGGTCTACGCCCGACGGCAGACGGTGACGATCAACTACGGGGAGAGTCTGCCGTTGGCCCAGGGCGTGCGCTTTGATGTGTAAACGTGATACGTGATGTGTGAAACGTGAGATCGTCCTTAACACTCACGTTTCACGCATCACGCATTATCCCATCTCTACTCCGCCCCAAAGGGATAACTCTTCACATCCTTCTCAATCGCCGCGATCAGCCGGGTGATCTCCCGGCGGTCGTCGGCATCCAGGGCCAGTTTGCCCGCGGGGGAGCGCTCGACGGTGGAGGTGAAGACCCCTCGCCGTTTGAGGATGTAGCGCATAAACGGGTGGGTCTCCAGAATAATCAGAGGCAGCAGACGCCGGTGCAGTTCCCGCGCTCCCTCCTCGTCCCCGGCCCAGAGCATTTCCATTTCCTGGGCCAGCAGATCCGCAATCTCGCAGGCGGGCATACAGCCATCAGCCCCCCGCAGATACTCGTCGGCCATCACCTTGCCCGCCGCGCCGCCGAAGATCGTCTTGATTTTGTGCCCTATCAGCTTTTTTACCTCGGCGACGTGCTTGGGACCAGGCTGGCGCTCCTCTTTGATGTATTCAATCGACGGCACATCTTCCACCAGTTGGGCAATCTGCTCGCCGGTGAGGGGGGCGTAGAGGTCGGCGTTCTGCACCACCAGCGGCCCGTCGAAGGCGTCGGCCATGCGTTTGTACATTTCGATAGCCGTGGCGGTGTTGGTGCGGGCCGGGGCCATTGCGATAATTGCATCCGCGCCAGCTTTCTGGGCCTCTTGGGCAAAGTAGACCACCTGCGGCACCGAGACGCCAGAGTAGCCAAAGATGAGGGGCAGGCGGCCATCAATGGTCTCCATCACCTCGTGCAGGCCGCGTACGCGCTCCTGCTCGCCCAGAAAATAGAACTCGCCCACCATCACCGGCCAGACAATGCCGTGCTGTCCGCTGCGGCAGCAGAAGTCGGCAACGGCCTTCAGGTCCGGGATGTCTATCTCCAGATCGTCCTGATAAGGGGTAGGTAGTAGGCCAAAAACGCCTTTGAGATGTTCGAAACGAGCCATCGGGTTTGTCTCCTTGTGTGGATGGAAGCAGTCAACAGCAGTGTATCACCCGCACGCAGAGATGGCAATGCGTAGATACAACATAGTAAACCATCTGTATTTGCATAAATACAGATGGTTTACTATACTCTATTTATGCAAATACAGCGTATGGCACAGACACAAATTCAAAATTCCCTTCTACCGGGCAAGGTGATTGTCCTCTATGGCCCGCGCCAGGTAGGCAAGACGACACTCGTCAAAACGATTGAGTCCAGCACGACCCGCCGCACCCGCTTCATCAATGCCGACGAGCTGACCTACCGGGAGGCGCTCGCGTCCCAGGAGCGGAGAGTTTTGGACGAAGTGTTGGCCGACGCTGAACTGTTGATCATTGACGAAGCCCAGCGCGTCCCCAATATCGGCATTAACCTCAAAATTCTGATTGATAGCCACCCCGAAGTGACAATCCTGGCAACGGGTTCTGCATCTTTTGAACTGGCCAATCAGATCAACGAACCCCTGACCGGGCGCAAGCTGACCTTTCACCTCTACCCACTGAGTTTTCCTGAACTGAGTCAGGCTTACGGCCCTTTTGAGGCCCGTTCAAGGCTGGAGCAGTGGCTGGTGTGGGGCGGCTACCCGGAGATCGTCACCTGCCCACCCCATCTGCGCGCCCGGCTGCTGGGAGAATTGGTGGGGTCCTATCTCTTTCGGGATTTGCTCGAACTGGAAGGTGTGCGCCGCGCCGATAAGCTGGTGGATCTGCTGCGCCTGCTGGCCTTTCAATTGGGTCAGGAAGTCTCCTACGCAGCGTTGGCTACCAGTCTGGGCATCAATCGTCAAACGGTGGAACGCTATCTGGACCTGCTGGAAAAGGTCTTTGTGATCTACCGGGTTGGTGGTTTTTCGCGCAATCTGCGCAAAGAAGTGACGAAAAATAGCCGCTACTATTTTTTTGACAATGGCGTGCGTAACAGTCTGATCCAGAACTTCAACCCCTTGACTCAGCGCGACGACGTAGGCCAACTTTGGGAAAATTTCCTGATGGGTGAGCGCTGGAAAGCTCACACCTACGCCGACCGCTCCGTCAATCGCTATTTCTGGCGCACCTACGATCAGCAGGAAATCGACCTGATCGAAGATGTGGCGGGCAGGTTGCACGGCTTCGAATTTAAGTGGAAAGCCAAGGCAATGAGCAAAACCACCCAGGATCAATTCTTGTCGTCCTACCCGGATGCTGAACTGAAGGTCATCTCCCAGGACAATTTTGTCGAGTTTCTCCGCTAGCTTTTCTGGCAAACATTTTTCGTAGGGGCGCTGCTGGCTGCGCCCCTACGAAAATGTCCGTACATCAGCCATTTCCCAGGAGTCTCTAGACAATCGCTCAACGGCAAAGTTGTGAGTAGGGCTTGTCAAGAAAAACTTCTCGTGGGGTTGATTGGGTAAGTGATGCGAGTTGGCGTGGATGAATGGTGTAATTCCATTTAGGAGAGATGGGGTGAAGTTCAATAATGAGAGATTTCATGTCGGCAGTGGAGACGCGAAGGCCAGTTTGATAAACTTGCTCGTGGCGGAGGGTATCCACCTGCAAGCCTGTAGATGTGGTAGTGCCGTGTATTACAGCGTTGACGTGAGAGCGGATAGAATTCTCGTGGCGGATCGGCTGGGCGGGCTGTTCATTCTGGGCAGGTGAGGCAGGTCAGGGGTGAAGGCGCGTCTGAGTCCCGCAATCGAACGCGGTTCAGTCCAGCCCGCGGATGGCCGGATGGCGCATGACGAACAGGGAGAGCAGCGCGATACTGCCGCCGCCGATGACAAAGACGATGGCTGCGCCCCACGCCTCGGTAGCCATCCCGGCCAGACCAAATCCCACCGGCAGTAGGGCAAAGGAGCCGACCATATCCACCCCGGCCACCCGCCCCAACTTCTCACGGGGTACCAACTCCTGCAGCATACTCGTCCAGGCCAGCCCGGACATCTCCAAGGCTGCCCCGTTGATCAGCGCGGCCACAATCAGCACAGGGAGACCGACCGGCAGGCCAAAAAGCAGCAGCATTGCGCCGGCCACCACCTGTGTGCCATAGAGCAACAGCCCCCGCCGTCGAATGACCGCTTGCCGCCCCAGCCAGACGCCGCCCAGCACATAGCCCACCGCAAACATCGCGTAGAGCAGACCCAATATGCCCACATCCGCCTGCAGCACGTCCTTGACCAGAAAGGGCATAGAAACGCTGTAGGGACCCGTCAGGGCCACGTTGCCCAGGGCAAAGATGCCAATTGTCATCCACAGCCAGGGCAATCTCCACACAGTTGCCAGCCCATCGCGAAAGTCGCTGAGCAGACTCTGGGGCGCTTCACTGGGGAGCGGGCGAATCTCGGCACGCAGCAGGGGCAGCAAAAAGAGCGCAGAGGCAAAAAAAGTCAGGCCATTGATGGCAAAGGCAATGCCAGTGCCGCCCAGCGCAATCAAGCCTGCCCCCAGGGGCGGCCCCAGCACACGACCAGCCTGGGTGGAAAAGCTGGTCAACGAATTGGCGCTGGGTAGCTGATCTTCCGGCACCAGGGTGGGCACGAGTGCCGTAAAGGCTGGCTGAAAAAAGCCGTCCACGATGCCAAAGATGAGGCTGAGCGCGTAGACGTGCCAGAGTGCCAGATCGCCTGTCAAGGCCAGCAGCGCAACCAGCAGGGTTGTCACCCCGCGCACCAGATCCGAGACGATGAGGATGGGCAGGCGCGGGTAGCGATCCACCAGCACCCCGCCGTAGAGGGCAAAGAGTACAGTGGGGGCCAGGGCGAAAATCAGCACTGTCGCCATTGCCGCGGCCGATCCGGTCTCTTGCAGCACCCACCAGGCCAGCGCCACCTGGTAGAGGTGATCGCCAATGCGGGAGAGGGCCTGTCCGCTCCACAGCAGGGCAAAGGGACGGTTGGCCCAGGCCCGCAAGAGTGTGATGTCTGTCAATGATTTTGCCATCAGCGCCGGCTTGCTCCTATGCTTTTGCGTCCAACCGCACGGCGCTTGGGCTGCGCGCCCATCTCCAGCAACAGATCCGCGTAATTCTGCCCACAGGTCGCCAGATGGGGGTGCTGGGGGTCGAGGGTGCTGCGGAAGATCGCCAGTGCTCGCTCGTAGTGGAGACGGGCTTCGGGCAGCCGCTTCTGGGCCTGGCAGAGGGCCGCCAGATTGTTGAGCGTCATGGCCACGTCCGGGTGATTCTCCCCCAAATGCTGCCATTTAATCGCCAGCGCCCGCTGGTAGAGCTTCTCGGCCGCGGGGTAGTCCTCCTGGCGGTAGCGGATGGCGGCCAGATTGTTCAGGTTGATGGCGATTTCCATATCGTCCGGCCCCAACTCCCGTTCAAAGATCGCCAGCGCCCGCTGGTAGAGCGCTTCGGCCTCGTCGTAGCGTTCCTGCCCATCCACCAGCGCGGCCAATGCGGCCACATCCGCCGCCACTGCCACGTCATCCGGCCCCAGCGCGGCCTCGCGGATGGCAACCGAGCGCCGGGCAAAGGGTTCGCCCGCGGCGTAGTTGCCCCGTGCGTGTTCCAGCCCGCCCAGGTTGTGGTAGAGGGAGGCTACGTCCGGGTGGTCTGCGCCGATCTCTTTTTCCAGAATGGCGAGGGCCTTGCGATAGAGCGGTTCGGCTTCGTCGTAGCGTCCCATATATTTGTAGAGGATGCCCAGGCTGTTGGCCGTAAAGGCCCATTCCAGTGGGTCACTGCTGGCCGGGTGGGCCAGCGCCTGGCCGTACAGCCCTTCTGCTTCGGCATAGCGTCCCTGCTCGCGCAGTGCGTCGGCCTGGGCGCAGAGCGACCACATCTCTTCGACCGCGCTCTGCTGGGCTTCGCTGTCTGTCTGCATTGATCTTTCCTATCAACAGAACAGTAGAGAGACGGTGCACCGTCTCTCTACTGGATGGTGGTCGGTCGTGCAACGATCTTACTTCTGGGCAACAACGAGAGTCTGGTTGTGGTTTACTTTGACTCCCCGGCCCGGTTTCTGAACGACGACCAGCGTCTGGTTGTGGTTTCCCCATCCCCGTTGTGGCTTCTGGACGGCGACCAGCGTCTGGTTGTGGTTGGTGTGCAGTGCCCGGCCTGGCTTCACGGCGACCAGCGTCTGGTTGTGGTTTGTGGTGAGTGCCCGGCCTGGCTTCACGGCGACCAGCGTCTGGTTGTGGTTTGCGGTCAGCGCCCGGCCCGGCTTCTGGACAGCGACGAGGGTTTGGTTGTGATTCAGCCCTGATCCCCGTTGTGGTTTCTGAACGACGACGAGGGTCTGGTTGTGGTTGTCGACCAGCGCCCGGCCCGGCTTCTGGACAGCGACGAGGGTCTGGTTGTGGTTTGTGGTTAGCGCTCGGCTCGGCTTCTGGACAGCGACGAGCGTCTGGTTGTGGTTTTGGGTTAGCGCCCGGCCCGGCTTCTGGACAGCGACGAGGGTTTGGTTGTGATTCAGCCCTGATCCCCGTTGTGGTTTCTGAACGACGACGAGGGTCTGGTTGTGGTTGTTGCCCCATCCCCGTTGTGGCTTCTGAACGACGACCAGCGTCTGGTTGTGGTTAGCGTTCAGCACCCGGCCCGGCTTCTGCATGACTTGTGTTTGCGTGTTCATTTGGAATCTCCTCTGTTGTTTGAATGGTTGCTCGGTTGGTTCTGCGTACAAGACCATTGAAACACAGGGCGGGCGGGTTGTCAGTGACGCTGAGTGACATAAAAAGTGACACTAACACACAGCAGACCGCGGACAGCAGACCACCGACCGGGCTGGTGTCGTAGGTTGGGTTCGCCCGGCAAGAGAGCGCCCTCTGCGCGACCAGCCTGTGCCAGGAGAACCCAACACACGTAACTCAAATCGGGGGAATGAAAACAGGAACACAGATTGCGCAGGAACGCGGATTTCGCAGATTTTATCTCTTCACGCCGATAGCCGCGTGGTCAAGTTCTGTAAACAGGGCTGTCTGATCGGTCTGACGGACGGGGGAAAAGGAGCGCCGGTGTTCCGGGCAGGGGCCGTGGGCGGCGATGGCGGCCAGATGGCTGGCTGCGCCGTAGCCTTTGTGGCTGGCAAAACCGTAGACGGGATAGAGGCGGTCCAATTCTACCAGCAGCCTGTCCCGGTGGACCTTCGCCAGGATGGAGGCGGCGGCGATGGAGACAATCCGCTGATCCCCCTTCGTGAAACTCTCTTGGGGAAGAACGACCGCGGCCAGCCGCACCCAATCCAGCAGCAGATAGTCCGGGCGGGCGGGCAGCCCCTCAATCGCCCGCCGCATGGCTAGCCGGCTAGCCGGAGCAATGCCCATGGCGTCGATCTCCTGGGCGCTGGCTTCGCCCACTGCCCAGCCCGCGGCGTCCTGGTGGATGGCATCCACCATCCCTTCCCGCTGGGCCGGTGAGAGCAGTTTGCTATCCCGAACTTCGGACCAGATGTCCGCCAATCCTGCGCCTTTGGGCAGTACCACTGCCCCCGCTACCACTGGCCCAGCCAGGGCGCCCCGCCCGGCTTCATCCACACCGGCAATCGCCCCATAGCCCGCCAGCCACAGCCGTTCTTCATGACCCAGATCCGGCGGTGCCGATTTCGCAGATTTTGTCCGCGAATTAGCCATTGCCCTGACCGCCCAAAATCACCCGGTGATCAAATTCGCCATCTTCCCCGTTCTGAAAGATGGCGTGGGCAGCCATCGCTCCACCGATGATCCCCGCTTCGTTGAGCATCTGGGCCACCACCAACGGGGCCCGGGTTTCGATGTATTGGAAAAATTTGTCGCTCTTTTTGCTTACCCCGCCACCCACAATAAAGAGATCGGGCGAAAGCAGAAATTCCAGTTTCTGGAAGTATTGATTGAGCAGTTTGCCCCATTTCTTCCAGGACATATCTTCCCGCTGGCGAGCGCTTTCTGCGGCCTGCTGCTCGGCGTCGCCTCCGTTCATTTCAATGTGGACCAGTTCGGCGTTGGGGAGCAGGTGTCCGTCTACAAAGACGGCGCTGCCGATACCCGTGCCCAGGGTGAGCATAATGATCACGCCCTGTTTGTCCCGACCCGCGCCAAAGACCATCTCCGCGATACCCGCAGCGTCGGCGTCGTTGATGACCGTCACCGGGCAGCCTGTGGTCTCTTCAAAGAGGGCCTTGGCGTCGGTTCCAATCCAGGACTTGTCCACATTGGCCGCGCTGTGGGCCACACCATTGCGGATGACAGCCGGGAAGGTGCAACCAATTGGCCCCTTCCATGCGAAATTGCGGGCGATCTCCCCCACCACCGCGGCCACAGCCTCGGGTTTGGCTCCCTCCGGCGTTTCCAGCCGGAACCGTTCAGTGATCATATCCCCTGTCTCCGCGTCCACCACCGCGCCTTTGATCCCACTCCCGCCGATGTCGATCCCCAGTACGTGCATAGTTTATTCCCCTGTCAGTTGTTAAAATGATTGCTGGGACGGTTTGTATTGCGTATTGCGGCCCGAAACGTGAAACGTGAATTCAGGTCGAGTGCTCTCACGTTTCACGCTTCGGCTGCAACCGGTGGCTTCCTCTCCTTACGCAATACGCTATAGGCAATACCTCTTACTCCACTTTCACGCCGCTCCAAAAGGCCACCCGATCCCTAATCTGCGCCGCGGCTGGACTGGGCGTGGGATAATACCAGGCCGCGTTTTGGTTGACTTTGCCATCTACAGTGATTGTGTAATAGCTGGCCACGCCTTTCCAGGCGCAGGTGGTGTGGCGGCTGCTCTCCTGAAAATAATCCCAGTTCACCGAGTGATTGGGGAAGTAATGATTGCCCTCCATCAGTACGGTTTCATCGCTTTCGGCCAACACTGCGCCATTCCACATTGCCTTTGCCATTATTGTTCCTTTCAGAATAAAGGAATGACCACATCACTTCTTTTATTCTTTTGCGTCTTTGTGGTTCTGCCTCACAGCCGGGCCAGACCGTAGCTGGCCGCGCCGAGAAGAGCGGCTTTGGGATTCAGAATCACATGCACGGGCAAGTTTTGCAGCAGCCCAGCAAAACGCCCTTTGGCCGTAAAGGCGGCCAAAAATGTACCGCTCTCTAACACCGGCAAAATGCGCGGCGGGATGCCCCCACCCAAATAGACACCACCGGTCGCCAGCACCTTCAGCGCCATATTGCCCGCCTCGCCGCCTAAAATCGCTACAAACATTTCCAGGGTACAGCGGCAGATGGCACACTCAGGATCGGCCAGAGCAGTCTCCACGATTACCGGCGTGGGGTCTGGCGCGGCGGCCAGCTTTTCGGTCAGCCAACCCGGTTCGGGACAACGCCCGGTTTCTTTGAAAAAGGCGTAAATATTGGGGATGCCCAGCCCAGAGCAGACCCGCTCGTAGCTGATGTGGCCCAGTTTGCCCTGCAAAAAGCGTAGCATATCCAACTGTTCTTCGTTGACCGGGGCAAAGGAGGCATGTCCGCCTTCAGAGGGGTGGGCTTTGTAGCGCTTGCGTTCCCAGGTCAGAAAGGCCTCGCCCAGCCCTGTGCCCGGGGCGACAATGGCAATCGGTCCCCGTTCTACAGGTTGACCGACATGCAGCGTGTGCAGGTCTTTGGCATCCAGGCTCGGCACGGCATTGGCGATGGATTCCAGATCATTGAGCAGTTTGACGCTTTTGACGCCCAAAGCGGCCGCCAGCCCCTTCTCCTCCATCCGCCAGGGCAGATTCGTCACGGCCGCTTTACCGTCCACAACCGGCCCAGCCACGCCAAAGACAGCGCTCTCGAAAGGCAGATGGGTGTGGACCCGAAAATCTTCGATCAGCGCTTCCAGCGAGGGATAACGCCCGCTGGGAAAAGTAGACTCGGCCAGAGGCGCGGACAACCCGCTCTCTGCCGCATAGACCGCCAGATTGGTTTTGGTTCCGCCGATGTCGCCAGCTAAGAGCATAGGAGATTTCTCCAGAGTTTATTTGTGTCCGGAGAAACGTGATGGGTGAGACGTGAGATCGTCGGTCTCTTTCACGTTTCACTCTTCGCGTCTCGTCAGTAAAGTCTAAAGTTCAGAAGCCATTGACACCGCCACCCCACTCTCCGCCGCGGCCAGCATTGCCTCCACCAGGGCCAGATCGGCCAGGGCTTCTTCCGGTGAATTGCGGTGGGGTGCGCCGGTCAGGGCAGACTCGACGAAGGCGGCTAGTTCCCGGTGGGTGCTGAAAGGCATGCCAAAGCTCTCTTCCGTGCGTTCATCGCCCCGCTGGATGATCAGCTTCTGGCTGGTCACCCGCAGGCTGCCCTCTGTGCCGGTGACGTGCAGACCATTGTCGCACAGGGGGCTGCCCGCCGCGTAGGTGACGGTGTAGCTGCCGATGACGCCGTTGGCGAAACGCAGCCACGCGGCCAGCGTATCCGCCGGGGGCAGATCGTTGCGCTGTTGGGCCACCACCGCACCTACACTCTCCACTTCGCCCAAGACCAGGCGCAGACCCGCGGTGTGATGGACACCGCCGTCCAGCAGAAAGCCGCCGGGGAAGTCGCCGCTGCGTCGCCAGGCCGTGCGGTAGTTGGGTGAGCCGGGGGGCACGGGCAGTTGCAGGGAGAAGTCACAGGTCAAGGGTCGGCCAATCGCTCCGTCCCGGATGGCCTGACCAGCCCGCACAAAAGCTTCTTCGTAGCGCCAATTCTCCGCTACCATCCAGACCTGGCCCGGATGTTGCCGGTGGATTTCCAGCAGAGGTTGGGCCTCGGCCACCGTCGGTGCAAGTGGCTTCTCGCTGACGACGTGAATCCCGGTTTGCAGGGCCAGGGCTGTCACTTCCGGCATCAGGAGAATCGGCAGCACAATGTCCACCGCGTCCAGCTTTTCCACGGCCAGCAGGGAAGGGATGTGGTCGTAGATCGCCACCGGCTCCGGTAGCAGCGCAGCCACTGCTTCGGCGGATTCGTGGGAGCGGCTGCACACAGCCACCACCTGGCAGCGATCTTGAAGAGCAGCCCAGGCCGGCGCGTGGGCTTTGCGCGCAAATGTGCCCGCGCCGATCAGGGCGAGTCGTAACCGGCTCATAGGCTATCTTCCTTATCCTTTTTGCTATCGTGGGCGATCAGTGCTATCGTGGACACGTCTTGTCAATTTGTCCAGCAGGCGAAGTAAGCAGTGAGCGGTAACCAGTGATTAATGGTTACCGCTTACTTTCTTGATTCCATCAACCGTCTGCTCTCATTATACTTACTATCACACCAATAAACCAATCAACCAATGACTACTCCACCACCGGAAGCCGATCTTCTCCTTTTACTGGCCGTTGTCCTGCCGCCTCGGGCCTTGGATGCCTTTGGCCCTGTCGTGGATGAGCGCTTTGTCACCACCACCTACGGCGACATCGGCCCGCTGGCCCTGCGCCGCAGCCCCAGTGGGCGGGGCGTCTGGGTGCAGCCCTACAATGGTCTGCCCAGCCGTACAGACCCCCGTTCCACCCTACTGGCGGCGCGCAAACTGGGCGTGCAGCGGGTGTTGAATTGGGACACGGCGATTGCGCTCAACCCACTCCTGGCCCGGGGTCATGTGGCGATTGTCACCGACTACATAGACTTTGTGCGCCACCAACCCCACACATTTCTCGAAAGCGAAGGCATTACCGGCATCCACCAGTCGCCGGCAGTCTGTCCTCAGATGAGTGAAGCACTGGCCAACGCGCTGCCAATGGCTCCCGGCTGTGTCTATGTGGGGGTGGATGGCCCGCGACGGGAGACAGCCGCCGAAGCCCGGATGTTTCGCCTGTGGGGAGGTGATCTGCTGGGGCACAATCTAGTCCCAGAGATCGCCCTGGCCGGGGAGCTGGAACTCTGCTATGCGGGGGTAGTGACAGTCGTCCATGCCAGTGCGGACCGCTTCTCAGTTCCGGTGGAGGGAGAGACCCGGGCTGCGCTGGAGTTGGTGTTGGATGCGCTGCCCCATTTTGTGGAGATGTTGGCCGCACCGGCCACCTGTGGCTGTTCACAACGGCTGAGCGCGCCCCGCAAACGGGGTACACTGGCGAACGATTGGTGGTCGGCCAAATGACCCGCATCACCCAACTATACCCCCGGCTGGAACTGCTGTCGGAAGGCGATCCGTCCGCGGGTGG
>CAMDQF010000128.1 GCA_945905745.1 Litorilinea aerophila
GTGGTGCGTGTACCAATACACGCACCACGCACCACGACAGAAACTATTGGCGTATTTACGCCGGGCTGTACCAGCGGCCATTGATTCTTTGCAGCAGCCTTTCCCGCTTCACATTCCCAAGGAGAACCCCAGTGTTCCGAATTCTAGTAGCCGAATGCAAACAGGAAGTATCCTCCTTCAATCCGGTCCCCAGTTCGCTGGCCGACTTTGAAATCCTGTGGGGGTCCGCCTTTCTCGACTACCACCGGGGCTTGAACTCGGAAGTGGCCGGGGCGCTGGATGTCTTCGCAAGCCGACCCGACGTGGAATTGGTCCCCGCCTACAGCGCCCGCTCCATCACCTCCGGCGGAACGTTAGGGGCAGAAGATTTCACCCAACTGGCCGCAGAATTCCTGGCCCTGGTGCAGGCGGCCGGGCCGGTAGATGCACTCTACTTTTCCCTGCACGGCGCAATGTCCGCTGAAAACGAGAGCGACCCAGAAGGCTATCTGCTGGCCGAGAGCCGCAAGATCGTCGGCGAACAGATTCCCATCGTCATCTCTCTGGACCTCCACGGCATTCTCACCGACCGCATGCTGACCCACTCCGACGCGGTGGTGGTCTATCACACCTATCCCCACATCGACTTTGCCAGCACCGGCGAACGGGCCGCCCGCTTGCTTCTGCGGATTTTGGACGGCGAAGCCCGCCCGGTGACAGCCGTTGTGCCTATCCCCGCGCTGGTGCGTGGCAACGAACTGATCACCGCCACCGGTCTCTTCGGGCAGATGGTCGGGTATGCCAAAGCGCTGGAGGAAGGCCCCGGTGGACTCTCTGGGGGGATGTTCATCGGCAACCCATTCACCGACGTGCCAGAGCTGCGCTCCAACAGCCTGGTTGTGCTGAACGGGGACGCCGAACGGGCAAAGCGGGAAGCGCTCAAATTGGCCGAGGATTTCTGGGCCGTGCGCGCCCAGCTTCATCAGCCACTCATCAGCCTGGCAGAAGCAGTCGAACGCACAATTGCCAACCCCAGCGGCACGACGATTCTCACCGATGCCGCCGACGCCACCAGTTCGGGCGCATCCGGTGACAGCAACGCCATCCTAGCGGCGCTGATCCAACGGGGCTACACGGGCAAGCTGCTGGCACCAATCGTCGACCCCAGCGCAGTCGCAGACGCCAACAAAGCGGGCGTGGGCGCGACCATCCGCACCACACTCGGCGGGGCGATGGATCGGGCACGCTTCCAGCCCCTGCCCGTGACAGCCCAGGTGAGGATGCTCTCAGACGGGGATTTTGTCAGCGAGAGCAACGGCGCGATCTGGCAGGGCGGGCCGACGACTGTGCTGCAAGTGGGGCGTCATATCCTCGTCGTCACCAGCCGTCCGGTCAGTCTCTTCGACCGCTCGCTCTTCCTCGGCCACGGCCAGGACCCTACCCGCTTCGACGCGGTGGTGGTCAAATCGCCCCACTGCCAGCCCCATTTCTTCAACACCTGGGCAGCCCAAACCCTGCACGTGGATGCGCCCGGCTCCACCAGCGCCAACCTGCCCTATCTGGGCCACACCGTCTGCGCCCGTCCCATCTTCCCTCTGGATGGGGATGTGGCCTTTGCGCCCCAGGCGAAGATATACCAAAGAAAATAGAACGCGGATGACGCGGATCAGGCGGATGAATGCGGATAAAGAAAAGAATCCGCGCAAATCCGTTTTTTTTTCCGCGTCATCCGTGTTCTATCTTTGAGTTGCTACTTCCCCTCCTCCATTCGGTTTCATCGCCCGGTCAGTGGTATAATCTCCTGATACAATCGGCCCAGTTCGCCACCAGTGATCCGCAGCTATGGAACAGTACACCAACCATCACGGCCAACCGACACCGCCCGCGCCCCCGGCCCCGGTCTACGATCTGACGAGGGACCCGCTTTTTTATGGGACAGTTGTCTTTTTCGTCCTGCTCACCACCGCCGTGCCAGCATTGATGGGCCAGCCCAACTTTATGCCTGTAGTCCAGGCCCTGGGGCTGACAGTCTTCACGGCCATTGCCATGCGTCGAGGCGGCATCGATCCGGCTCTGCGGGTGGCGGCAGTCTGGCTGGTGGCGCAAGGGCTGCTGCTCATTTTGCTCACCTGGCTCCTGCCGACACAGATCGAGAAAGCCATTCACGACGGGTTTCTCGTCCGCACAGGGCTGGTGGAATGGGCCTACACCGGCAGCCCAGCCCCAGGCTCCTTACTGGCAGCACCCCTGGCCCGTTTGGGCGAAATCGTTGGGATTGTTCTGGGCAGCCTGGCCACAGTCGGTCTGGCGGGCGGCTGGTTTTTGGTCAAAGGTGTCAATCTATTGGCCTTCGGGGTGGGCACTCTTTGGCGGGAGACCGACGCACCCCTGAGCATCCTGCTGGGTCTGGCCCCCTGGCGACTGGCCCAACTGGCTGGATATGGCGGCATCTTTGTCCTGCTCATCCAGCCACTCCTGCTCAACAACTGGAACCCGGCCCACTACCTGTCTACCCAGCGGCGGCTGATTCTTGTCTCCCTGGCCCTCGTCGTCGGCGGGCTGATCGCCGAACTCTTCCTGCCCGGTCTGTGGCGGGCCGCCCTTGCGCCTTCGTAAAGAAGTGAACAGTAATCAGTAATCAGTAACCAGTCGCATCCGTACCGCCGACAGACTGATTACTGTTCACTGATTACTGTTCACTGATTACTGCTCACTCTCACCCAATCGCCAACCTCTACTATCTTTTATGCTGCGCATCAAACGTATCGTCATCCAGGGCTTCAAGACCTTCGCCCGCAAAACTGAATTTATCTTTGACCCGGGCGTGACAGCCGTCGTCGGCCCCAATGGCAGCGGCAAGAGCAATGTGGCTGACGCGGTGCGCTGGTGTCTGGGTGAGCAGAGCTTTGGCCTGCTCCGCTCCAAAAAGACCGCGGATGTGATCTTTGCGGGCAGCGACAAACGGGCGCGCATGGGCATGGCCCAGGTCAGCCTGACCCTGGACAACAGCGACAACGAACTGGCGATTGACTTTGCCGAAGTCGAGATCAGCCGTCGAGCCTACCGGGACGGCGAGAACGAATATCTGCTCAACGGCCAGCGGGTGCGCCTGCAGGACATCACCCAACTGCTTGCGCCCAGCGGATTGGGCAAGCGGGCCTACGCAGTAATTGGCCAGGGTCTGATCGACCAGGTACTCAGCCTGAAACCGGAGGAGCGCCGGGAACTCTTTGAAGAGGCTGCGGGTATCACCGGCCACCAGGCCAAACGCACCACCACCCTGCGCCGTCTGGACGCCACCCAGGAAAATCTGAGCCGTGTCCAGGACATCCTGGCCGAGCTTTCCCCCCGGCTGGGCTATCTGAAACGCCAGGCCGAGCGGGCCAAAGAGCGGGCGCAAGTGGACGCGGATTTGCAGGGCTTGCTCCACCAGTGGCACGGATTCCGTTGGCACACCAGCCTGGAAGAGATGACCGAGGCTCGCCGCCAGAGCGAAGCCGCTGGCCGCATCACCAGCGCCCGACGCAAACGGCTGGAAGAGATTACAGTCCAGATTGAGGCCATGCGCCGTTCTCAGCTCTCCCTGCGCGAGACGTTAAGACGCAAACAGAGCGCCCATGACGAAGAACGCCAACAGGCTGACGCATTGCAGCGGGATCTGGCTGTTTCCACCGAGCGCCGCAGCCAGCTTGTGGCCCGCCGCGACGAACTGGGCCGGGAATTGGTCGATCTGCAAAAAGAGGCAGCCCAGACAGCCCAGCGGATGGTGCGTCTGGCCGGCGAAGTGGAAGCTGCCCAATTGACCCACACCAGCCGCCAAAGCGAGGTGGATCGGCTGCAAAGCCACCTGCGCCTGCGCCAACAGGAGCGCGCCGGTCTGCTGGATCGACTGGATTCCGTGCGGGCCGAGCAGCGCAAACTGGGCGAGCGTCTGGCCGACCGTCGCAGCCGCCTGGCCCAAATCGAGGAGGCCCGGGCCCGTCTGCAAGCAGACGCCGTGACCCAGCAGAGCGCCCAGGCCGATGCCAACAGCGGAATTGAGAGGGCAGCCGCCCTTCTGGCCCAGGCGGAAGTGAGTGCAGCGGAGATGGCGAAGGCTGCTGCGATGGCCCAGGCCGGGGTTGTCGAGAGCGAAAACCGGCTTGCCGCCCTGAGCAGCCAACTGGCCCAAGCGCAACAGGCCCACCGGGAGGCCGAGCGGGCTGTGGATCGGCTGCAAACCCGTTTCGATCTGCTGGAACGGCTGCGCAACGAGGGTGCTGGCTATGCGAATGGCGTGCGCGCGCTCCTGCAAGCCGCGGGCAAAGGGCAATTGGCCGGTCTGGTCGGTACAATCGCCTCTCAACTTTCCGTCCCTGCCCACCTGGACAAAGCCATTGAGACGGCCCTGGGTGGCGCATTCCAAAATGTGATCGCCGAAAGCTGGGGCGATACCCAGGCCGCCATCGAATTTCTCAAAGCCTCTGGTCAAGGCCGGGCCACCTTTCTTCCCCTGGACCGGCTGAGCGTCCTCTCTGCCATCGATGCCCCCCAAGAACCGGGCATTCTGGGCAACGCCGCCGCGCTGGTAGGCTACGCGCCCAAGGTAGCCCAGGCCGCTGAACAGCTACTCAACCGGGTCTGGGTAGCCGAGGATCTGCCTGCTGCCCGCGCCGCGCTGGACCGTCACCGGGATCGCCCGCAGACGCCGACACCGACGGTGGTGACGCTGGGTGGCGAGATCGTGCGTCCCGGCGGCGCAGTCACCGGTGGCAGCGACGGCCGTCGCCAGGACGATTCGGTACTGGCCCGGGAGCGGGAATTACGGGAACTGCCGGGGCAGATCGCGGCGGCTCGCCAGCTTGCCCAGACCAGCCAGACCGCTGGCGAAGAAGTGCTTCAGCGTCTCACCGACGCCCAAAATCATCTGGCCGAAAGCCGGGGCCAGGCCGATGCAGCCCGCCAACAGTCCAGCCAGGGCCAACAGGCTATGGAACGCGCCCGCCTGCAATGGGCCCAATCCCAGGAACGTGCGGCCTGGCAGCAGAAGCGCAGCAGCCAACTGGTCGTCGAAGCCGAGCGGCTGGACAAGGAGGAAGGCAGTCTGGCCCAGGAGATCGCCGATCATAACTTGCGGGAAGGCCAGTTGGGCGCAGAGTTGCTGGCCGCAGACGAGGCTGCCAGCACAGCCAATGTAGATGATCTGCTGCGCCAACTGGCCGATCTGCGGGCCGCCGCCGCCGAAAGCCAGGGCCATCTGCGTTACCAGCAATCGGCGCTGGATGCGTCCCGGCGCGGCGGAGAGGCAATGAAGAGCCAGATCGATTCCCGCAACCAGCGGCTGGCCACATTGACCGCCGAAATCGAAAAGCTGGCCGGTGAGACGGGTTCCCGGACCGCCACAGAAGCCCAAATTGCGGAACGGATGGCCGCTTTGCAGGCGGAGATTGGCCCGGTCCAGAGCGAATTGGCCCAGTTGCAGACCCGGCAGATTCAGTCCGAGAGCGAAGAGCGGCGGATGCAACAGCTTCTGCGCCAAGACGAAACCCAATACAACGCGGCCCAACTGAAATTGCAGCGGGCCGACGACCGGCTGGAACTTCTGCGCCAGGAGATTCGCCAGGATTTTGGTCTGGCCGAGATGGAGCAGAGCGAAGATGTGGCCTATCAGCCGCCGCTGCCCTTTGACACAATTGTGGCCCAATTGCCGGTGGTCACAGAGCTGCCCCCAGGGCTGGACGACGAAGTGCGGGAGACCCGTGCTCGGCTGCGCCGGCTGAGCAATGTAAATCCGGACGCGCCCAGGGAGTATGAAGAGGCGGCCGGGCGTCATGATTTTCTGCTCCATCAGTCCGAGGATTTGGACAAGGTGGCCTTTGACCTGCGCCGGATCATTCGGGAGTTGGACAAGCGGATGGAGACGGAGCTGCGCCGCACCTTCGACGCGGTATCCACCGAATTTGTCCACTTCTTCCAATTGCTTTTCCGGGGCGGCACTGCCCAGATCGCCCTGACCAGCCCGGAGGACATCATCAACACCGGCGTGGAGATTGTGGCCCGTCCGCCGGGTAAACGGCCCCAGAGCCTGGACCTGCTCTCCGGCGGCGAGCGTTCCCTGACCGCCTGCGCGCTCATTTTTGCGATTCTGCGGGTCAGCCCCACCCCCTTCTGTATTCTGGATGAGGTGGACGCGGCCCTGGACGAAGCAAATGTGGACCGTTTCCGGGAGGTGGTGGAGGAGCTAGGAGGCAGCACCCAATTCATTCTCATCACCCACAACCGGCGTACCCTGGAAGCCAGCAATACCATTTATGGCATTACAATGGGCGACGACGGCGTAAGCCGGGTGATCAGCCTGCGGTTGGATGGCGACGAGATGGTAGAGGTGGTGAAGGATCGCACGACGCAGGTCGCTGAGGAAGAGATGGAAGTGGTAGCCATGTAGCCAGTCGGGCAGCCAGCAGAGCTGCTGCGCGACCGCTGCAACGCGGTGGGTGTAGTTCAGTTTTAGGGCAAATCGACGGTTGCGATGGCCGCTCCGGGCTAAAGACCCGGAGCTACCGGGCTACGCCGGATAAATCCGGCTAAAGGGAGATATGTTCGTCCTTCCGAAAGCCTCCTTCAGGAGGCGCTGCTCCTTAGCCCGGCCTCTTTAGGGCCGGGCAGTGCGTGCAATTCCATTAGGCCCTAGAACTGAAATATACTCCAACGCCGCAACGCTGCAACCCGATTGACTTTCTGCCATCTGATTGTATACTACCTATTATCTTGTCAAGCATCATTTTCGACCCCTTTAGTTGTTCGATCCGGCCGCGGAGATAGAATCCCTGCCCATCTGCACTATCCGAAAGGAGACCCGATGACAACCAAACGCATTTTTGCCCTTTTGCTCGTCGCACTGCTTACACTGGGTCTTGCCGCCTGTGGCGAAGATGAACCCACGCCTACGGCCACGCCAGAACCGGCCGCGGTGGTAGCGACAAACACCCCTGCCCCCCCAACCGACACGCCTGTCCCCGCAACAAACACCCCCGTGCCCCCTGCTGCGGCTGCGGTGGCGACAAACACACCAGCGCCGGAGGCCAATAGCGCCAGTACGGCCAACAGCTTTGCCGCTCCTGGGGATGTGTTGGACTCCTACCGGACCCGGGGCGGGCTTCTGATCAACACTACCTTCCCGGATGGGAGGACCACCAAGCAGGAGATGCTGTTGGAAGGCGCTTTTGTCAAGACCGACAATGCCTACGGATCGGATCAATCGTTTGAGATGACCCTCACCGAAGAGGGGACGACCGAGACGGTTACCATCTATCAAATCGGCGATTGGGTTTCAGCCAACACCCAAGGCGAGTGGGTTACTGTGGGCCGAGACAATGCGGGGCTGTTTACCTCCATGTCCGATATCTTCACTTCGTTTACTGATCAGTTCGTGCTGGAAAGCGGAGAAGCGGAGAAGCTGGGAGACGAGACAATTGACGGCGTGGCGACGACCCACTATCAGATTCAGGATGTCTCGATTTTCACACAGATGGCCCAGATGGCACCGGATTCAGAAGAGGTGATTGACAAGGCAGAAATGAATGTCTGGGTCGCCAAAGATTCTGGTTATGTGCTGAAGTACGACGTTCTGGCTGAAGTAAGCAACGTGAAGGATACAGATGCCAGCGGGGCCGAAGTTGCCACTACCCAGCGTGTCAACTGGTCCTATCAGGTCTACGATGTCAATAGTGACATTACAGTCACACTCCCCGCGGATGCGCCGGAGCCGGGCACAATCAATATCCCTGGCTTTGCGGAGGGAGAGTTCCCTGTGCCCGAAGGCGGCAAATTGGCCGTCAATATGACTGGGATGCCGGAGATTACCAGCGAACTAAGCCAGGAAGAATTGGTGGCCTTTTATACGGACACCTTTGCGGCTCTGGGCTGGAGTTTCAGCGGGGACTTCGGCTTCTACGAAGTGAAGAAGGGGGAGACCACCTTTTCCTTGTTTATCGACACGGACGACAGGGGCAAAGGTCGGGCGCAGGTCTTTGCAGATCAGTAGATTAGAGTAAAAAGTAATCAGTGAGCAGTAATCAGTGGTCGGTGAATCGCCACTGCTCACTGCTCACTGATTACTATCCCCTCTCAATGCCCCAACACTTCCACGCTCTTCTCCCGGTCGTGGTGGGTGAGCCGGGCCTGACCCAACAGGGCCAGCAGACTGCGTGCGTGATCCCGTCGGCTCTGTAGCTCGGCTTTGTTCACCTTCCATTCCCCCTTAATCTGGGAGATGACCAACTGGGAATCGCCCCTGATGTCCAAACGAGCTGTGCGTGTATCCGCTCCGCTCTCCTTCAGCCGCTTGACAATCGCCTCCAACGCAGCAATCAGCGTGTCATACTCGGCCTCATTGTTGGTGACCCGATCCCCAAAGCGAAGCTGGACAATCTGGCGGGGAAAGCCGGGCCACTCCAGCGCATAGCTGCCATAGCCCAATCCAGGATTGCCCTTGCTGCCCCCGTCAAAGATCACCCGGATGGGCTGTTCCGGGGCCTGGCCAGGCAGGGGCGGCATGACCGACGGCGCGTCGTTGGTTGATTCGCCAGTCGGCGCGCCCATCACCACCCGTCCACTCACCGCAGATTTGTAGGGGACAACCGGCGCATCATCCTGCTGCACAGGTGCAGGGCCGGGTTGGGCGGATGCCGGGTTGAGCCACTGGCCCAGACCCCCGGGTGTGAGTGCCGGCGCAACCGCCAGAGGATGCAGATCAGTCAGGGCCTCTTCGCTTTCCAGCAGACCATTGATACGAAGCTGGCGCGCAAACCGCCGTCTCTCGGCTGGAGAGAGGCGGCGGATTTCTTCGATCAATGCGCCGATCCGCTCTGGGTGGGCCATTACGACTGGGCCGCCTGACGCTCTTTGCGCCGCCGGGCACGGGACTTCTCCCACAAAAAGAGCAGGTTGGCCTGGTGAAAATTCTGCACCAGACCGCCCAGGGGAATACGGCTGCGTCCAAACCTTTCCACGTCGTGTTGGAGCAGATCGTGTTTGGTGGCGCCGTTGTCCATCAGGTCTTCCACCAATTCCTGAATGTGGTCCAAATAGGTAATGCTCTCGTCAATACTGCTCGTCACCTCGCCGCGCAGGAGAATATCCCCGTGGCCCTGGACAATCGACTCCAGGTTGTAATCGTGGAGCATACGCAAGGAGTCACGGAACTGATCGATGTTGGCAAAGGGCGTGGCAATCAACGGCACAGGCATAATCAGATCGCTGGCAAAGAGGACCTTTTCCTCCCGCACATGGACCACACAGACTTCCGGGCTGGGTCCGGGCGCGTGCAAAATGTGAATCGTCTTGCCGCCCAGCCGGATCAGCGCGCTCTCGCTGAAGACGAATTTGGGCAATCGGATCTCCACTTTGAAGAGTTCGGGGGTGTGTTCCCGGGCTTCTTCCAGGGATTTACGCCCGTAGCGCTGCAACATCTCCCGGGTCTTTTCGTGGGCGATCAATTCCGCATTGGGCAGCAGACACGAACCGTAGACGTGATCGGCGTGGCTGATAGTATTGATCACATACTTAATGCCCGCCGGACAGACCCGTTTGGCAAATTCAATAATCTGGTTGGTTTCCGATGGAAAGGGAAGGGTGTCGATCAGAATGCCCCCTTCGGGTGTCACCACCAGCCCGGCGTTGACCTCGGCATAGAGACCACTCGTAAATACCCATGTGTCGTCGGCAACCCGTGTGCGAATAATAGCCACGGTCAGATTTCCTTTCTTCTCAGCAAATCGCTGAAGGATGCGTACTTATCAATACAGACCGGTTATCATAGCACGAAACACCTGAATCCGTCAAGGAAAGAAATCTAATCTTCAGGATGAGTTTTGTTCCGCCCTGGATTACCCACCAATTCAAAACGCCGTCCGGGAGAATCTCTCTCGGACGGCGTTTTGGGGACCCCCGCGATGCCGTGTATCCAGTGGGTGCGAACCTGCTGTAGCAGGTGGGTGCCAGCTGAACGCTTCCGTCTTGCCCTAGCCGAAGCCGGGCTATCACATCCACGTTGCCTCGCAATGCTCCCATTTATTGAATGTTGGCTCGCCCCGTGTACTGGTTGATCACGTACACCGCAGGGTTCTGTCAATTACTATAGCATATCTGCCGGAGGGTGCAAAATGGGAAAAAAGTGGCAAGTGGCAGGTCGAAAGTGGAAGGTGCAGGCGGCAAGTGGTATGTCGAAATTGACACGACCACTTGCCACTTGCCACCTTCTACCTGCTACTTCTTCTTGTCCCGCACGGCAATATGCAGCTCGACCAGTTGCTTCTCGCTCACCGGGCTGGGTGCTTCCAGGAGAAGGTCTGTGCCCATGGCCGTCTTGGGGAAGGCCATCACTTCCCGGATGCTGGTAGCGTCGGCGTAGAGTGCGACGACCCGTTCGATGCCCAGGGCGATGCCGCCGTGGGGGGGCGCGCCGTACTGGAAGGCTTCGAGCAGATGGCCGAACATCTCGTCTACTTCGGCCTCGTTCATGCCCAGCCGCTTGAACATACGCATTTGCTGGTCACTGCGGTGGATGCGGATGCTGCCGCCGCCGATCTCCCAGCCATTGAGAATCACATCGTAGGCTTTGGCTTTGACGCTGCCCGGTTCGTTCTCCAACCGGGGCCAGTCTGCGTCCTGGGCCGTGGTGAAAGGGTGATGGGCCGCGCTCCAGCGCTGATCCTCCTCACTGTATTCCAGCAGGGGAAAGTCCACCACCCAACAGAAAGCCAGCAGATCGGGATCAATCAGCCCGGCCCGTCGTCCGATTTCCAGACGCAGGTTAGCCAGGCTGGGGTTGGTCACGCCCGGCTTGTCCGCCACCAACAGAATCAGGTCGCCTGTCCCCGCGCCGCTGGCCGAGACAATGCCGTCGATCTCGGCCTGGTTGAGGAATTTGGTGATCTGGCTGCGCAAAGCGTCGCCGGTGTAGTGGCCGTCACTGTCCGGCGCGCCGGTCACGCCGATCCAGGCCAGCCCCTTGGCCCCGTAGGGTTTGACAAAGTCGGTCAGTTCGTCAAGCTCCCGTCGGCTCATCCCCGCGCCGCCAGGATAGACCACTCCTTTCACCAGCCCACCCGCCGCCACCGCGTTTTTGAAGACGGCGAAACCGCTCTCGGCCACCAGAGTGCTCACGTCGCAGAGGGTCTGGCCGAAACGGATGTCCGGGCGGTCGATGCCATATTTGTCCATGGCATCGTCCCAGGAGATAACCGGGAAGGGAGTTTGCAGGATGCGTTTGCTGCTCACCTGTTGGGAAAGCTCAATCAGCATCGGCTCGATGAGGGTCATTATATCGGCCTGATCGACGAAGCTCATCTCCAGATCGAGTTGGGTGAACTCTGGCTGGCGATCGGCGCGCAGGTCCTCGTCCCGGAAACAGCGGGCAATCTGGAAATAACGCTCCATCCCGGCCACCATCAGCAGTTGTTTCATCTGCTGGGGGCTTTGGGGCAGGGCGTAGAATTTCCCCGGGTGCATACGGCTGGGCACCACAAAATCCCGTGCCCCTTCCGGCGTGCTTTTGAGCAGAATCGGCGTCTCGATCTCCAAAAAGTCCCGGTCCGAGAGATAGTTGCGAATGAAACGCACGACATTGTGGCGCAGAATGATGTTCTGGGCTAGTTTGGGGCGGCGCAGGTCCAGATAGCGGTATTTGAGACGCACAGCCTCGTCCACGTCGTCGCCCTGGCTGCCGCTGATGACAAAGGGCGGGGTGCGCGCTTCGCTCAGGATCACCACCTGGTCGGCAATGACTTCGATCCCGCCCGTGGGCAGGTCAGGGTTCTCGAAACCAGCTGGGCGCTTCTGCACAGTGCCGTGGAATTGCACAACAAATTCGCTGCGCAGGGTGGCGGCTATCGCGTGGGCGTTGGGCTGATTATCCGAATTGATGGTGACTTGGGTGATACCGAAACGATCCCGCACGTCCAGGAAGATCAGCCCGCCATGATCGCGCCGCCGGTTGATCCAGCCCGCCAGCGTCACCTCTTTGCCCGCATCCTCCGCCCGCAACACCCCACACGAATGACTCTTCAGCATTTTCGACTCCGTACTCCACTTGTTCCCGCCGGTTGAATTGTTTTGCCAGAAGTCCGACTTTTGATAAAAGTCGGACTTCTGCATCCCTTCAATTATAGTAGGGGAGTGGGGCAGATGCAATTTAGCGCTGCATACGGAAACAACTTGTTGATTGCGTATTGCGTATTGCGTATTCCGTATTTCATCAGCGGTGACGATTGGGGTTCATTAGGACGAACCAAAGTAGTGGCGGAGTTTGGCGTGCAAATCGACGGCAGCCTGAGTACTTCGCCGACGAATATCACACCATTCAATGCCACCTTCTACACTACTTACGCAATATGCAATACGCAATACGCAATTCGCCTTAAAACGCCACATACCCCCCATCCACAGGAATGCACTGGCCCGTCACGTAGTCTGAGAGATCGGTGACGAGAAACTCGACGACTTTGGCGCAGTCTTCGGGCCACCCCAACCGGCCCAGGGGAATGTCTGGCTCCAGGCGGGCGCGGGTTTCGTCACTGTTGCGTCCGCTGGCCAGGGCGCGGGAGGAGAGAATCCAGCCCGGCGCGATGCAATTCACGCAGATTCCGTAGGCTCCCAACTCCGCGGCCAGGACACGGGTGTAGTGAATGATCCCAGCTTTGGCAACTTTATAGGCCATCCCGCCGCCGCTGCGCCCGCTCCACAGCCCGGCTTGGGAACCCACATTGACAATTTTGCCCGATCCTGCGGCGATCATCGGGCGGCTGGCGGCCTGACAGCAGAAGATAGTGCTGGTCAGATTGATGTCCATAATATAGCGGTAGTGGTCTTCTGGCGCGGTGGCTGCCGAAGTCTGGGCCGGGGGGCGCAACATGCCCCCCGCGTTGTTGACCAGAATGTCCAATCGTCCAAAGGTGGCGAGGGTCTGCTCCACCATCGCGTCCACCTCGGCTTTGACCGTCACATCGGCCTGAACACCCAGCGCGCGGCAATCCAACGCCTCCACCTCCTCCATCACAGTGGGCGCGGTCAGCTGCTCGTTGTACTCTTTAGCCGCGGAGAGATCGATGTCATTGATCACAATATCCGCGCCCAGCCGGGCTAGGTGCAGAACATACGCCCGCCCCAAACCCCGTGCCCCGCCCGTCACCAGCGCTACTTTTCCAGAGAGTTTCATTGTTGTTTCCTTTCCAAAGAGGGGATTTGAACCGCTACTGTGCGGCGGAAGTCTCCAGCCATTTCTCGTTGTACGTAGTGCGTAGTGCGTGAACTGGTAGACGATCTATGCGCCATGTCCGAAGTAGCCTCGATATTTCCGCCAAGCTCTACTACAAGAATCACAAACAGCCATTCCAAATTTGACAGAAATAGAACGCGGATGACGCTGATTGGACAGATCAAAGCGGATAAAAGCAATAACCTGCGCCGTAAAATCCGCAAAAATCCGCTCCATCCGCGTTATCCGCGTTCTATATTTGGAACTGCTGAATCACAAAGTACGCAAGAATCATAGCCGCTTGAAGATTTCTCCACAAACCGTTATCATTTGTCCGTGGAAATCCTATCCATCCGTGTCAATCTGTGTCCTATTCCCATCCCCTGGAGAAACTCGTATGATCGATACCCGCGTGATCTATCTGGAACCCGGCAGACTCACCATCGAAACCATCACCCTTCCCCCCCTGAAGCCGACGCAGGTATTGGTGAAAACCCATCAGGCATCGGTCTGCGGCTCGGAGCGCTACTTCTACCGCAACATTACTGTGCGTCCCCAGGACGAGGCCAAGGGCGGGCCGGAGGTACAACTGGGCGCACACAGCAAGACCGACCGCGCCCACGCCTACCCGATGGGTCCCCTGGGCCACGAAGGGGGTGGCACAATCGTAGAGATGGGCAGCGGCGTGGAAGAATATCTGGGCGGTGGCACTGTACGGATCGGCGACCGGGTGGGCAGTCTCATCTATCCCACCTATTCGGACTATTGGGTCATGGATTTGGCCCGCATCCAGCCCATTCCCAGCGGCGTCTCCTTTGAGGTCGGCTGCCTCTACGAACCCCTGGGCTGCGCAGCCTGGGCGGCCATCCATACGGGTGTAAAGCTGGGAGATGTAGTGGCGGTCAATGGCGTGGGCTTTGCGGGTAACATTCTGCTACAGGGCGCGCTGAAATCGGGAGCGTCCCAGGTCATCGCCATCGACGTTTCCCCAGAAAAATTGGAGATCGCCAGGCAACTGGGCGCGCACCACACCATCAACGCCCGGATGGTCGATCCCGTGGCCGCGGTGGAAGAGCTGACGAAGGGCGCGGGGGTAGACGTAGCCATCGAAGCCGTGGGCGGTACGGGCATTGGGCTGGTGCAGGCGTTGGGAATGGTGGGGCATAACGGCATCCTGGCGCTCTACGGCGACAACTACGCGCCGGTCAAGGAGTTCAGCTTTCACCGTTTCCACGAGGACGGGCTGGAAGTGCGCAACCTGAACGCGGTCCATTACACCAAATTGCGCTCGGTCGAACACATGCGGGAAGCCTTCCGGGCCGTGGAACGGGGTGTCTTCAATTTAGACATCATTCTGGCAAACTCCACCCGCCACCGGCTGGCCGATCTGCCTGCGGTTTTCCAGGCCGAGACCTCTTCGGAGGATGAGCAATCTTCCCTGAAGACGATTATTATTCCGTAAGGTATTGACAGAACCGCATTGTAAAATTTCGTCGTCAAATTTGACATCCCCAGACGGGGATGCTACAATGACCTCCGTTGCTTCTATGCAATGTGGTTCTGGGGGCGTGGTGTAGTGGTTAACACGTCGGCCTGTCAAGCCGAAGATCGCGGGTTCAAGTCCCGTCGCTCCCGCTCTAGGCATTTTTCCAGTCGGATTTATGTAAAGAAACCCCGCCTTTTGGCGGGGTTTCTTTGTTTTTAGGGACCTGTCATCGTCTCCTGCTGTAACTGAATACGCTGTTCGAAGTACTCCTGTTCATCAATGAAGAAGCCTTTATCAAAACGTATGTCCATGCGTCGAATCTCATCACGGATTCCAGCCAGACGTGTTTCCAGATTCTCATCTCCACAATATCAGTAGATCACGAAAGTTATCGAAAACGAGGAGAGAGCATCCTCAGATGCGGTCCTCACCAGGCTGAACCGGCATCTGAGGATGCCTACTCCGCACCGAAATCGTGATCTACTGAATATGGCAACACGCTCCCTGATCTACCGAGGAGAAGAACACTGTTCACTGCACCCCCATCGCCTTGAAAACCGCACTCGTTGGATCGGCATAGAAGCTGGTCTGAAACTTGGCGAAGAGTTCGCCCGGCACCGTCGGAATATCGCCAACGCTGGCCATGGGCAGGAGCAGCCGTTTGGCTCCCGCTTCCGCTGCCACCTGAAGCGATTCCGCCAGGTTCTCGACGGGCACGATGTTGCCACCCAGGCTCATCGTGCCCAGCACAACCAACTGCGATTCGAGGGCTTTGCCCACCATGGCGGAACAGAGCGCCACGAACGCCGCCAGGGTCAGCGTGGTGCATGGACCTGTGTTGTGCGCCTCGACCACATGCAGGTGAAAGTTGTGATCCCCCACCTTCAAGGACGCCTGGATCCGGGAAGCATTGGCCCGGAAAAAGTCAAAGCCAACGTTGACAGATTCCCTGGCGGCCGTACTCGATCCCAACCCCGACAGCTTCAGTTGCCCATTCCCGGCAGTGACCTGGGTTTCCAGACGGTATAAGCCCAGGTGTCCACCGCTCCCCCGGCCAACCGTGTACAGGGAGCCGGGGTTCAGGGGGTCGTCGGGGATCAACGAATCGCCGCCCTGCTCCTTGACACGCACGATCTTTTCTTCGTTCGTCTCAAGGTCAATATAGCTCAAGTGAACGTCGTAAAACTCCATGCCGCCGATGCGTTTCAGTTGCTCCTTGATGCGCCGTCTCGCCTCCAGGGCATATTCCAGACAGGCCCGCACCGCTTCCTTGTCGTACACTTCGTGGGGATAGAGCAGCTTGAGCAATCCCGACGTTGTACGCCGCACGGCGATCGTGTCCCGCTGATTCAAATCGCGCCCTAGGCGGAAGTACTTGCTGATGGCGTCGCCAAAGTTGAGCTTGCGCATCTCCCGGAAGAACTCGGCCAGGTAGTCCACGATGAAGCCATACTGATTCGTGAAGAACTCAGGGCGCATCTTCGGTATCTCCCACCCAGGGATGTAGGCGTGGAAGCGGTCAAAAAAAGCCGCGTCGATCATCGCTTCGGGGAAGGGGGAAAGTAGATGACTCGTCTTCAGAAGTGTGGTCACATTGTCGATATTGCCGACGAAGACCATGGACGCCGAAGCATTGACCGACCCCCGGCCGCGCACAAACGACCCCGACGCCATGTAGTCCTTCATAATCTGGACGCCATCCTGATCCTTGAAGTGGATGCCGGCCACCTCATCAAAGGCCACCACGTCCCATACGCCCACAAGACCGATCTGCCGGCGCGCCAGGTTGTAGAAGAGATTGGCGACGGTGGTCTGCCCACCCGAAATGAGAATACTGTTCGGGCTGACCTCCTTGTAGATGTGGCTCTTGCCCGTGCCCCGTGGCCCTAGCTCGCAGACGTTGTAGTTGTTCTCGACGAAGGGAATCATGCGCGCCAGCAAATGCCACTTGACCCGTGTGTCAAGCGTGGTCGGCTCCATGCCGGATGAGCGGAGCAGCACGTCGAGCCACTGGGGCGCGGTGAAGTGCCTGCGCCCCGCCCACAGTTCGCCCATATCCATGTTCGGCATTTGGATGGGCTTGAGCTGCCGCACGGAAAACGGAGACCCCTTCTGCCCCTCTTCGAAGAAATACTCCAGGGTGACCAGCGCCCAGATGCCGCCCACCAAGAGTTTCTCGTACTGTTTGACCGTCTCGGTGGGAACAACCACCCCTTTGATGCCCAGGCTGAAAAGCTGCGCCTCATACACATCACGCTTCTCGTTCAGCTCCACGTTCACCTTGTCGATGACTTTGTAAGTGCCCTTCTCCCGGATCAGCGACTTGATCTTCTCGGCTTCGTCCGGGCGTACAAAGTTCTCGGCCAGGACGCGCTTGACCGTCTCAAGCCCCTCCCGTACAACCGCCTCGTCCTGGGACGCGCAGTAGTTGCCCAACAGGTACTCCAACACAAAGACCGGGACGTTCGCCCCCTCCTTCACCAATTTGGTGAGGTCCTTGCGCACGATTTTCCCCGCGAAGTGCTCGTTGAGCAGCGCATCCAGGTCACCGCTCGCCACATCTTGATTCCTAGAAGTCATCGTCAAAGCTCCTGTCGATTACAACGGGCAGCGACTGCACCTCGGCGTCGCTCTCCATGTCGCGCAGCACCAATCGGTAGGGGGTGGCCTTGTCAAACGTGCCCGTGCGCAGCGCAAGCCGCAGTGACTTCTTGCGCTCCTCGATGCTGTCCGACATGCTGTCAAAGGTGATGCTCTCCACCGAAGTAACCGGATCGGCGCCGTCGTAGATGGCGGCCCGTACCGTGATGGGTTTTCTACGCTCACTCACTGCCTCGGTCTGAATCAGCTCGAAGCGATAGACCGGCGTGGTGATCTTGTGGTTGGCGCCGAGCACCTGCACCGAGACCTTCTCCGCTTTCGATTTCACCGCCTTGTCCCCACGCAATTGCACAACGGTGACCATCGGCACAATCACCTCCTGGGGCATGGCCCCCCCATGCACGAAGCGCGCGCCCCCAGTGAAGTGGAAGCGGTTGGCCCCGCGGGGTATCCAGAACTCCATCCCCCCTTCGGCACCCGCGGTGACAGCGACTGCGCCGTGATGGGCTTCGGGCGATGTGCCCAGATTTGGCCCGATCACGTAGCGCTTCTTGGCGATGACCGCGTTGGCTGGCGTGTAGCTGAGCTTACTCTTGTCGGTTTCATCCGGCGCTTCCTGCTGGAAGAGGAAGCCGTGATCCGCCGTGACCCAGACCTTGGCCGCATTCAGCTTGTTCACGCAGAACTGGACCAGTTCCGCCAACTCATCAATGCAGTCAGCGACGGCCCCGAAGGTCTCGCCCTCTGTGGACGTGCTGTCGCCGATAGCGTCAATCACATTGTGGTAAATATAAACGACGCGCTTGCCTTCGGTGAAGGCACGGGCCTCTTCGAGCTTCATTACCCGCAGATCGGCCGCCTGGCAGGCCATCCCCTGGACGGTGGCAAGCTGCTTGTTGCGCGCCTCGGTGCCCACGGTGGACTTGCCGTCAACCAGCACATCGCCCTTGTCGGTGTAGGCAAGCGTGGTGTGGGGCAAGAGGCTCGCCATGCCCAGCGCCGTGTAGGAGGGCAGCACGCCCAGCATGGCCGATAGCTCGGCGGTCAAGCGGTAGCGACCGTTGAGCGATTCGGTCAGCTCCTGGGCGGCTTCGTAGCGAAACGCATCGCTGATGATGACAAAGGCACGCTTGCGCTCCGACTCGGCCAGATGCGGGCGGATCGTATCGGCGTAGAAGTTTTGTTGGGCGGGCAAATCGGCAAGGGACCATGTGCCCAGGAACCCAGCGTCGAGTAACTGGCTCCACCCAATGCCCAGAGGCTGCAAGAAGCCCTGGTCGTAGACCCGCTCGACCTCTGCGGCCAGGGTCTTGAGCAGGTCCCAGCCTTGACCCAACGCGGGCTTTGCTTGCGTGCAAAAGCGCCGGTAGAGCTGGTCAAATTGATACAGCTTCTTTTGGTAGGCGGCCAGCAGATCCCGTGGTGTGGCAAAGTGCAGGCCATGCTGTTGCTCCGTGCGCAGGGCGA
>CAMDQF010000129.1 GCA_945905745.1 Litorilinea aerophila
GTGCGTTTACTGGTAAACGCACTACGCACCACGCACCAGAACAACCATTGGCCGATTTACGCCCCAGTGCACTAGAAACAGCGCGCTAACATTTGCAGACGATCCGCTTATCTTTTGCTAATTTTGCGCATGTGCAGCGCTAACGGACATCCCTTATCGTGATAAGTGTCTACGCCGGTAGAGATGCTCTCTATCGGTTGCACAAGTCAGGACATTTGCTTGTCGGTTAGGCCATCATAAGAAAAGTGAAGCGCAAGATCAAAGACGATCTTGCGCTTCACTTTTTTGCTGGAAAATGATTGACAAGATTTTGTTGAAGTAAGGAGGGTTAGTCTGGGGCTTTGTGCAAGCACAAAGCCCCAGACCGAGAAGAGGGAGGAAAGAAGAAACACCCATCAGAGGAGCAGGTAAGCGTTTGTCGGAAACCACCCCACGAGGCTCCCGTACTTATTCTGCTGTGGCATAACAATAGCAGAGCCTTGGCATGGGCGCACTATGCAGAATGCACAATATTTCATCAAAGTTGATAGGCTAGTATGCTGAGAAGATGACCAGCACATGCTGCCCCTTCTCTATTTGGCTATGAAAGCACAAACCTCTAGTGCAACACGCCTAATAAGGCACAAACAGGCTCATCTATAGACCGGTGTGAAGACCTTTCTGCCATAGACTCACCCAACGATTCACTTGCCGCTGCATACCACGCTACGCGTTGGCATGTGGTACAATAGCCCAATCGTACCTGTCACCCCAAGAAAGGAATACGCAATGGCTGACAAAAACCGCCCCCTCACGTCCATGGTCGCCTGCGCGGGTTGAGCATCCAAGCTCCCGCCAGGGACACTGTCGCAGGTCGTGCGACAACTAGCCGGAATCTTCCCGGCAAATGAATACCCGGATATATTGATCGGGCTGGGCGAGCCAGACGATGCGGCTGTTTACAGACTGGACGACGAGCGCGCCCTCATCAAAACCACCGACTTCTTTACACCGATAGTAGATGACCCCTGGCTCTACGGCGCAATTGCCGCGGCCAATTCCATGAGCGACGTCTACGCAATGGGTGGCGACGTTCTCTTCTGCCTGAATATCGCCGGTTTCCCCGAAGATCTCGGATTGGAGACCGTCGCCCAAATTTTCGCAGGCGGCGCGGCCAAAGTGCGGGAAGCTGGCGCGGCCATTGCCGGCGGCCACACAGTTACCAATCCCGAACCCTTCTACGGGCTAAGTGTCATTGGGCTGATCCACCCGGATCAGGTCATGCGCAAGGGCCGGGCACGGGCTGGGGACAAACTCTTTCTCACAAAACCCCTGGGCACTGGCATCATCACTACTGCCGCCAAATTAACCGGCAGCGGTGAGAGCCATGCCCATCGCCTGGCCCGTAAGGCCCAGGGCAAGCCGGACATCGACCAGCACCACCTGGACGCAGCGGTCATCTCTATGACCCAACTCAACCGGGCCGCCGCCGCCGCCGCCCGGGCCGGGGGCGTGCGCAGTGCCACCGACGTGACTGGCTTTGGGCTGCTGGGCCACGGCAGCGAAATGGCGACTGCTGCTGGCCGGGAATCGGGCGTGGGCTTCCGCATTGAAGCCGCCGCTGTCCCCGCCTTGCCCGGTACATTCGCCTACATCGCGGCGGGTTATCTAACCCGAGGCAGCACCCGTAACCCGGAGCACTTCCGCCAGCACGTCACCTTTGCGCCGACGGTCAGTAATGCCCAGCGCACGCTTCTGTGGGAAGCCGAAACCAGCGGCGGTCTGCTGGCGGCTGTGCCCGCGGCCGGTGTTACAGCCTTCCGCGGCGAGTGTGCGGCGGCTGGACAGGATTGCTGGGAGATCGGGGAAGTTGTAGCCGGTGTTGCGGGTATTGAAGTTGTGTAGGAAGTAGTTTTCCCAATAAAGCAATGGGGATAAAAGGAGTGCGAGTAGCCCCTGCAAATTGGCAAATGGCCGGAGCCGCAGCTATACTTTTATCTATGTCACAACGTATCGTCGTCAAACTTGGAACCAGCGTTCTGACCGGGGGAACCCGGCAACTCAACCGCGCCCAGATGGTGGAATTGACCCGCCAGTGTGCCCAGCTTCACCACGACGGCCACGAGGTCATCCTCTGCACATCCGGCGCGCAGGCCGCGGGCCGGGCCAGCCTCGGCTTCCCGGATCTGCCCGCCACCCTTGCCAACAAACAGATGTTTGCCGCGGTGGGCCAGAGCAAATTGATGGGGATGTGGGAGAGCTTCTTCGACATCTACGGCGTCCACGTAGGCCAGATTCTGCTCACCCGGGCCGACACGGAAAACCGCCACCGCTTTCTCAACGCCCGGGACACCTTTGCTGCGCTGCTGGAACAGCGCATTGTGCCGGTGGTCAACGAGAACGACGCCGTCGCCAACGAAGAGATCAAAGTCGGCGACAACGACAATCTTTCCGCTCTGGTGGCTGTGCTGGCCGGGGCCGATCTGCTGGTGCTGCTCACCGACAAGCCTGGCCTCTTCACTGCGGACCCCAGCACCCACCCCGAAGCCGAACTGATCCGCGAAGTGCATACGATTGACGAATCCCTGCGCGCCCTGGCTGGCGGCTCCAAAAGTGGCTTGGGTGTGGGCGGAATGGCGACAAAACTCCAGGCCGCCGACATTGCCCGGCGCGCCGGCACATCCGTCGTCATCGCCGCCGGGAGTATGCCGAATGTCCTGCAGCGGATTGTGGCGGGCGAAGAAGTCGGCACCCGCTTCCCCGCCCTGGAATCTGTGGAAGCGCGCAAACACTGGATTCTAGCCGGGCAAGCGCCTGGGGGTTCTCTGCTGGTGGATGCGGGCGCGGCCAACGCCCTGCGCCACAGCGGACGCAGCCTGCTGCCCGCGGGCATTGTGACAGTCGAGGGCAGCTTTGAGCGGGGCGACACCGTCTTTGTGCGCGAAAATGGCGGCCCACCCCTGGCGCGGGGGGTCAGCCGTTACAACAGCGACGATTTACAACGCATCCGCGGCTGTCAGTCCGCGGCCATCGCCGAGCGGCTGGGCTACGATTACGGCCCGGTGGCAGTGCATCGGAATGATCTAATTTTGTTAGGATAGGGGATTAGAGATTGGAGATTGGAGATTGGAGATTGGGAAACGCGCCCAATCTCCAATCTCCAATCTCCAATCTCGTTGCTTCCCCAAGCCGGAGGCAGCTATGACATTTGCGGTACACAGCCACAACGGAACAGCCCAAGTAATCGATTTGATCGCCATGGGCAAGGCGGCCCGGATCGCCAGCCGCAAACTGGGATTGCTGACCACCCGCCGGAAGAACGCGGCCCTGCTGGCAATTGCCGACGCGTTGGAGTCCCAGGCCGAGGAAGTAATTGCCCAGAACAGCCTGGACATTGCCGACGGGCGGACTAATGGATTGAGCGACGCGCTGTTGGATCGTCTGTTGCTGACGCCCAAACGGATACAGGCATTAGCCGACGACACCCGCCATGTGGCCTCCCTGCCAGACCCAGTGGGCGCAGAGATCGAGAGCCGGATGCTCCCCAACGGCATCCGCCTGAGCCGTCGCCGCATCCCTGTGGGCGTACTGGGTGTCATCTACGAAGCCCGGCCCAATGTAACAATTGACATCGCCACCCTCTGCCTGAAGACAGGCAATGCGGTGATTTTGCGCGGGGGCAAAGAGACCCTACGCAGCAATCTGGCCCTGGTGGGGGTCATCCAGAGCGCACTGGAAAGCGTTGACCTGCCCCTGGAAGCCGTGCAGTATATCGGCGACCCGGACCGGGCGCTGGTCAGTCAGTTTCTCAAAATGGACAAATATGTGGATATGCTCATCCCCCGAGGCGGCAACAGCCTGCACCGCCTCTGCCGGGAGCAGAGCACCATTCCTGTCATCACCGGCGGCGTGGGTATCTGCCATCTCTTTGTGGACATCAGCGCCGATCAGGAGCGCTCGCTGGATGTGATCGTCAATGGCCGAGTGCAGCGGCCCAGCGTCTGCAACTCGCTGGACACGATTCTGGTCCATCGCCAGATCGCGACCGAATTTCTGCCCAAAGTGGCCCGGCGGATGGCCGCGGAGCGGGTCGAGATCCGCGCCACACCCGACGCCTTTCCCCTGCTGCAAGGTCAGGGCGCAACGGTTCTGCCGGCAGGGCCGGAAGATTTCGACACCGAATGGATGGCGCTGATTCTGGGCGTGAAGATCGTTGATTCGCTGGACGAAGCGGTCGAACACATTCAGGAACACAGCCAGGACCACTCGGACGGCATCCTGACCAACGACTGGGCCAACGCCACCCGCTTTGTGGATGCGGTCAACTCGTCAGCAGTCTTCGTCAACGCCAGCACCCGCTTCAACGACGGCGGCCAGTTCGGTCTGGGCGCGGAGGTGGCGGTGAGTACGCAGAAGCTCCACGCCCGGGGGCCGATGGGGCTGGAAGAGTTGACGACGTACAAATGGGTGGTGCTGGGCGATTTTCACGTGCGTCCGTAAGAAACGTAGAGGGTTGCCAAATTATGCTGAGAAAAATTAGCATTCAAGGTTTTAAGTCAATAAAGTCGTTGGAACTTAAACTCGGCCCGTTGAACATTCTCATCGGCGCAAATGGGGCGGGTAAGAGCAACCTGCTCTCCTTTTTTAAGATGCTAAATGAAATGATGGCTGGGCGCTTGCAACAATTTATCGGTTCGGCTGGACGCGCGCAGTCGCTCTTGCATTACGGCCCCAAAATCACCCCACAAATAGAGGCATGTCTGGTCTTCGATGGCGAGCAGGGGACGAACACATATACGATGCGTCTGTTCCACGCGGCAGGGGACACACTCATTTTTGCTGATGAGGCGGGGAGTTTCCAACAAACGGGCATCCAATTTCCCAAAAGAGATACGTTTGGCTCCGGACACCAGGAAACGTTGCTGAATAGTATGACTGAGGGAGGAAATCAGAACGCAAAAGTCTTGCGATTTCTTCTCAATCGCTGTCGAGTTTACCATTTTCACGATACATCTGCGACATCTGAAGTTCGGCAGTCTTGTTACGTGGGCGACAATCGGTGGTTGATGCCAGATGCAGGAAATCTGGCTGCTATGCTATTGCGATATCGCAACGAAAACACCCACTCCGCGTATGACCGCATCCGGAACACCGTGCGGCTGATTGCGCCATTTTTTGATGACTTCGAGCTAAGTCCTGACGAATCGCAGCGTGTCATCCTCAATTGGCGGGAAAAGGGATCGGATCGTGTCTTTGGGCCACACCAACTCTCAGACGGTACGCTGCGCGCGATATGCCTCGCCACATTGCTTTTACAGCCCACCAGTGAATTACCTCATCTGATTCTCGTTGACGAACCAGAATTAGGTCTACATCCCTATGCCCTGAACGTAATCGCAGCATTGTTTGGTAAAGTGTCGCTGGATGCTCAGATATTGATAAGTACCCAATCGAGTTCATTCTTAGACAATTTCGATCCCGAAGACGTTATTGCCGTCGATCGCAGAGGAAAAGAGTCAACTTTTACGCGGCTAGAACCAACCCAACTAGAAGCCTGGCTTGATGAATACACTCTCGGAGAAATCTGGGAAAAAAATGTGATCGGTGGGGGGCCGCACTGATGGTTCGTCTCCACGTTTTTGCCGAGGGCCAGACTTAACAGACTTTTGCTGACACAGTTTTGAAGCCCCATCTCGCTCAACACAATGTGTTGATGCAAAAGCCAGTTTTAATCGCGCACGCGAAGAAGAAGGGGTGGATTCATCGCGGGGGCGGTCGCACCTATTTACCGATGAAAAACGACATCATGCGCCGCCTTAGGGAGGATAGTAGCCCGGATGCATTCTTTACCACAATGATCGATCTGTATGCTATCCATGCAGAGTTTCCAGGGCTGGGTGATGCGGAGAAATACCGATCTGATCCGGAACGGCGTGTCACATTTTTGGAACAGAAATTTGCAGATGACATCGGCGATTCCAGGTTTATCCCGTATATCCAATTGCACGAGTTTGAGGCATATCTGTTTGCCGAACCGGACTGCTTTCGGCATATTTACGACAACTGTGCGCGACAAATTGAGAACTTGAGAAGCATAGCTGAAGATTACGAAACGCCAGAAATGATCAACGACGGTCAGCATTCCGCGCCAAGCAAGCGCATTGTCAACCAGTTCCCAGCCTATGCACGCGCAAAATCGGTGGAAGGACCACTGCTGGCCGAAAGTATTGGGCTGCCTACAATCAGGGCGAAGTGCAGGCATTTCGCTGTTTGGCTTTTAAGACTTGAAGAATTGGGCTAACCCAGTGAATCGTTCGGCTGCGCCGATTGGCGTCTTCGACTCCGGCGTGGGCGGGCTGAGTGTGCTGCGTGAATTGTTGCGCCTGCTCCCCGACGAGCGCTATCTCTATTTGGGCGACTCGGCTCGCGTTCCCTACGGCAGCAAATCGCCGGAGACGGTGCAACTCTTCGCCCGCCAGTGTGCCCGGTTTTTGGCCGACCAGCAGGTGAAGCTGATCGTCGTCGCTTGCAACACCGCCTCCGCAGTGGCACTGGAAGCCGTCCAGGCCGAAGTGGATGTGCCGGTCATCGGCGTCATCGGACCGGCCGCCCAGGCCGCGGTACGCGCAACCCGCAGCGGGCAAATCGGCGTCATCGGCACACGGGCCACTGTCAACAGCGGGGCCTACAGCCGGGCCATCCAGCGCCTGGACGCGGCAGTGAGCGTTCACAGCCAGCCCTGTCCCCTCTTTGTGCCGGTGGTGGAGGAGGGTTGGACCGATCATTTATCTACCCGGCTGATCGCCCAGGAATATCTGACAGCGCTCTTTCCGCCGTCCAATGGCAACGGGTCCCACCTGCCGACGCCCATCGACACCCTCGTCCTCGGCTGCACCCACTACCCGCTGCTCAAACCTCTGCTCCACGAATTGTTGCCCGGTGTAGAACTGATCGATTGCGGCGAACACGCGGCCCACATCGCCCGGCAACAATTGCTGGCGCAGAATGGCCTGGCCCCCGCCCGTCCCCGTAACGACCACCGCCTCCCTGCCGATGTGCGCTTCTATCTGACCGACATTCCGCCTACTTTCGTACCCATCGCCGAACGTTTTCTGGGCTTCCAGGTCAACCTTGTGGAACGGGTAGAGATCGATCATCTATGCGCGCAGGAAGTTCGTCTGCACTCTTCGCCACCGGGGATACCGCCAATTCGTCCAGCAGCCGTCGCGTAGCCGCGGCGATCTCCTCCACCGCCTGTTCAAAAGCAGCCTGATTTGATCGGGATGGTTTGCGATAGCCAGAAACTTTGCGCACGTATTGGAGCGCGGCGGCCTGCATTTCGGCGTCCGTCGGTGGCTCCTCCACCCGGCGCAACTGCTTGATGCTGCGACACATAGAACTTCTCCTTCAAGAAAAAAAGAACGAGACGAATTCACTTTCGTCCCGAAGAGAAGTGAAACGTGAGAAGAGTCGGGTGTTCTCACGTTTCACGTTTCACTCCTCATATGTCACGCTTCTTTCCCCATAAAAAGCGGCGACGAGTAGACAATCATCAGCTTCTGCCAGATTTTGCGCGAGAGATCAGTGGTGAGTGTTTCGATTTCATTGACCGCGGCCAGCACCGACGGGTCGTCCGAATCCTGGGCATAGAGCGCGGCAATTTTGCCAATCAGCGAGAGCATTTCGCTGCAATAGTCCAGATAGCGGCTCAACTCAAATTGGGTCATTGAGTGCACGGGCGAAGAGGCGGTGGGCACGACGCCAGGACGAAAGCGGTCCGGGTCTTTGGTCAACTGGTGCATATCCACCACATGGGCCAGAGAGCGTAGTTCGTGGAGCGCGGCCAACATCTGCTGCCGTTTGATGCGCCCTTCCGACTGAATCAGAAAAAAGAGGGCTGCGCCCACAAAGATGACTTCGTTGATCACCGACTCGAGAGCCTGCAAATAATCGAGCAGAGAAGCCCCGTCCACCGAAAGTTGGGGTGTGCGCAAGGATGCCACAGTCAAGAAACCCAAGGCCACCAATCCAACCACCAGAAAACCAGCCAGCAGACGGACCCACCAGATGGGGCGACGGATACGCTCGGCCTCGTTTTGGGCTTTGCGGGCCACGTCCAACACCTGCAATACTACCCTCGACAGGCCCGATTCCGGGAAGCGCTCCCGGATGCGCACAGCCAACCTCTCCAGCGTCTCCACAATTCGCTCTGCGTCCAGAGCCAGATAATCATTTGCCATATGTCACCTCGGCCAGTGCCAATCCCACCCGGCCCTGGGCTTTGTCCAGCCGGGTTTCCGCTTCGGTTGCGTCCACCCCAGCCAACCCCATCACCACCGCCGTCTTCACCCGCCAGCCCGCCGCCGTCAATAGGTTTTCTGACTCAGCCCGCCCAGCACCAGTAATCTCATCCACAATGCGCACGGCCCGCTCCCGCAGTTTAACATTCGTCGGCTGCACATCCACCATCCAATTGCCATAGACTTTGCCCAATTGCACCATCGCGCCTGTGCTGAGCATATTCAGAACCAGCTTTTGGGCCGTGCCTGCCTTCAGCCGGGTGGAGCCAGTCAGAATCTCCGGGCCGGTAACGACTTCAATGGCAATATCCGCGGCTGCGGCCACCCGCGAGCCGGGATTACAGACGAGGGCAATCGTCGGTGCGCCCACCTGTCGGGCATAGACCAGCCCGCCGATGACGTAAGGCGTGCCGCCGCTGGCCGCAATCCCAACCAGCACATCCCCCGGCCCAAAGTCGTGGGCCAGCAGATCACCCCGTCCCTGTTCGGCCGAATCCTCCGCGTCCTCTACCGAATGGGTGATGGCCCGCTCGCCCCCAGCCATCAGCCCGATAGCCCGTTGGGCAGGCAGGCTGAAAGTGGGGACCAATTCGGTGGCATCCAGCACACCCAGCCGCCCGCTGGTCCCCGCGCCCAGATAGAAGAGCCGTCCGCCCCCGGCAAGCTGGGCAGCAATCGTCTCAATCGCCCGCGCAATCTGGGGCAGCACTTCGGCCACAGCCAGGGGGACAGCCGCGTCCAGACGGTTCATCAGCCGGGCGAAGTCCAGAGCCGACAGGTTGTCCATTTCGGCGCTGGCCGGGTTGCGGGTTTCGGTGGGGGGTGGGGATTGGAGACTGGGGGCTGGGGACTGGGGACTGGGGATTGGGGAGCGGGGAGCGGGGATTGGGGACTGGGGACTGGGGATTGGGGAGCGGGGAGCGGGGATTGGGGACTGGGGATTGGGGAGCGGGTACCCGATCCCCAGTCCCCAATCTCCAATCCCTTTCAACACCAGCAGACCAGCGCCCACGGCTGGCTCCATCTGCGGATGAATCACTTTCACTTGGGGCGCAAAGGCCGCCACAGCCTGCTCCACCATCCCGGCGTAGAATCCAGGACGCAACAGGCCACCCGCCATCACCAGTGGAAAATCGTCGCCCATTGCCAGGCCAGCGGCCACTGCCTGCACTGCCACGGCCAGCCCGTGCGCTGCCTTTTCCAGAATCGCCAGAGCTACCGAATCACCCGCCTCGGCGCAGTGGATCGCCTGGGGCGCGACTGACGCAAAACGTTCCCAAGCCGTGTCCGCATAGGTCCAGGGGATCAGGTCGGTGGGATAGGCCATCCCCAATTGGCCCAGAATGGCCCCGGTCAGGGAAGTCTCTGGCCCCCGGCCATCTGCCGCCCACATCACCGCCGCCAGACTGTCCGCGCCGATGGCGTAGCCGCTGCCGGGGTCGCCCAGCAGTGCGCCTGTGCCCCCAGCCCGGCGGCTGCGTCCGGCCCGATCAAAGCCGTAGACAATCATCCCCGTCCCGCTGATCAGCACCAGCCCGTAGACATCCCCGCCGGTCCCCGCGGACAGGGCCACCACAGCGTCGTTATGGATGGCAGTGGCGGCTTGGGGCGCAAGCTCGTGGAGCCACGCCTGCATCCGCGTGCGGTCGTCGGCGCGGTCCACGCCAGACGCGCCGATGCAGATGGCGGCCAGATCCGACGCGGCCCGACTCGCCTCCGCCAGGGCCATCCCCGCCACCGCGTGCAGATTAGTCCGGGCCGTCTCCACGCCCACACTGTTCCAGTTGGTGGAGCCAGCCTGCGCCCGGCCCAACACCTGGCGGTCACTGTCCATCACCACCGCGACAGTCTTCGTACCGCCGCCATCAATGCCCAGCACAATCGGTCTGTTCATAATTTTCACCAAAAAGGGGGTTCAACCACATCGGTAAACACAAAACGTGAAACGTGAAGTCAGGTCTCTGATCTCACGTTTCACGTTTCACGTCTCATATTTTAGGACTCACGCTTCTCCCCAAAAGGGTGGGCTACACCTGTCCTGCCATTACACCTCAATCACCACCGGCAGAACCATCGGCCTTCGGCCCATCTCCCGGTGACAGAAAGCGGAGAGTTCGTTGCGAATCTTGCGGGAGAGCACCGAAGAGGGCGTGTTGGGCTTGATTTCGTTGCGCACGGTGTCGGCGGCCCGCTTGAGCAGCCCCTCGTTATCCCGCACATAGACAAAGCCCCGGGTGATAATCTCCGGCCCATAGAGAATAGAGCCGTCGAATTCATCCAACGCCACAATGCAGACCATAAAACCGTCACTGCCCAGGTGGCCCCGGTCGCGCAGGACGACTGTGCCAATGTCACCCACGCCCAGCCCGTCCACAAAGACGTGGGCGGCGTTGACGTGTTCGCCTCTGCGCCCCTGCACTGTGTCGCTGCCCTCTGCAAAGCGGCCAAATTCCAAGACCTGGCCATCTTCGATCACAAAAACATTTTCCTCCGGTATACCGGTCTCCACTGCCAGTTCGCCGTGCAAGACCAGATGGCGATATTCGCCGTGGACCGGCACGAAGTAGCTGGGCCGGACCAGTTCCAGCATATGCTGGTAGTCAGCCCGCCCGCCGTGGCCGCTGACATGCACCGAATCGGCCAGTTCGTGATAGACAACCTTTGCACCCTGGCGATAGAGATTGTCCACTGTGCGGTTGAAGAGTTCCTCATTGCCGGGGATGGGCACCGCGCTCAACACAACCGTATCGCCCTTGCGCAGGGTCAACTGGCGGTGGTCGCCCATACTCATGCGCACCATCGCGCTGGTTGGCTCGCCCTGGCTGCCTGTGGCCACAATCGTCACGTGGCTGGCTGGCAGCTCCTCCATCTCCCGAGCCGAAAGCAGCTCTTCTGGCTTCACATCCAGGTAGCCCAGCTTCATGGCGACCTTCACATTGTTGACCATTGACCGGCCCACCGTGCCCACCTGGCGCTGGTGACGGCGGGAGACATTGATAATCTGTTGGACCCGGCTCACATTGCTGGCAAAGGTCGCCAGAATCACCCGACCCTGGGCTTTGGAAAAGACATCATCCAGCCCGGTTTCCACTGTGCGCTCGCTGGGAGTTGTGCCCAGTCTCTCTACATTCGTGCTGTCGGCCAGCAGAAGCAGCACACCCTCATCGCCCCAGCGCTTGAGCTTGTCGGTCTCGGTCGGTTTGCCATCTACGGGTGTGGGATCGAATTTGTAGTCGCTGGTCATAATCACACGACCAGCCGGGGTCAGTATCGAAACACCCACGCTGTCGGGGAAGCTGTGGCAGGTGTGGAAGAATTCGATGGTAAAGGGAGAGAGGTCAATCGTATCGGCAGATGTAACTGTATTCAGCCGCACCTGGCCCAGTGTGCCCTGCTCGGTCAGCTTGCCTTCCAGCAGACCCCGGGTCAAGGCCGTGGCATAGATAGGTGCGTCGATGCCTTCGTCGATCAGATAGGGCAGCGCGCCGATGTGATCTTCGTGGCCGTGGGTCAGGATAATCCCCCGAATCCAGGACCTGCGTTCCAGCAGATACTCGATGTCCGGGATCACCACATCCACCCCGTGCATATCGCTGTCAGGGAACATCAATCCAGCGTCCACAATCACAATGTTTTCGCCGGATTCGATGACCATCATATTTTTGCCGATCTCCCCCAGGCCGCCCAGGGGAATCATACGCAGCTGCGCGAGGGTGGCCGCGGTCTGCGCGTTTGACGTGGACTGGCCCTCGGGGGCCAGCGCTGTTGCACTGTTCATTCAATTTCTCCTTCGTGAAAAAAATCCATAACTATAAAAACGCCGGACGACGTCACGCGCCCAGCGCACCGATCTGTTTTGGAAGTTATCAGTAATCAGTGACCAGTTATCAGTCGGGCGTGTCGCGACGCTATACGTTTACTGTTCACTGGCTCATCAGCAAACCCGGCAACTTCTGCATATCCGCCGCAAAAGCATTCCGCCATTGGGGGTTGCGCAGGGCCGCAGCCGGATGATACATAGCCAGGGCAACCCGGCCCGATCCGATCTCCTTCACCTGGCCGTGGATGCGGGTGATGCGTTCTCCCGGAAACCAGCGCTCCATACTAAACCGCCCCAGTGTAACTACTACACGCGGGGCGAGCAGTTCAATCTGTCTGTCCAGATAGTCTCGGCAAGCCGCAATCTCGTCAGGACGGGGGTCTCGGTTGTCGGGCGGGCGGCACTTCACCACATTCGTGATGAATACATCTTCCCGCCGCAAGCCGATACCGTCAATCATCCCATCCAGAAAACGGCCGCTGCGCCCAACAAAAGGTCGGCCCAGCCGATCTTCCTGTGCGCCAGGTCCCTCGCCCACAAAGACAATCTGCGGCGAAAAGCTGCCTTCACCGGGAACGGCGCAGATACGGCCATCACACAGGCGGCAGAGCATACACGCACAGATCTCTTTTTCCAGCCCGAGGAGCGTCTGTACACGTCCCTCTTCGTTTGACAAAACGCCGCTTTCCGGTGTTTGATCCATTTTTACTCACAGAACGGTGGATCAAACCAACGATCCAGCCGTACAAAGGGTATCTTGCTTATTGTACCGTTGAACAGCCCCACTTGTCCATTGTCAGCCGTCTGTGATCCGCAGAATCGTCCATTTCGCCCGCCATACCGATCAACCGGGGAGAGAGCCGTGACCCAATCGATTCTACTGCTTGTCCTCTATCTGCTTCTGTACGCCGGACTGCATAGCCTGTTGGCCGCGCAAGGAGTAAAAGTGTGGGGACGGAGACACCTGCCCGGCTTTGACCGCTGGTATCGCCTCTTCTACAACGCCGTCGCGTTGGGCACGCTCATTCCCCTGCCCTGGCTGCTCGGCCTGCCGGATAGGACGCTCTACAGCGTACCCACGCCGTGGAATTGGCTGCTATGGGCTGGACAGGGTTTGTCTGCTGTGGCGCTGCTGCTGGCTGTGCTACAGGCCAATCCAGCCTATTTCGTGGGGCTGGCCCAGTTGGCCGGTGATGGGGAGGAACGGGGCGACCGACTGGTCGTCAGCGGTCTCTACCGCTATGTACGCCACCCACTCTACCTCTTTTCCATCCTCTTTCTCTGGCTTTCGCCGGTGATGACCCTCAACCGGCTGGTTCTCTACGGGCTGGTGACCGTCTATTTCCACGTGAGTTCGCTACACGAAGAACGCCGATTGACCCAGACTTTCGGCTTACCCTATCGGGCCTATCAGCAGAGAGTCCCCCGCCTCTGGCCCTCCCTGCGCCGTCCGAATGGCTAACCCTGCAATGCCAGCGCAATTTCCGCAGCCACCCGGGCGTTGTTCTTGAGCAGAGCCAGATTGGCGCGTAAGCTGCGCTCACCCGTCAACTCGGCGATGCGGGTCAGTAGGAAGGGGGTCACTTCTGCCGAACGCAAGCCCTGCGCGGCGGCTTCGGCCACGGCCTGTTCGATGAAGGGTTCGATCTCGGCAGCGGGGATTTCGTCAGCCACAGGCACAGGCACCGTCACCAGCAGGCCGCCGGGTAACCCCAGCGTGCGTTTGGCCCGCCAGATGGCCGCCACCTCTGCCGGGTTGTCGCAGCGCACATCCACAGGCAGACCGCTGCTGCGACTGTAGAAGGCGGGGAAGTGGTCTGTGCCATAGCCAATAACTGTCACGCCGTGGGTTTCCAGGTATTCCAGAGTGGCGGGCAGGTCGAGAATGGCTTTGGCCCCCGCGCAGACGACGATCACCGGCGTCTGCGCCAGCTCCTGCAAATCCGCGCTGACATCGTTACTCGTCCCCGCGCCTGTATGCCGGTGGATGCCGCCGATGCCGCCTGTAGCAAAGACTTCGATCCCGGCCCATTGGGCCGCAATCCACATTGTAGTGGCGACGGTCGTGGCACCGTCTTCCTTGCGCGCCGCCACAATCGGCAGGTCACGTCGGCTGACCTTGCGCACATTGGGCGCAGTTGCCAGATGTTCGATCTGGGCCGGTGTCAAGCCGGCGATCAGTTCCCCGGCAATGATGCCGACGGTGTGGGGGGTGGCTCCCTGGCTGCGGATGATGGCTTCCATCTCCTGGGCCAGTTGCAGGTTGCGGGGATAGGGCAGGCCGTGGGAAATCACGGTCGATTCGAGGGCGACTGCGGGTGTTGTCACTGAAGAATCCTTTGACTATATCGTTCCATTGACGGGCACATACCGATACCCCTGGCCCCACTCGTTGTCAATCGTCCCCACCACACCGTTGAATTCGGTCAGCCGGTGGCGCAGACGACGAATCCCCTCCTGGACCCGACGCACCGAGCCATCGGGACGCTGCCAGACCTCGACCAGCAGTTCATCCACAGAGACAATTGTACCAGGCCGATCCAAAAAGTAGAGGAGCAGATTCTTCTCCTGGGGGGTAAAGCGGTGGCTCTCCCGCTCCACCAGTGCGTGGACATTGCCCGTCTTCGGCTCAATGGCGCGGGTGACGGGTGTGTCTACCTGCAACTTCAGGGCCAGATAGTCGGCGAGCAGGGGCGAGAAGAGCCGATAGCCCTGACTGTCGATCCCCACCAATCCCTGGACCAGCAGCCAATTCATCGGCTCCATCTGGGCTGGGGATAGCTCATCGAAACGGATCGGGCGGCGAATCATCTGATGCAGCAACGCCGGGATTGGATTGTCAGCACTGCCGCTTCGACATTCCACAGCCTGCCACTGGCGGTCAAAGAGCAGCCGTGCGTAGGCTGCGGTCAGGCGCAGACGCAGGAGGGGCAGATGATTCGCTCCGAGTTTCTGTCCGGCAGGCAACATCCCGGCCACGTCCAGCAGCAGTTCCGCCACCCGATCCAAGAGAAAGGGATGGCCCCCGCACCACTCCACCAGCGGCGTGACCAGCACGTCGCTCTCTGGGAAAGCGGATAACGACGCTGCCACCAGGCGGGTCGCCTCCTCGCCGTCGATCAATCCCAGAAAGCTTTGCTGGAAATAGGGCAGGGACGAAGCTCCATCCAGCCCCAATTCGTATAGAGGCGAACGACTTGCCAGCAGCAGGCCGCGCTCCGGTGGGGAGGAGGCCAACCACTCGCGCCAAGGCCGTCTCTCTTCGCCACTCCACTGCGCGAGGCTATGGAAATTGTCCACCAGGAAAATCTGGCGTGCGTCGGATGTGGGCGCGGGGAAGGGCGGCTCGCCAGGACGGGCCTGGGCACAGTTGATTCGCACAACAGCCCGATGGGCTCCGGCCATACCAGCGAGTTCATTCGCCACCTGGGCCAGGACTGAACTCTTTCCGAGCAGGGGACCACCCACCAGCGAGAGGCTGACAGGATGTTCGGCGCAAAGATTCTGGACGATGCGTTGCAGCGAAGGGCGCGCAAAGATGGATTGGCTGTGCATATTTACCATCTTTCGTGGGATAAATATGGATAAATGTGGATATGCGGCAATTTTCCATATTTATCCATTCACCGTGGCTGTGGAACAGATCCAGTATAGCACACAACAGCCAACTTTGCACATAGGAATTATGTGATTTGTGCATATCCGTCGCTGGATTTGTGGATATTGTGCGGGGAATTCAAAAACATTCCGGAAGCGTCAGCGCTTCCGGAATGTTTCCGCAAAATTCAGGGGCTGCCCGGCGTGGGCAGGGGAGAGAGCGGATCGGGAACCACGACGCTAGGCGTTTCCGTGGGCAGAGGGATGGCGGTCGGCGCTATGATATCGGGCGTGGGCGTAGCCGATTCTGGCGTGGGTGTAGCCGATTCTGGCGTCGGTGTCCAGGTCGGCGTCCACGTGGGCGAGGGCAACGGTGTAAGCGTGACAGTTGCCACCGGATTGTCCACAAAGAGACGCACCCGGCTTTCGTAGCTGTTGCCAAAGCTGTCCCGCACCAGCAGACGCAGGGTATGGGGTCCATTCGCCAGCGTGCTCGTGTCCCACTGGCCCAGAATACCGCCGGTAGATGGCTGGTCAATCGGCCCCCACACCGCCCCACTGAAGGCACCCGGCTCGTGGCTGATGCCGTATTGGAGTTCGTAGCTGGCAAAGGCGGGTACATTGGCGATCCCCACGGCGCTGACCACTCCTTGTACATTCTCGCCCTCTCTGGGCTGGCTGATGGCAACCTCCGGCGCAAAGTTGAAGAGTGTACTCTCGTCGGCGGGTGGCTGGGGAATGCCGTGGCTCTCGGCCCAGGCCCGGTACTGCTCCGGGTAGACTTTGAATCTCTTATCCTCCACCATCTCCGCCGGGGTGAACTCAGTCGCCCGTTGTCCGGTCACTTTGTCGATCCTCACGTTCTGCCACAGATCCTTCTCTGGAGGCAGGGGCGGACGATCCACAGCAAACCAGCGGGTTGCCCTTTCCGGGCAGGCCGGGCTGGGCAATGTACCCGTGTCTGCACAGACTTCCACCTGCTGCACCCCATCCGGCACGGGGAAATTGCTGGGCGGCGTGGCGGCCAGCGCGGTCTGCATAAAACGATTCCAGATCGGCCCCGCGCCGCTCGCCCCGGCCTGGCTATCCATTGGCGCAGTGCTGGCGTTGCCAATCCAAACCCCCGTGACCAGTTCCGGCGTGTAGCCGATGATCAGGGCGTCTCGATAGTCGTTGGTGGTGCCGGTTTTGACCGCAGCCGGTCGACCCAGATTCAGCATCGAATTCAGACCGAACATCGGGGCACGGGCCTGGTTGTCACTGAGCATCTGGCTGACCAGAAAGGCATCCACAGGGCTGACCACCTGCTGGCCCTGACCCAGACCATCCAGCCGGCAGGGGATCGCTGTGTCGATCTCACAGACGACATTGCCATTCCCGTCTTCGATTTTCAGGATGGCCTGGGGTGGGCGGCGCAGCCCCTCATTTGCCAGCACAGCAAACGCGCCGGTCATCTCCAGCAGGGGAATCTCGCCACTGCCCAGGCTCAGGCTCAGGCCATAATCGGCGCGGGTCAGGGTCGAAATCCCCATCCGCTGGGCCAGGGAGATAAAGTTCGGGATACCCACAAATTCCAGCGCCCGCACCGCGGGGATGTTGTAGCTATTGGCCAGAGATGCGCCGACGGTCAAAATGCCGTGCTCCTGCTCGTCGTAGTTTTTAGGCCGATAGGGCGGGTTGGCCCCGTCGGGAAAGTCTTGCTCGATGTCGGCCACCAGTGTTCCCGGTGTCCAGCGCTCGGCCAGGGGACGGTTGGGATTTTCAAAGGCGGCCAGATAGACCAGCGGCTTGATGGAACTGCCCGGTTGGCGGGGGGCCAGGGCCATATTCACCTGGCCGTCAATCTCCACATTGTCAAAATCAGCGCTGCCCACCAGGGCCAAAATCTCGCCACTCTTGGGATTCATAGCCACCAGCGCGCCGTTGGAGACGTTGCGGGCGGCCAAGGATTGAACCTGCTCGGACACAATCGCCTGGGCCGTATTCTGCAATTCCAGGTCCAGCGAGGTGGTCACATTCAGCCCCACCCGGTAAAGGGCTTCCGGTCCCAACAGCGTCTCCAATTGTTGGCGCACATAAAGCGTAAAGTGGGGCGCGGTAAAGTCGTAGCGCACGGGCACGTAGACCAGCGGTTCCAGCCAGGCTGCGTCGGCCTCGGCGGGTGTGATCGCGCCCGACTCTACCATCAGCCGCAGAACCACCGACTGCCGCTCCTTTACCCGCTCCGGCTGGGTGTAGGGGTCATAATAGGCCGGGGCCTGGGGCAGACCGGCCAGCAGCGCGGCCTCGGCCAGAGTTAGCTCGCCCACATCCTTATCGAAATAGGTTTCGGCAGCCGCATCGACACCGTAGGCGAGATTGCCATAATAGACTTCGTTGAGATAGATTTCGAGAATCTGCTCTTTGGAGTAGCGGCGGCTCACCTCGGCGGCCAGGATCGCCTCTTTGACTTTGCGGGTGACGGAGCGCTCGGAGGTGAGAAAGACCAGCTTCACCAGTTGCTGGGGAATCGTAGACGCGCCGGAGACAAACTCCCGCTCCCGCACGGCGTAGTAGACGGCCCGGGCCAGGGCGATGGGATCGACCCCCGGATGGCGGTAGAAGTTGGCATCTTCCGTGGCGATCGTCGCCTGGCGCAGCCAGGGAGATATCCGGTCCAGGGAGACCGCCACCCGACGGCCCTCGTTGGGGTCGAAGGTTTCGTTGAGCAGCACGCCGTTGCGATCGTAGATACGGGTGCTCTGAAAGGAGCTGGCCCGCCCGGCCAGTTCGTCGGGCAGGGGCAAATCCGCGGCAATCTGGGCATAGGCAACGATCAGCCCGGCCAGGGTGAGAAAAGCGACGACGAGAAATGTCAGCGCTCCCATCAGCAGCCCACGCCAGAAGGAGCGGGTCGGTTTGGGTTGGGCTGGTTGGTTCGTGGGTTCGAGACGGTATTGTTGCATAAGGGTATTGGGTATTTCATAAGGTGGCGGAGCCACAAGCCGAAGGCGGGCGTGGTG
>CAMDQF010000130.1 GCA_945905745.1 Litorilinea aerophila
GCTGAAACTGCTGGCTGCTTTGATCCGTAGAATTTGTTCTTTCCGTTGGGCGATTGTCATCAGGGTTTCTCCTTTGCATGGATTTTCCCTGATTATTACCCCCAACCTGCTCTCAGTCAATGTGGCGAATAATTCGTGACACTAACCATTCTGGACCTGACTCTCTGGCTGATGGGCAATCCGAAGCCCGTAGCCGTCTCCGGTGTGACCAAAGCGCCCCTGGCCCATCATGCCGGTGCCTTTAGCCAGTGGGGGCTGGTGGATGTGCCCCAGGATATGGATGTGGAAGATTTTGCGGCGGCCTTTGTGCGTTTTGAGAACGGCGCGACACTCATTCTGGAGGTGAGCTGGCTGCTCCATCACGACACCCCGGGCGAAGATATGCAGATGTGGCTTTATGGTACGGAAGGCGGCAGCGAGTGGCCGGCGTGCAAGATTATGAGCACCAACTACGCCACCAAACAGTTGTACAACAAGACCCTGCAACTGACCGCGGACACGCTGGAACCCCACGCCCTGGAATGTGTGGAGTTTGCCAAAGCGGTGGCCGCGGGTGCGCCGTCGCCTGTGCCTGCCGAGCAGTCGCTGCAGGTGATGGCGATTCTGGACGCCATCTACCGCAGCCAGGCGCGGGGCGGCGAAGTGGCGATTGACCTGTAATTGACAGATAGCAACCTGCCACGTACAATTACGTGGCAGGTTTTGGGTTGGTGGCGGAATGGCAGACGCAGCGGACTTAAGGAATTGAGCACTGGGGACGGAAACGCTCCACGTGAATTCGGTCAAATTCGGGGAACTCTTCGTACTTACTACATGAGAATCCCGAGCCAAGCTTCTTACTGATAGCGACGAAAATCAGAACGCAAATCACGCAGAAACCGCAGATTTTCGCAGATTTTTAATCCGCGTTGATCAGCCCAATCCGCGCCATCCGCGTTCTATCTTCACATCAGGCAAGAAGAAGGTGTAGAGACTTGACGGCCGAGACCTACGGCGGACAGCTAGGGTCAAGAGAAAGTCCAGACCACAAACTCATTACGAGGTGGCGAAAGCCATAGTGGTACGAAAATCCGCCGGGGTAACACCCGTGTGGGTTCGAATCCCACCCGACCTACCACAAGGCGATGTCGGTCAGAACAGTAAAAAACAAAAGATCCGCTGGGGTAGCGAGACATACCTTCAGCGGATTTTTTGTTGTATACAGGGACACAGAACCGGCTCATACAATCAGGCAGCCAGTTGCAGAGTGGGATAGCGGAAGTCAGCAATTCCAAATGAGGGGGTGCATTTCACTTTTAGGGAAAACCGACGGTTGTGACGACCGCACCGGGCTAAAGACCCGGAGCTATGGAGCAGCGCCGGATAAATCCGGCTGGTCATCGGACGATTTTCGACGATTCAAGCCCCCTTGAGGGGGCGTTGCTCGTTAGCCCGGCCTCTTTAGGGCCGGGCGGTGTGCTCCGCCCTAAAACTGAAATACACCCCCGCCGTTTTTTCGTCATTGACATCCTGACCTGTGCATGGTAAACTGGCGTCAACGCAGTTCACACACCAATCATCGAAAGGAGGTGCAATTATGGCGAAACAACACTTTCTATCCCCAACACCGGGCTTTGTCCCTGGGACTTGTCTGATTGCGCCGTCGTTTGCGGTTGGCGTTGTCTGTCGTTCGCGCCTTCTCTGACCAGAAGTTGCTGACCCGATAGATTTTGACTTCAGAGTCACAGGGCTGTACAGCCCTGTGACTTTTTTGATCGCGGGATAGTCATCTCCTCGTTACCCGTGAAAGTTCAATTCCAACTGCTGACCACGGGTGCATTCACCTGTGGTCATTTTTTGTGTATACCTTTACTGGTTGCGCTCTGTCTCAAGAGAAGACAAAGAGAACCGTACACTGAGCCTGGGAGGCTTATGAATACCGAAGAAGAGAATCAAATCATTACGGCTGCCGAGAATGCGGTCCGTCACACTCCGACCGATGTCGAGAAGCACGTCGAATTGGGTATGGCCTATTTCCACGCGCAGCGCTTCGACAAAGCGATGGCGGCCTTTCAGCGCGCCATAGAACTCAATCCGAATGCGGCCGCCGCCTATAACGGGATCGGTCGGGTGTGCTACCACACCGGGCCACCGGAGAAGGCAATCGAAGCATACACACAGGCGTTCAGCCTGGATCACCACTACGTGGACGCCTATTTCGGCTTGGGCGTTCTATACTTCGCCCAATTGGGCGATTTCGATGCCGCGGTGGAGACGTTCCAAGACGGACTGATCCACAACCCGAACAATGGGTTTCTGGTTGCCAGCCTGGGAAACACCTACGCACGCATGGGACGGTTCGACGAAGCGCTGGCTTCGCTGCAACAGGCCATCCATCTGGACCCCGACAGCACCTACGCATACGGCAACTTGGGCATCCTCTATCTGCACCTCAGGCGGTATGAGGATGTGATAGCCACCTGCCTGCGCTCGATCGAGATTGCGGATGAACACAGTGCCCGGCGTATGCTGGGCTATGTCTACGACTGGCTGGGCCGCCCCGAAGAGGCGATCGCCCAGTTGGAGCGGTCAATTGCGCTTGAACCCCAGGATTACGAGGCAAGAGGGGCTTTGGCGAAGGTGCTTCGCACCGTGGACCGTGCCCAGGACGCCCACGCACACTACGCGATTGCCAGCAAGATGGCAGCCCAGGACGACGAATACGGGCAGTCGTGCTTCCACGCCGTCAGCGGCAATGTGGAAGAGGCATTGAGATTGCTGGAAATTGGGCTGCATAAGGGGCAAGTCCAAAAGGGCTGGATTCGTATCGATCCCGAATTTGCCTTTCTGTACGACAACCCACGTTTCCAAGCGCTGTTGGCAGATAAGTTGGCTTTCCAGTAACAGCAGTCGGGAAGCCCGCTGAAGCGTCCGAAGCGCTACCATGACCGCCGTAATATGACCGTCATCTGTTCAAGAAAGAGAGATCCAGCCGGATCTCTCTTTTTATTTCCCATCGCCGGCTTCTTCTGCTACAGTTGGAAGAAGCGATGTGCAAGAGTTGCTCGGCCCCTTATTGCTGGTCAATCTGGGTTCTCAAAATCCGCGACTATCTGCTCGATCCGCGCCATCCGCGTTATTTTTGCTTTGATGCTTTGACAAAGTATTCTTGAGGTGCTTGCGTGCCAGTGCGCGTAGTGCTATAATCAGCCTATGACACCTCCTGAGAGCGGCAAACTTTCTGAATCCCTGCGCCATTCCATCGAGACTGCTCCCCCACAGCCCCTCGATTTTATTGTGCGCGTGCAAGCCGCAGACGACGAAACCCAGGCCCGGTTGGAAGCCGCCGGGCTGACTGTGCGCTACCGTCTTACCCTCGTGCCCCAATTTATCGTCACCGGTCCTGGCCTCGTCATCCTCACCCTGCTGGACGAGGCGTGGCTGGTCGGCGTAGAAGCAGATGGCCCTGTTCACATCTGGTAGAGTCCTCTACCCTACTTGGCAAGGAGAAAACCTATGGCTACGGACGAAAATGGCAAACTGACCCCCCGCACCCGGGACCTGATCCAATCTGCCAGAGGCGGCGGCGGGCAGGTGCCTGTGATTGTCCAGTTCAAGGCAGGCCGGGGCCGGGAGGTCTTCGTCACCGGATCCCGAGCCATCTCTACGGTGAACGTGACCCAGGACTACAGCATCATTCCAGCGGCGGCAGTGGTTGTAGACGCCAGCCAGATCGATGCCCTGGCCCAATTGGAAGGGGTGGAAAATGTCTGGTTCGACGAACCCGTTCACACAATGATGGATGTCTCTGTCCCCCACATGGGCGCAAACAAAGTCTGGCAGCAGTTGGGCAACCGGGGCGAGGGCGTCACCGTTTGTATCATCGACACGGGCATCGACAGCGACCACCCCGACTTTGCCGGGCGCATCGGGGTGACCAAAGATTTTTCGGGCAAAGGCTCGGTGGAAGATGGCAACGGCCACGGAACCCACGTAGCCTCCACAGTGGCGGGGACGGGCGCGGCCAGCAACGGCAAATATATGGGTGTCGCGCCGGCTGCTTCCCTGATGGTGGCAAAGGTGCTTTCCGATACCGGCGGTGGGCGTATGAGCGATGTGATGGCCGCGGTGGAGTGGGCTGTGCAGAACGGCGCGGATGTACTCAATCTTTCCCTCGGCTCTGACGGCAACAGCGACGGCAAAGACGCTCTGAGCACAATGTGCAACGCAGCCGTGGACGCGGGCAAAGTCGTGGTGGTGGCCGCGGGCAATGCAGGGCCGGGAGCCAATACAGTGGGCAGCCCTGGCGCGGCGGAGAAGCCGATTGCTGTCGGGGCCAGCACGGATAGTGACGGCATCGCCAATTTCAGCAGCCGGGGGCCGACGGTGGATGGCCGGGTGAAGCCCGACATCTCTGCACCGGGCACGAAAATCATCGCCGCCCGAGCCACAGGCACGGCGATGGGTACACCGTTGGACGACAACTACACCAGCGCCCAGGGCACGAGTATGGCGACGCCCCACGTGGCCGGTCTCTGCGCGTTGATTCTCAAAGCCAATCCGAGACTGACCCCGGCTGAAGTCAAGCGTATCTTGCGCGACACATCCATCAACCTCAATCTGGATGCCAATAGCCAGGGCCAGGGTCGGGTGGACGCTCTGGCGGCTGTGACGGCGGCCGCGGCTGTGCTGCCTCCCGGCCCGCCCACTCCGACACCGACACCGACGCCACCCAAGACGCCCATCGGCTGTCTGGGCGCGATTCTGAGAGTCTTTGGACTGCTATAACCCATGCAAATGACCGCCAGCGAACAGCAAAAAGCAGAAGACCCAGAGAGCCTGGACGAGCGGGCACGCAAGCGACAGGCCATCGGTCTTTCGGCTGTTCGACCCACTGCCAAGGCTGAAGCCTATCATCCCCCTGTCCAGACGGGGGTGAACGGTCTGCCCTGGCTGGCAGTAGTGCTGCTGCTGGCTCTGCTGGCAGTGACGCTCTGGCTGCTCTTGCGCGCAACTTTGCCAGGGCAGCCAATGACAGCCACAGGCGGCAATAGTTCGTCTGCTCTGCTGCGGGACGACTTTATGCAGCCTGTCCTGGGGCTGGCCCCGGACGTTGTGACCAGCGATTGGTCCATGGGGTATGTGGGCGATCTCTACCAGATACGCGTTGACCAGCCCGGTGTCCTGGCCTGGACAACCCTCGGCCAGATCGATCTGGGAGCCTATCGCTATGACACCAGTCTGATGCTCACCGGCTCCTCCGGCGACAACTCGGCCTGGGGCTATGCTGGGCTGATTGCGCGCTATCAGAATGACCAGAACTTCTATCTCTTTGTGGTGGATGGTCGGGGCAAATATCAGGTGCAAGCCCAGGAGCAGGGCAACTGGCGCACGCTTCAGCCCTGGAGCGACACTCCTCTGCTGGCGGCTGTCGGCGGCGAGAATCTGCTGGGCATAGCGGATGACGGCCACTCTTTGAGCTTTTTTGTCGGCCCGGATCTGCTCTATAGTACAGACGATCTGCGCCTGCCTGTGGGGGACGTGGGGCTGCTGGCTGGTTCCCGCAGCCAGGGCACGGCTCGGGCGCTCTATGATTGGGTGCGTATTGAACCGATCCCCCTGGCCCGATAGACAAGAAATCAGATAGTGAACAGTGAACAGTTACCCGTGAGATTGCTTCACGGGTAACTGTTTGTTTATAATTGACTGCAATCGATCATCTCTCCCACGTTTCTTGGAAGGAATCCTCGTGAATCTGTTCGATGCCATCCTTACCCGTCGCACGATCAAGGAATTCACCGACCAGCCCGTCCCCGACGATCTGCTCCACCAGGCATTGGACGCCGGCCGCTGGGCGCAGAATCACCGCATGACTGAACCCTGGCGTTTTCTGATTCTGGGGCCACAGAGCAGACAGGCCATTGCCGCTATCAATGGGGATGCTGTGCTGGAGAAGGCCCGCGCCGACGCCGGAATGCTGGCGAAAATGCGGACCGACGCCGAAGCCAAAATCCTTTCCAAACCCCGGATTGTGGCTGTCACCTGCTGCCTGTGTGGAAACAAAGAAGTCGAGCAGGAAGATTACGCGGCGGTCTCCTGTGCTGTGCAGAATATCCAACTGGCGGCCTGGGGGCTGGGGCTGGGGATGCAGTGGACAACCAGCGGTTTCACCACCTGGCCCGACACCTACGCTCTCCTCGGCGTCGATCCGGCCCAGGAGATGATCGCTGGGCTGCTCTATTTCGGCTTCCCGGCTGCCGTGCCGGACCCCAAACCGCGCAAGTCGCTGGCGGAAGTGACCCGGACGCTGCCGTAATTGTCACCAAATGACCCAATCACCTGGCAACGGGTGATTGGGTCATTTGGTGATTGGCTCCAAACGATCAATCTTAAAAAGGAAATCTCCAATGCCCATTTCTCAGCAACCCTTCGGCGTCACCGGCGACGGACAACCGGTGACACTCTACACTCTTGCCAACGACAGCGGCGTGTCCGTGGAAGTGATGAACTACGGCGGCATCCTGCGCGTCATCCACACACCGGATCGCAATGGACAGATGGCGGACATTACCCTCGGCTTCGACAGCCTGGACGCCTATCTCGCCCCGCATCCCTTTTTCGGTGTGCTGGTGGGCCGTTTTGCCAACCGCATCGGCCAGGCCCGTTTCGCTCTGGACGGCGCAGAGATTCGGCTTGCCAAGAACAACGGCGTCAACCACCTGCACGGCGGCAGTCAGGGCTTTGACAAAAAAGTCTGGCAATCGGAACCGTTCCAGAACGGCGATGCCTGCGGTCTACGCCTGGCCTATACCAGTTGGGACGGGGAAGAGAACTACCCCGGCACGCTGAATGTGCAGGTCGTCTACACCCTCACGGGCAACGCACTTGCCATCGACTATAGGGCCACGACAGACAAAGCGACGATTCTGAATCTGACCAACCACGCCTATTTCAACCTGGCGGGCAGTGGTGACATTCTGGGCCATCGCATCCAACTGCACGCCGACTTCTTCACCCCCATCGATGACACGCTCATCACCACCGGGGAGATTCGTCCCGTGGACGGTTCGCCCCTGGATTTGCGCCAGCCCACCCCCATCGGCGCGGCCATTGACGCCGACGACGCCCAGATCGGTTTTGGCGGCGGCTATGACCACAACTTTGTCGTGCGGGGGACGCCGGGCGCACTGCGACCCGCCGCGCGCGTTACAGAACCAACCACAGGCCGTGTGTTGGAAGTGGAGACCACCCAGCCCGGTGTCCAGTTCTATAGCGGCAATATGATGCCCGACGCCATGCAGGGCAAGACCGGTCTGATCTACCCCCGGCGCGGCGGTTTCTGTCTGGAAACCCAGCACTTCCCGGATTCACCCAATAAACCCCAATTCCCATCCCCCGTCCTGCGCTCTGGCGAGCGATACAGCCAAACGACGGTTTTTCGGTTCGGCGTGGAATGAATAAGTGAACGGTAATCAGTTACCAGTAATCAGTGGATACCGTATTCGCCCACTGATTACTGGTAACTGATTACTTTCTTAACGCACTACGACAATCGCACTGGAGACTCTGATGAAACTCAACAATCTGATCGAACGGGGCAACCCGGAAAAACTGGCGGGGGGCTTTCAGTTCACCGAAGGCCCGATCTGGCAGGCAGACGGCTCCCTGCTCTTTTCCGACATCCCGGCCAACCGCATCTATCGCTGGACGCCCGACAGCGGCGCACAGGTCTGGCGGGAACCCACAGGCAACTCCAACGGGTTGACCCTGGACTGGGAGGGGCGGCTGATCGCCTGTGAACACAGCGGGCGGCGGGTCTCCCGCACGGAAGCCGACGGCACAGTCCACGCCATCGCTTCCCATTTCAACGGCGGCAAACTGAACAGCCCCAACGATGTGGTGGTGAAGTCGGATGGGGTTGTCTACTTCACCGACCCGCCCTACGGCATCCAGCCAGAGGAGCGGGAGCAGCCGGTCAACGGCGTCTATCGCATCTTAAAAGACGGCACGCTGGACCTGCTGGTGGAGGACTTCGACCGACCCAACGGTCTGGCCTTCTCGCCGGATGAGGCTACCCTCTACATTGACGATTCCCCCCGCCGCCACGTGCGCGCCTTTGACGTGCGCCCCGACGGAACCCTGACCAACAGCCGCATTATCGCCGATATGGACCACCCCCAGCCGGGTTCGCCCGACGGTATGAAGATCGACGAGGAAGGCCATTTGTACGTGACCGGCGCGACCGGCGTCTGGGTCTTTGAACCGGATGGGGAACTGCTGGGTGTAGTAGTCACGCCGGAACGCCCGGCCAACTGTGCCTGGGGTGACGACGACCGCAAGAGTCTTTACATCACCGCGCAGACATCTCTCTATCGGGTGCGAACGAAGGTAGCGGGAGCCAAACGCAAGGCTGCGTAGTGCATAGGGCGGACAAGATGCGAAAACCTTAACCCAGAGAAGCAGAGACATGGAGGCGCAGAGGAACTCAGGAGAGAAATCCGCTGTCATCCTGTTGCTTCCACAGGCTACACAACCGGCTGACACCGATAGGGATGAAAGAAATGAACCAATCCACCCTCCTGGGCGATACCCTCGCCGGTCTCCGGGTCGTAGACCTGACCCGCAACTTTGCCGGCCCCTATTGTACGATGATTCTGGGCGATCTGGGCGCGGATGTGATCAAAATCGAGCATCCGACAGGGGGCGACGACACCCGGCGCTGGAAGCCGCCTCTCTGGAATAACGAGAGCGCGACTTTTCTGGCTTGTAACCGCAACAAACGCAGTTTGACCGTTGACCTGAACCAGCCCGCAGGTGTAGAGATTGTGAACCGTCTGGCCGCGGGCGCGGATGTGCTGGTGGAGAGCTTTCGCCCCGGTTCTCTGGACAAGCGGGGGCTGGGCTATGCGTGCTTGCAGGCCATGAATTCCCGGCTGATCTACTGCTCTATCTCCGCCTATGGAGCCACCGGCCCCCTGGCCGACAGCCCCGGCTACGATCCCATTTTGCAGGCATCCACCGGGATGATGGAACTGACTGGCGAACCGGACGGCCCCCCGGCCCGACTGCCCATCGGCATCAACGACCTGGGCGCGGGGATGTGGGCGGTGATCGGGATTCAGGCCGCGCTGATGAACCGCCAGCAGAGTGGCATGGGCAGCAAAGTGGACACCAGCCTTTACGAATCAGCGGCTTGGTGGCTCAACTATCACCTGGCCGGTTTTCTGGGCAGCGGCGTCGTCCCCGCCCGTCAGGGCACCGGCACGACAATGATCGCCCCCTACGAATCCTTCCCCACAGCCACCGACGACATCTTTGTCTGCGTGGCCAACGACAATCTTTTTCGCACTTTCTGCCGGGTGTTGGGAATACCCGAACTGGCCGATGACCCCCGCTTTGCCGTCAATCCCCTGCGGGTTGCCAACCGACCTGCCCTGCGTCAGGCCATCATTGCCCAACTGAGCCAGCGTCCAGTTGGTGAATGGGAAGCGCTCTTCAAAGCCGAGTCGATCCCCTGCACACCCATCCGTACGATTGCGGACCTGGCCCAGGACGAGCAGTTGGCCGCACTGGGGATGCTGACGCCCTTCCCCCACCCGGCTGTGCCGGATTTGCGGCTGGTTGATATGCCGGTCAGCCAGAACGGCAGCCGGGCGGCCCACCGCTACCCGCCGCCCCGGTTGGGTGAACACACCGAAGAGGTTCTGGGGGAGATGGGATACAGCGCGGACGAGATTGTGGCGTTGCGCGCAACCAGCGCTGTTTGAACTGTGAGGAGGCAATACCGCGACAGCAATTCTAAATTTGACAGAAATAGAACGCGGATGACGCTGATTGGACAGATCAAAGCGGATAAAAGGCAAAAACCTGCGCCGTAAAATCCGCAAAAATCCGCTCCATCCGCGTGATCCGCGTTCTATATTTGGAACTGCTGATACCGCGAAATCGTACAATTCAATTGCTGAAATTTGTGGTATACTGCATCTCCCCTGGCCCAAACCGCTTGCCAGAATGACAATGGGGTCATTATGTACGGCTACGAAACCATTGCGTCGTCGCCCCGGGATATTCTGCTGGGAGAGAAATTGCCTGTTGCCTATTGGAGTGATTATCGAGAACTTAAAAGGGGAATGGATCACACTGTCACGGGTGATGTGCGTATCCTCAGCGAACTCTACAGCCCCCAACTCCACAAACGACGGGAGATTCTCGTCTATCTGCCCCCTTCCTATCCGGCGGCCAATCGTCGCTATCCGGTTGTCTATATGCACGACGGACAGAACCTCTTTGACGACAGCACCAGTTTCGCCGGGGAGTGGGGTGTCGATGAGACGCTGGATGATCTGAGCCGGGAAGGCATCCAGGCGATTGTGGTGGGGATTCCCAATCTGGGTTCGCAACGCGCAAAGGAGTACAGCCCCTTTGTGGACAGGCGGCACGGCGGCGGATTGGGCGATCTCTACGTGGATTTCATCGCAGATACACTAAAACCTCTGATTGACAGCACATTCCGCACCCGAACTGCCCGGACACATACGGCCATTTTGGGCTCCTCTATGGGCGGGTTGATCAGTCTCTATGCCTTTTACAAGCGCCCGGAGACTTTTGGCCTTGTGGGGGCAATGTCGCCCTCCTTCTGGTTTGCCGGGGGAGCCATTCTGCCCTACATCCGCAATGCCAGACCCAATTCGGGGCGGGTGTATCTGGACATCGGCGAGAAAGAATCGCCGTCGGCTCGGCGCTGGTGGGAGATTCCTCTGCTGACTTCCCTTCGCAAAGGTCACTGCGAGCGGGTGGCTTCTCTGCTGGAACGCAAAGGCCGTGGAGGAGAAAGTCTGCGCTTTGTGGTTGATCCGGAGGGCGAACACAACGAAACTGCCTGGCGGCGTCGGCTACCCGATGCCTTGCGTTTTCTGCTGGGCGTAGGGTAATTTCAGCCAGATCGATTTCATAGAAGAATAGAAAGAGAAAGAGAAGAGATGATTCAGGTAACAGTGACGCCCGCCATGGGCAAGCGGCTGATCGGCAAAGGGATGGTGGTACACCCTGCCATCCAGAAGGTGTTGAGCAAAGGGACCTTGGTCATCATTGGCGGTTCTACCAACGGCTACGTGGCGGAAGAGATTTTGACATCCCTGGATCAGGCCGGGGGCTTCAGCCGGGTGGGTTTCCGACGCGGTTTGACTGTGCCCCCTGGCCAAAAGGCCCCAGAGATTGGTTATCCCGGCGATGTGGTGATCCGGGATGGGGAGTTGGTACAGGGGCGCTCTATCTCTGACATTGCGGATGAATTGAGGGCCGGGGATGTGGTGTTGAAGGGGGGCAACGCATTTGATGCTCGTCGCCAGCCCGCCATCCAGATTGGCAGCAATGTAGGCGGCAGTGCGCTGATGGCTGTGCGAACGGTCATCGGGCGGCGGGTGCAACTGATTGTACCGATTGGGATGGAGAAACGGGTCTTTGGGGATGTCTATGAACTGGCCCTGCTCACCAACTCGCCCGACGGCAAAGGTCCGGGTTATTTTCCCCTGCCCGGCACGATCTTTACAGAGATCGATGCCATCCGCCTGCTGACCGGGGCCGAGGCCACGATGATCTCTGCTGGTGGGGTCTATGGCGCGGAAGGGGCCATCTGGCTGGTCATCAATGGCAGCCAGGAGCAGGTGGAGAAAGCCGACAATCTGATCAAATCGGTGGCCGATGAGCCGCTGTGCGAGGCGTAGGATAGGCCATCGCAACGTTGTCTACAAAAAACGAGGGTGGTTTGTGTATATAAGCCAACACACGAACCACCCTCTTTTTTATTGGAAGTACTCTGCCTATGCCCACAACTCCCCGTCCTCGTCCCGGTTGAGTTTTTTCTCCACAAAGAGTGCCCTGTCCTGTCGTGCGGTCGCTCCTTCTCCGTCAAACCACTGGCGCCAGAGTTCGGGCGCGTTGATATCCTGGCCGCCGTGTTCGGTGTAGCGGGTACGCACTTTCAGCATCACCGGTGTATTGACGCTGGCCCCGGTGATGATGACCTGGCCTTTGCTCAGGCTGGGCAGCTCCATCAGCAGGTCCCGGCCCACGCTCTCCACCGACTCGGCGATGCGGTTCTGGTCGATGGGATTGGTGATGCGCATAATGCATTGGGTCATACACTGGCTGAGTACGTCGCTGTCCAGCTTGCCGGGGCGCTGGGTGATCAGCCCGATGCTTACCCCGAACTTGCGCCCTTCGCTGAGAATCGTCTTCAGTACTTCCGAACTCACCGCGTCGGCGTTGGCCGGCGCGTAGTTGTGGGCCTCTTCCATCAGACAGAAGACGGGGAAAGGCACGTAATTGCGTTCGCCCCGGGTGGCCTTGCCCTTTTCCGTCTCTACCCGGGCCTGGTAGACCCGGCGCAGAAGGGTGGCGGCGATGACCTGCTGCTCCCGCTGATCCACTTCGTTCAACTGAACGATTGTGCAGCGGCCTGGCTCGAAAAGCTCGCTCAGCTCCAGATTTTGGAAGTCGTTGAAAATTTTGCTGCCGCCCAGGGACGCACCCAGCCGCCAGATCAGCGCACCGGTGGTAGGATCGTCCTCCTCCATCTCCTCTTCGCCCCGCTTGCCCTCGGCGGTCTGGCGCACAGCCATTTTGAGTTGTTCGAGGGTATATTTGTCCTCGCCCCAACTACGCTGAGCAAAAGCGTAGGCCCGGCCCAACTGATAGTGCATTTTTTCCGAGAGATTGGGCAGCAGATAGCGCAGATCGCCCAGAGTCAGACTGCTGGTGCGCACGCGCAGATCGTCCGGGCGGAAGATGCGCACGCTGGGCTTGTAGTTGCCCTCGCGAAATTCGGGCAGATTTTGGATATCCTGGAGGGTGTCGTACTCGCCGTGGGGATCGATAATCAGCACCGCGGCCCGGTTGTAGGGCATCATCAACTCTTCCAGCAGCACACCGGCCAGATAGCTCTTGCCGCTGCCGGTGCTGGCGATAATGGCAATGTGGGTGCTGGTGAAGCCTTTCACATTTAATGCCACGGGCACCGCGCCCGGCCCCCGGCTGAGCAGATCACCGATGTAGGCGCTGCCCCGCTCCCCTTTGCGTCTCCGGCTGAGAACGCTGGTGAGCATCTCGTCGTCGGCGATATAGACCGGCGCGCCGCCGATGGGCGGAACACGCGGGTTGACAAAATCGTGGAGAATGGAATCGTAGAAGCCCAGGACGGTGACGGTAATCTGGAACAATTCGCGGGCGTCGCTGTCATAGCCCAAGAGCGCTGCGACCGTATCCGGAGGCACTTCCGGGTCGGCCATGAAGCTGTCGGGGAAGATGCGTACCGGCTCCCGCCCTGTCACCCGGCCCAGAATCTCCTTTTCGATGCCATCAACGGACGCGGCGTAGTAGACAAATTCGCCGTGCTTCACCCGCCGCTCCGGGTCCGGCGCGATGAATGTATATTCGTGGGGGGTCTCCCCCGGTCCTTTGACAGTGCCGATGCCGGTGGATGGGGTCATTGTTTAGGCCGCAAATTCATAGACAGGTGTTTGCACGACGCGCTTAGGTTCGGTTTTATGCCAGATAAGTTCCTGCAACTGTTCCACCACCGCAGGCGCAAAGAGCCGCTCGCCGGTTTGGGTAGAAACTCGAGCTGGCACATTTTCGACAATTATCAGGCCGTCTTCAGTTTCGAGAACGTAAGTGACTTCCTGTTCGACGAATTGTTCATTCCACTCGTACTGGCTCATTTTTGCTTCCTCACTCGAAAATCCATCCACAAAGCGACATCTGGTTCGTACACAGTAATGATTTTCAGCACGGGTCGCGACGGGTAACTGCACTGAATATGTAGCGGTCTGCCCGCATCGGAGAATCCAAGTAAAAGACAGCTTGGCCCATATTTGTCATTTGGGTAATCTTCGATCACTTGTGCGGTATGGATGGCCTGTCGCAGTTCTGCCACTGAAATGCGGCGCAAAAGACTCTGATCGGAGGCGTGCTGCGAATACTCGAACAAACCTTTTGCTACTTTGTCGCGGATTTCATCGACCAGCGCCATTGGATTTCACCCAGAAACGATTACGATCCAAGCAATGATTTGGGTCTCTCATACAAATCCCAGCGGGACTTCCACTTCCTCGGCGCGCCAGGCCGCATAGGACAATGCCTGCCAAAGATCGTTCTCGACCAAATAGGGATAGGTGGTGAGAATTCTCTCAAATGAGTGACCTGACGCTAAGAGGCCAACTACTGTGCCGACGGTTACACGCATTCCTCGAATGCAGGGCTTGCCACCCATTACATTTGGGTCAAAAGTGATCCTATCGAGATTCTGCATAAGCCATTCCTTTCTCCGTAAACCCCATTGCGCCTATCCAGCCGGCTGCACAATACTCTTCCACGCCACATTATTCCTCATCACCTGCAACTGCCTGCTCTGTTCCGGGAAGAGGGCGACCAGCCGGTCAATCAGCGTCAGCAGCAGTTGGGGAACCAGGGGATTGTTCATCCCCATCAGCACAGAGGCGTAGCGTAGAGAGAGACGGCCCGCGGCGTCCAGATGGAAGGCGCGCAGTTCCTCGTCGCTCAGGCGGCGCACGGGCGCGTCCACAGCCGCGGCCAGACCGGGGATGCCCTGGCGATAGACCCTGCCTTCCCGCCAGCCCAGAGCGATAATACCCACGAGGGTAGCTGTCTCGGAAAGATAGTCCGGCGTGAAAATCTCCTGCTCACCCCGGGGGCTGAGTCGCGGCCCCAGACTGCCAAAGTCGGGATTAAGCAGCAGCGTGTTATAAATAACGCCCACCAGCGCGCCGGGGCTGCTGGAGCCGCTCAGCTCGATCGCCACGAATTCGCCAAAGGCGTAGTCCGTGGGCAAAGGCTGGGCCACCAGTTCCCCCGGTCCGTAGACCTGGCAGACGTAGTCAATGTGGGTGTTGGATTTGACGATTTTGCCAATTGGGGTTGTCATGGCTCTTATCTGCCGCCCATTCCAGAGAGTGTGATGCCCTCGACAAAACGTTTTTGGGCGAGAATGTAGATGATCAACACGGGCAGTAGAGCGATGACCGAGCCGGCCATCAATAGACCCCATTCTGTGCTGTATTGCCCCTGGAAGGAAGCCAGACCGATAGGGATCGTGCGCATCTCGGCCGAACTGGTGATGATCAGCGGCCACAGGAAATCATTCCACGACCCCTGGAAGTTGAAGATGGCCAGGGTAGCGATCACCGGGCCGCTCAGTGGCATGATGATCTGCCACCAGATGCGCAGGCTCGTAGCCCCATCCATGCGCGCTGCTTCATCCAACTCCAGCGGCAGACCGCGGAAGTATTGGCGCAGCAGGAATGTGCTGAAGACGCTAAACGCGGTGGGGAGGATCAACGCATAGTAGCTGTCGTACCAGCCCAGCTCTTTGACGATCAAAAAATTGGGGATCATCGTCACCAGAAACGGGATCATCAGCGTGGAGAGGTAGAGCAGAAAGATCAGATCGCGCCCCCAGAAGCGCAGGCGAGAAAAGGCAAAGGCTGCTGCCGACGCCACCAAAATTTGCAGCACTGTCACGCTGGTCGCAACGACCAAGCTGTTGAGATAGTAGCGCCCAAAGGGGGCAATCTGGAATGTCTCGAAATAATTGGCGAAACCGAACTGTTGCAGGCTGAAATCCCGGGAGAGAAAGGCTTCGTTGGGCACCAGTGAAACAACCAGCATCACAAAAAAAGGTGCAAGCATCAGCCCACTGCCCAGAATCAGCACGCCATGCAGAAGCAGCCGGCGCAGCGTCGCTGGCCTGGATTGGGGATTGTCACGCCCTGCGCGGCCAGCGGCAGCCTCTGCTTGGATCGCCATATCACTCCGTCTCGTAGTAGACCCAGCGGCTCTGCATCCGGTTTTGGAGCAGCGTAAAGACAAAAATAAAGAGAAAGAGAAACCAGGCAATCGCTGATGCCTTGTCCATACGCCCAAACTGGAAGGCGTTCTGGTAGATGTACTGGACGACGGGCATGGACGACTGGGCCGGACCGCCGCGGGTCATCACAAAAGGCTCGGTGAAGAGCTGGAACGCGCCGATCATTTGAAAGACCAACAGAAAAAAGGTCGTCGGGCTGATCAGCGGGAGCGTTACATGGCGGAAGCGTTGCCAGGGGTTGGCCCCGTCGGTCTCGGCTGCGTCGTAGAGGTCCACCGGCACGGCCTGGAGTGCGGCCAGATAGACAACAAGCGTGAAGCCGGTGTTTTTCCAGAGCGTCAACAGGGCCACCGACCACTTGGAGAAACGACTGCTGTTGAGCCAATCGGGCGGTTGCAGGGGCAGACCCGTCTGGTTGACCAGCCAATAAATTCCATCTGTGACTGGGCCATTCGTGCTGAGGAGCAGCCGGAAGACGATAGCCCCGGCCACAATCGTCGTCACCACGGGCATAAAATAGATGAGCCGGTAGAGCAGACGACCGCGCATGCCCTGGTTTAGCGCCACGGCCAGGGCCAGGCCAAAGGCCAATTGGAGGGGAACGATCGTGACAATGTAGAAGGCCGTGTTGCCGAAGCTCTTCCAGAAGACGGGATCGCGCCAGAGTTCCTGATAATTGCGAAGACCGACAAAGCCCTTCCAGCCCGTCAGCCCCCAATCCGAGAAGCTGATGCCCAGAGAGATGACCACCGCCAGCAGCACAAAGATCGCAAAGCCGATGAAGCTGGGCAGGAGGAAAAGATAGCCCTCCCATTGCTGATCGGGGCGATAGCGACGCCAGGGCCTGTTGGTTGTTGGAGGGGTTGTGCGCATCATAAAAGTCCCCGGCACTTTCTGCCCCAGCGGGCCTGTAGACGAAGTTCCAGCCATCGAAGTTCGTAAAGTGCCGGGGACTTTTTTCAGGGCAGGCGAAGGGGCGAAGGGGTGAAGGGGTGAAAGGGTGAGCGATCTGTCCGCCACCCTTTCACCCCTCACCGTTGCCTATTGCTTCGGGAAACCGTTGGCGGCCAGGAAGTCATTGGCCTGGCTGCACGCTCCGGGCAGGACATCCGCAGGAGACGCCTCCCCGGCCCAGATCTGCTCCAGCACCGGGCTGAAGATCGAGCCGTTCAGTTCATCCCATTCGGGGAAGTAGCCAAACGCGCCGACCTCGGAAGCATCTGATTCGGTGATGAATGCCTGGCGATTGGCAGGCTGCATAGCCGGATTCATGAAGATTGGAGACTCGGCCACCGAGCGCAGGGCCGGGAAGATCTCACCGGATTCGGTGTAGAGCTTCTGGCCGCCCTCTTTGCTCTGTAACCAACTCAGGAAGGTCCAGGCTGCCTCTTTGTTGTCGCTGCCCGCGCTCATTACCCAGGCTGCGCCGCCCGCCGCATTGGATCGCTTGCCGCCGACCGGGATAGGCACCGGGGCCACGTCGTAATTCATACTGGCCGCGTTGAAGGCCGAGACGCGGCTGCTATTCTGCACAATCATGGCGGCCTGACCGCTCTGAAAGACGGCGGTGTCGCCGCCAGCCTGGCTTAGGTCAGCATCGCGCATAGCGTAGCTGTTGTTCATCAGATCGGCCAGGAACGTGATGGCCTCAAGCGCGCCGGGCTGGTCCAGCATACACTTGCTGGGGTTGCGCATGTCGTCCAAAAGCTGGCCGTTATTCTGGCCGACAAACTTGCCGTACTTGCCGCCTTCCATAGCCAGGCCATAACGCTCTACTTTGCCATTGGCATCCTTCTTGCTCAACGCTTGAATCGCCGCCTGCCAATCTTCCCAGGTCCACTCATCGGTCGGGTATGCCTGTCCCTCCGCGTCGAAGATGTCTTTGTTGTAGTAGAGAATGTCGGTGCTGATGTCGCGCGGGAAGCCGTAGACGCTGCCATCCAGCGAGGCGGATTCCAGCAAGGCGGGCCAGTAGTCGTTCAGATCGTACCCGCTGGTGCTGATGTAGGAGTCCAGATTCTCCAGGACACCTTCGGCCGCGTATTTGGGCGTGGGCCACAGGAAGGCCACATCTGGGATCACTGCGGAGTCACCGCTGGCCCACAGGGTCTGCATTTTGGTAAAGTAGTCGCTCCAGGGCGCCCCCATGATTTCGATCTGGATGTTCGGATGGTCGGCCACAAAAGCGTCAGCCACCTTTTGATGGGTGGCAATCTCCTCTGGGCTGCCCCACATGGCCCAGGTGATGGTGACAGTTTCGTCGGCGGGCGCAGCGGCGACGCTGGCTTCACTGCCAGCAGCCGGGGGCGGCGGTGCAGCGCAGGCCGAGAGCGCCAGCAGCACAACCAGCAGCAGCAGAGCAAATATACCTGTTCTGTGTGTTGACATTGCATTCCTCCATGAGAATAGAGTGGTTGATACAACGGATAGGCTGCCAAGAAAAGCAGTGCAGCGCGCAATAGATGTACTTGAAGGCACTTCCATTGTAACGAAGAATCGCTCAAAACACAAGCGATAGCACAGCCTCCCGTTTTCTGGTATAATTCGTAACTACGCAGGCATTGATTGGTGTCTCTGGGAACGCCGCATCTCTGGCGGCAAGCCTGCCGCCAGAGATGCGGCGTTCCCGACTGAAACGAAAGCAACAAGCCATGATTCGTGTACTGATTT